>NZ_JBKGUA010000050.1:0-45548 GCF_046543485.1 Paraburkholderia sp. EG304 | reverse complement strand
GACATTCCGGCAGCAGCGTTGCCTGATTGCGGTCTGCACCTTCGACAAATCGCCCCATCTTCCCCTCTCGCGCCAACAGGTTGATTTAGTCTAGGCTATCAAGCACGTTTTTACACGGCCTCGGCCGTAGCCCGACCGATTGTGCCGTCCCGACGTTCCGCGACGCGAGGACGGCCCATCACAGCTCCTAGCCTTGAGATTCTTGAATGATTTGGTCGCGATACTTGCGCCATTTCTCTAGGCCGGCGGTAGGGTGCTCGGACTGATCGAGCAAGCTACTGTCCGAAAGGTCTATAGCCTGACAGCCAAGGCGTTCGCAGAGCTGGAGGATTCCGCCCACGATGGCCGCGCTCGCCCGTGCGTGAAGTGCCAGACTTCGCACTGAGTCGTCTTTTCCGAGGTTAAATTCGATCGAGCCGAACTCGACATCATAGATGCCCCAGGCAGGATCGTTCCAGTTCGTCCCCGGAAAAGCATCCGACACCGCCGCTTGAACTTCTGAACGAGTCCCTAGTGGATGTGGCTGCTCGTCACCGGGAATGTCTTGGATACGGCGATAGCGTTTAGTGAATTTGTACAGCGAGACGTCCCAGCTCATATTGGGCACTCCGATGAGGCTACCGGTCGATAGGGGAAGGTGGGGCAATTGTCGGTGATCCATGCTCGTCTGTCGAACGGCCGTTCCTGGCCGAACGCGGCGGTCCATGATCAGGCGTCCGAATGCTCGAACGCTGTTGCCGATGTAGTGGCCGGCTCCGCCCATGTAAGGTCTCAATTCCCGACCCTTGTCTTCCTATTACACCCTCCATATCCCGGTGTTCGATGAGCGATTCCGGTCGGTAACGGATCGCAGGACCGGCCTGGTTTCCCTTGCGAAAGCATTGTGGCTTTATCAGCTGGAACGGCCCTAGCTCGGCAGTACTTCCATTTGGCTCGGCAATGAGTTCCCTTTGTACGAGGTCGTCATGGACGGCGCGGTGTATCGGCTGTTATTGCGGGAGACGTGGCCGGGCAGCGGAAAGTTCGAAACGATATGTGTAGCTGCAGCCGGTTATTCAACCGATGGGGCCGTTTTCGCACCGGGACTCGACGCGATTCCGAATATGCCAATGGCCTTGGTGCGAGAAATCGCCTATGTAACCGGCAATCCGTAAGCGTGGAGTGATGGCTGCTTACCCGCTTACGAAGAAAACAGGAAATAGACAACAAAAAATAAGGATTTCCTTACGCTTTTTCCACGCCGCGCTCGATGTTTTTTAGCGATACGGCAATTAAGATCGCTGTCGACGCAAGAAGGGATGCATTGCGTCGAAAGAGGCTGCCGAAGGCAGTATGACCGAACGGAAAACAAAATGAAGATGAAACGAAGAATCCACCGAGTGTTCTGGGCCACCGTTGCGGCGTTGCCCCTGGTTTCGTGCAGCGGCGGAGGATCGTCCGGCACGGCTGGCAGCGCGCCGCATGCGTCCGCGCAGATCGTTGCTGCCGCGGCGGTTCCGGCCACGAGCTGGACCAGCGTCAAGTGGGGTGGCGGCGGCTATGTCACCGGCCTGATCTACCATCCGACCAACGCAAGCCTGCTGTACGCACGCACCGACGTCGGCGGCGCCTACCGCTGGGACACGACGACCTCGTCGTGGATCCCGCTCACCGACGGCCAGGGTTTCGGCGCCGGCGAAGGCCGCTACCACGGCGTGGAGAGCATCGCCCTCGACCCGAACAACGACCAACTGGTCTACATGATGACCGGCGATACCGTGGGTCAGGATGCCCACGGCCGCATTTACATTTCCAGCGACCGCGGCAACACCTGGACGCACTACGACCTGCCGTTCGCGGTGGGTGGCAACGATAACGCCCGGGGCTACGGCGAACGTCTGGCGGTCGACCCACAGAATCCGTCGACGTTGATGTTCGGCTCGCGCAAGGCCGGTATCTGGAAGAGCACGGACTCGGGCCATACCTGGAGCCAGGTTACGGGCTTCTCGAGCACCACGGTGACCGGCGGGGGGACCCCGATCGGCGTCGAACAAATCATTTTCGATACCCCATTCAAGGGGACTGGGCAGCCGACGTGGATCATCTGGGCCACCGTTGCCTCCGACTATGCCCTGGCGGCAGGCTTGACGTCGACGCTATACCGGTCCACCAATGGCGGCGCCACGTGGGCGCCGGTCGCGGTCCCGTCCAACGTGACCAATTACGACATCCCGCACGTCGTGAAGACGTCTGACGGCACCTTCTACATGACGTTCCGCCCGACAGCTCCTCAGGTTCAGGGCGGCAGTGGCCCCAGTTATCTCTACAAGTTCGGCGCCAGCAACAACAGCACCTGGACCCAGCTCTTGAGCTCCACCAGCATGGGGATGGCCGGCCTGTCCGTCTACGGCGCCGGCTCGATCGCCCGCATTGCGGTGGGCATGACAGGCTGGAGCGACACCAGCATGCAAATTCAAATGTCCGATGATGGCGGCACCAGCTGGCGCGAAGTCGAGGCCAACATGCCGCATACGTCCGACACCTGCCGCGGCTGGATCGAGAACGTCACGATCGACCCGGCCAACCGCGACCACATCATGCACGTCCACGGCGGCGGCATCTGCGAAACCACGAACGCCTCCTCGACCACG
Organism: Paraburkholderia sp. EG304; assembly: GCF_046543485.1. Taxonomy (NCBI): domain Bacteria; kingdom Pseudomonadati; phylum Pseudomonadota; class Betaproteobacteria; order Burkholderiales; family Burkholderiaceae; genus Paraburkholderia; species Paraburkholderia sp. EG304. Next base: position 42,918 of record NZ_JBKGUA010000050.1, on the reverse strand, counting down.
CCGGGCTGGAGCTCCAAGGTCAACAACCTGGAAGAGACCGCCACGCTGTTCGCCGTCGCGCCTCCGGCCGGCGCGCAGTACAAGCTAATTAACGCCGCGGGCGACATCGGCGCCTGGGTGATCACGGACCTCGCGACGCGGCCGACGCGGGCTCCGATGCCCGGATGGAGCAGCGGCAATGCGGCCGACATGGCGTGGGCCGATCCGTCCTACATTGCCGTCACCGGCGTCGACAATGCCAACGGTTCCGCCGTCAAGGGCTTCTGGTCCGGCGACTCCGGCAATAGCTGGTCGCAGTTCCCGTCGATGCCTACCGGCGGCTCGGCCAGCTCAAGCCCGGTGCAAAGCCTGGCAGTCACGTCCCGCAACAACCTGGTCTGGGCGCCGCAAGACTCAGTGCCGTCGTACACCACGAACAATGGCGCGAGCTGGACGCAAACCAACCTGCCGGCGTTTACCGCCACCTGGAACGGCTTCTTCCGCGCTTATCGCCTGGCCGTGGACCGCAACAACCCGAACAAGGTCTATGCCTTCGATTCGGGCGGCGCAAACTGGAGCTGGCAGCCTGGCAAGGTCTACGTCTCGACCGACGCCGGCCACACGTTCACGCTGAGCCAGGGCTCGGTGAACGCGAACATGGCCTGGAATGCCTGGGGCGATACGTCGATGGCGATGAACCCGAACGCCGAGGGCGACATCTGGGTGGCCGATGGCAATGCCGTGTACCACTCGCTGGACTCAGGCGCGACCTGGACCAAGCTCACCGCCTTTGCAACCGCCAACGGCACGCTCGGGGCCACCAATATCACGCTGGGCAAGGCGCAAACCGGCTCGCCATACTCGGCCGCGGTCTATGTGGAAGGCACGATCAACGGCCAGTGGGGCATCTTCCGCTCCGACGATGGCGGCGCAACGTGGTCGCGCTTCAACGACGACGCGCACCAGTTCGGCGGCAACGCCGTGGTGGTGGGCGACTGGAACACTTATGGCCGCATTTACGTCAATGGTGTCGCTCGCGGTCTGATCTTTAGCAACTGAGGTTGATCGACCTATCTCCGTCCGGTTGCGGCTTGCAATCGGAAGGGCGAGAGCATAGGCGATCTGGTTGCTGCCGTAACCCGAAAGTTGGTCGTCAACTTTCGGGTTTTTTCATCCGTGAGTCTGACCTTCCTGTCGAGATTCCCTCAACTACTCGGCAGGCGCCCGAGCAGCACCGTAGTGCAGGTTGTTGACGACGGAGATTCGCGACGCTATCGGATGGGGTCGACGCGAGCAGTTGGCGACAGCGACGGCGCCACGTTCCATGGAAGCAACTGGTCGACACGGTTGGCCGGATGGTCAGCGATGTGGTCGAGCACGTAGGCGAATGGTGCCGGGGTCGATCTCGACGCCGTCGCGCGCATACATGACTGCCTGGCGGTGCAATGGGATGTGGCAAGCGAACTTCGACACGGCGATGTGGGGGAGCAGCGACGGGCCCGGGATGCCGCGGTCGATCGGTCTGCCCGGTGCCGCTGTCTGCACGATGCGATCGCAGTACGCGCAGGCCAGCTTCGGACGGTGGTGACGGATCACGCGGAAGTGCGCCCGGACGTACTCGAGTTGCTCCGCGACGTCTTCGCCCAACGGCTTGAGACGCCCGCCGCAATCGGGGCAGTCGTCACCGGCAGGCAGATGGACGCGCTCTTCGTGTTCAAGGTGATCGGGCAACGGCTTGCTGCTCGCACCTTCGCGACGCGGCTGCTTCGTTTCGTGAGCAGCCGTCACTTCGGCGGCACCTTCGTCAGCCTGCAGGTCCTCCAGCCGCAATTCGAGTTGCTCGATCTGGCGATCCAGCTTCTCCGATTTACGGCCGAACTGCATGCGGCGCAGTTTCGCGATCGTGAGCTTTAGGTGCTCGATCTCAAGCGACCGCGACGAGAGCTGCTGCCGCAGCCCGGTGACCTGGGCGTCGCTCATCGATCACATCGCCGGCGCGATATGCGGCCGCAGGGCCGCTAAAGAACATCTGCTGTACGTCGATAACGATAACGGCAATACGGGACATGCAAGCCTCGCAATTCGTTGGTCAATGGGGGCGAGTTCCGCAGCGCCGGTTGCGAAGCCGTCATCTGCGGGAGACTCGATGCATGGCTTCAGGAGCGCGCATACCGATGAACTTTGCGTAAGCTGTCTTCCGCAGTTCCTGCCATTGTCGACGATCTGGCTAGGACCGTCCAACGTCCGTAGATGGCCGGCTAGCGCCAACGACCGAGCGCGACGATCGTCCCGGCCGGGCGCCCGATGCAACAGGCACAACACGACCCTAAACAGCCTGTTGCACCCAGCTTGCCAGTGTCCTTTGACGACCACATATCAGGCACTGGAACATCCCGGTTGACTCGACACTCTGTAACTGGATCGGCTACAAAACGGAAAGCGATACGTGAGGGCGATTTTTCGGCGCCTGTCGACAGCCTTCCTTCTCCCGAAAGTGCGTTGTGAACCCTCGATGCTATGGCACAGAACGTCCCGCGGCATTGGTTTGTGCGGTGAGTATGCGCCCCGAAGTTTTTGGATGGCCTTCGCAAGGTCACTTGAGGATGGCAGACCGAACAGGCGAGCCTAATCTATGCGCTGAAGACAATCGACGTCGCACCGTCGTGACTACGAACCAGCAGCGATCGCGTGCAACAATCGGATTCGCTTCTTATATTGCAACGGGCTCGACGCCTTAAAACGGCGATGGGAACCGACAGCCTTACGACTCGCCCTCGCAGCTTCACTATCGGCAAGCGGAGCGCGCAGGCCCGCGAGGGCCAAAGGCGTCAGGGGTCAAGACCGATGGCAGCGGCTTCCGCGGCGCGGGGCGCACGCCCCAACGCAGCAGCGGTACACCAGGACGCACAGGGTGCCCGGGCGATGAGTATCGCAGGATCGTATCGGTGTCCCGATGGATCAGTCTTACGCGGTGGGAATCGTTCCGCCGTCGATCACGTACTCTGCCCCGCTGATCGCCGCCGCACGCGGCGAGATCAAAAACGCGATCAGGTTCGCGACTTCCGCCGGCTTACACGGCCGTCCGAGCGGGATGCCACCCAGCGCGTCCATAATGATCTGCTTGCCGCCTTCGTAATCCGTACCGGCCTGGCTGGCAAGCCGTTCTGCCAGCGCAACTGCCGCTTCGGTTTCCACCCATCCCGGCGACACGCGCACGACGCGCACGCCCTTAGGCGTGATTTCCTTCGACAGACTCTTGCTGTACGTGGACAGTGCAGCCTTGGCGGCAGCATAAGCCGTGGTTGATTCCGGCAAGGGCAAACGATTCTGGATGGACGTGACGTGGATGATGACGCCTGCACGTTGCTCAATCATCTTCGGCAACAACGCCCGATCCAGTCGTACGGCTGGAAACAGATTGAGATTCAGTTCTTTCTGCCATTCGGTTTCATCCAGCGCGGCAAAACCGCCTGCCGGGGCTGACGATCCGCCCAGGACATGGATGATGGCGTCCACGCCACCCAGCCGGCTTTCGACGGCCTGTGCTACGGTGCCGCAACCCTCCGGCGTAGTGAGGTCGGCTTCGACGAACATGGCGTCGGGAATGAAGTCCGGCTTGGCACGAGCCGTCGTCAGGATGCGCGCGCCGAGTTCGCCGAGCAGTTCGACGACGGCGCGGCCAACGCCCTTCGTGCCAGCCGTGACCAGCACACGCTTGCCCGTTAGTTCGCGGTTCGTGGTCATCAGTGGATCTCCAGAAATTCAATCTTGTGGTCCGTGAGCCGGAATACATGTTTCAGGTCGGCGAGACCTCCAGGGAAGTTGCCAGCATATTGAGCCACGACAGTGACGCCGGCGTCGTCTTGCACGAACGTCAACGGCTCTACGCTATAGCCATACTTGCGCTGCGCTTCCGCCAGCCAGGTTTCGATTGCTTCGTGTCCCTGATACGTCTGGCCTTCATCGTGGACAACGGCCTTTTCGGAAAAAGCACGTCGCAGCGATGAAGGCGCGGCACCATTGCTCACCTGAAAAAAAGTGGAGACCGCATCGGGTAGTGAAACGTCCATGCCAGTAGCCTCTGAGGGCAAAGTGTCGATACAGGAATTTTCGCTATAAACTTACTATTGAACAAGAACGCACGGAAAAGTAAGTTACCTACCTATGGGAAAGGAATACACCCCCGACACGGCCGCAGTCGGTGTCGAAGCAGTGCTGAAATTGCTGGAAGGGCGCTGGAAGCTGGTCATCCTGTTCCACCTTTTCGATGGCAAGGTGCAGCGCTTCTCTGATCTGGAGAAGCTCGTCCCTGGCATTTCGCAAAAGATGCTCGCGCAGCAGCTACGCCAGTTGGAGGCGGACGGGATCGTGGCAAGAAAGCTCTATGCCCAGGTGCCGCCCAAGGTGGAATACCGGTTGACTGATTGGGGACAAGCACTCTGTCCCGCTCTGGACGCCCTTCTCAAATGGGCGGAGCAGCGCAACGAGTTGCTAAAAGCCGTCTGATGCCGAGTAGTTGCCCTAGGTAAGTTGATTTGCCGAGCAAGCCAAGCCGGATCAGACTCTCCGCGGTCGCAACAATGGCGTCAGCGGGCCAACGGCCCTTCGACCGCTTTGAGCGTCTGTTGATGGAGTCAAAAGAGTCCTGGAACACGACACGATCAATGACCGCAATTGGCCGACTGCCGCCCGACGCGGTCGGCCGGACCCGACCCACTCCGGTCAGATGACCTTCTCCAAACCGGCCAGTCAGCTGAATTCAGTTTTTGCGAACCGGAGTGCCCATATGCGGCCGTTGGCGACTTCACCCAATCGGCCACAACCCGCCGTTCGGCGGGCGAGGAAATCTGCCGTTCGAATGGCTGCATTACTCCGGAACTTGACGGACAAGCTACCCGCACAGATACGGCCGTAGCAGCCGTGGCGCGCCCGTCGACCAATCCGCTAAGGTCTCCCTTGCTGTCAGATCCGCGAGTATATTGACGGCAGCGTTGCTCCCCGCCGGCAAGGCAGCAAGGGGCTGAGCCTGACGACGTTTCGTATTACGGCTAGAGGCGCAGCCAGCCAGAGTCGGCTGGACGGGCTCCCTGTCGCCTCCACGAGTTACTACCTGCGCGGCCGAGTGCTTTTTATCGACAGATAGTTGCGCTCGTATGAATCGAGAAGCGCACCCACCTGTTTATCGACAGCGTCATGTTTCTCCGGGCTTCTTAATTTCTGCAGGAGCTTACATATATATTTCGCCGGAAATTTTAAAATTACGACGTTATGTTCCTTGTTAAGCTCCTTGATCCAATCAAGGTCTTTTCCAGTCCGCGGGCTCTCATCAACATCGCGCGTGATCATGAATCCAAGTCGGCCATACACGCCAGTTAGATAGGATCGTACCTGCCGATACTCTGTAGCTCCGACGTCAACGTAATTTTTGGTTTCGAATACTACTTGCCGAACACCGTAGTCGGTATGTGCACGACGCCAGAATTCGGAAGCCTCTCGATTTCGCCCGACAATATCCCGTCTTTGAACTGCTGCACCATTCGGATGGGGTTGGATATTAGTCAAGTGCATAGCAAAAATTGTTCTTAGCGCATCGAGACACCATGATTCAAATTCACGATCACCGTCCCGGCCTTGGGGGATCCTGTCCAGTTGCGCGACAATTTGACCTATCCTTGCCCTTCGGATTTCAGGAGTAGTGGATTCAACCTTGATGTCGTATTCATCGGTTATCTCTTCTGCCTCCTCAGGCTTCAGAGCATTACGAGTTAAATTCAATCCAAGCCAATAACACGGGTGAATCAGTAATCGTTCATTGTCAGCGAACGCCTTATCTGGCGTGCGTCCATCGTGGCAGAAAGTAAATGCCGAAGTGATAGGTTCATGAACGCCAAGGAAGCCCACACTATATAAACCTTGCAGGATTCCGCTCGGCTCGAGCAGCCTAAAATCTTGCATTACGCCTTGCGGTGTGGAGTCTGGAAGAGTTTCGACGACGTGCCTTAAAGCTTCCGTTGCGTCCCCAGCGGTAAATTCTGGCTCTCCATTCGCGAATGCGTTGGACGCTTCCTGAATCGACGGAAAAATTCGTTGGTACTCTTTCCAAAGATCTTCTAAACGTCCGTGCGAAATTGACTGTGCCGCTCGGTCAAGATCGGCCAAGATAGCTGTCTGACGGCCGTCGCGCGCTGCATAGTAAAACGCCTCATTAAGCAATGAAAGCAAATCACGCGGACGGTAAAGAGTGAACTGCAAACACCTCTTGAATCCTTCTCGCCCTTGTAGTTCACCGGCAGTGCACCTATCCCAAATCCGTTGATCCCGCTCAAGCTCAAGGCCAAACGATATTCTCATGCGCGCCGCTACGAGCAGGAGGAGCTGAGCCCAATCCCAATGGAGTCTTATTACTTGGCCTTCAATGTTCCGTGAATAGTCCGGGTCTTCTTTCGACACCGCGCGGTAAATGTTATCTCTGAGAAAAATGATCGGTCTAATTTTATCGGATTTTTTGTTTAACTCGATCGATGCATAGACTAGGCCGGTAATAATGCCGATTCCGATCGGATCCGGCTCATAGCCTTCGTCTAATCTGTCCATCAGAACAACAATTTTCCTCTCCGTCTTTGACAATATGGAAAATATACTGGACTCAACGTCGCTAAGCTCGAGATTTCCTGACAGATCACCGACGGCTTCCTCCGGCGAATTCACCGAAAGATATCCCTTTGCGATCACCCTGCATTTTTGCAGTAGACTGCCCCTTGCAGCGCGCCATTTGCTTACATGCGCTGATACAAGCTCGTCCTCGGCGATTTGCTTAGACGTCTTGTAGTTTTTTTCTAGAGCGCACGCAACTTCCATCAAAATCGCATAACGCCACAGCAAACGGGTCGAGGCCCGTGCCAAGTTGAATGATGTTGAAAACGGCTTCAACATCGCTCGGAAGCCAATCACTTCGTCGTCTTCCGGCGCGAACCCCAAAACTTGGACGCGCTTGTCAGCCTTCCAGTGATTTTGCAGCTCCAAAAACAGTGCGCTCTTTCCAGTGCCTCGCCGACCGACAACCACCGTGCGCTCGTCCGACTCGATCAGTGATCGGAAGTCGGCTGTGGGAACGAATGCAGAAGTGAGCATTCTCCGATCGTTTTCTGCAGTACCGTCTCCGAGCCGATTGGTCTCTATTGAAATCTTGGATTTGAGGTCAGCCATCATACGTCCGCGCAAGTGGTCTTAGACGCAGTTTTACCCTATTAAACTTGTTCCGAATAGAGGCGAATCAAAAGCGTTCGGCGCGTGTTTCCCGATACCGCATCCCTGTGCCGCGATTTGCATCGATTCACGTGACGGTAATCGGGTTATCCCTCAGCACCCGAATGGGGTCCGCCCTGCGAAGAAGTGGGGCGCTTCCCAAGAAGTGCAACGCTGCGTCAAAGTATCGCGGGTGTAGCGTCAGGAAACTGACGATAGCCGCCTTTGACCGATGGTCGCGTCAGCGGCAGCAACGGCCAAACCGCAGCCCTCAGACAGCTGGCCTGGACGACCGGACCACTCGGGTATGATCTATGGCGGCATCGGTCAATTCTCAAAGAAGGGATACAGGCCGCTCGATGGAAGACGCAGACTGGGAGCACCCGCGAGCGTGCCGTTGACGTCTCGCCCTGGTACGGCGGGCGCATTGCCGAGGCCGAGCGCGGCGGCGCTGGCACCCGAGGGACCAGACACGGCCTGCACACTCGTGTTCGTGATCTGGCCGCCGCTGATCGTCAGCGCCTGGCCGCTCGTGATCGTGCCACCGACCGAACCCGTCACGTACGTGATCGACGGATTGGTCCACTGCTGCCAGGACGACGGCGGATCGTCACCGCTGCCGGTCCAGATGTTCGGATAGCCCGAACTGTTCAGGAACGAGTAGGTCGTCGTGAGTTGCGTCGCGGTATTGAGGATCGACGCATAGGTGCCGGCAGACGCCGCATCCGATGCATCTCCTGTCGGGAGCGCCTGACCGTTGATGCTGAGGTTGCCACCCGCCGCAATCGCACCGTTGTCATTGTTCAGTTGCGTGCCGACCATCAGCTTCATGTTCCCGCCGGCCGTCAGCATCGCCTGCTGGCCGCTCGTCGGCGCGAGCGTAGTCGTCGTGATGGTCTCGTTGGCCTGCCGCTCGGTTTCGATCTGGTAGGGACTGTCAGCGGGCAGACGGATCTGCGTGCCCGTCAGGATCTGCGTGTTGGGGTCGGTATAGCCGGGGTAGGTTTCGAGGCGGATGCAGTTCGTCGTGCAATCGCCGTACTGGTTCGAATAGGTGATCGTGCCGAGCACGTTCTGCGCGGTGTCGTTCGCGTACTGCGGCCATGCGGTGCCGCCCGCCTGGTCGGGGTTGGACTGGCCCGTCTTGTAGCCATACACGTAGAGCGTGACCTGATCGGCAGTGGGCGTCACGCGCGACTGGTCCATGTACTGCACGTTCTGGCCGCCGTCCGGCAACTGGTAGGTGAGGCCGTTCTGCATCCAGCCGAACACCGACGCATTGGCGGGCAGATTGACCACGACCTTCTGCACGACATAGCCGTCTGGCGTGACGACCGGCGTGACCGACACGATATCGGCAGGGTTCACGTAGTACGCGACCTGCTGGTTCATGTTCGCCTGGCTCGCCGACCACCACGGCAGTTGCGTCATCAGGTACGACTGCGTCGTGCTGCTGGTCGTGGTCTGGACGTTCTGCCAGACGTTGTTGATCCGGTTCGCCGCGACGTTCATGTCGCCCTGCGATTCGATCGTCGAGGACAGGTTGTTGATCGTGCCGGTCGGGTTGACCAGATTGCCGCTCGCGTCGGTCGTGCCGTTCGCCGCGATGTTCATATCGCCGAGACTGAAAATCTCCGCGCCGTTCTCATTGGTCAGCGTATCGGACACCCACAGGTTCACGTGCTGGACACCCGCGATGACTGCCGCCTCGCCGCTGTTGTCGAGCGTACCGGCGTTGACCGTGACGCTGTTGCCGATCAGGGCGCCGGTGTTGGCAAGGCGCTGGCTCGTCGTCGTGACGGTGTTGCCTTCGATGGCACCCGCGTTGGTGATATTCCCGGCCGCATTGACCGTGGTAGCGCCGGTGGACAGATCGCCCGGATTGCCCGACACGATCTGCGCACCGGCCGCATTGACGACGTTCGCCGCGTTGACCGTCACATTACCCGCTGACGAAAGCGAACCGTTATTGGTCAGCGTGCCGGTCGTCGTGAAGCTCAGCTTGCGGTTCGCCGCGATCTGGTTGGCTGCGTCGTTCGTGTAGTCGCCCTGCAGGCTGAGGCTCGCCTCGCGACCGCCGATTACCTTGCCGTCGCCGGTCAGGGTCGTGGCCGTGATGCTTAGATCCTGGTCGCTGGCGATGCTGCCGCCTGCGTTTGTGAGGGTGTCCATCGCAATGGTGATGTCGCCGCCGCTACCGGCGGGGTTCGCAATCCGCCCGTTGGTGTTGTCGAGGCTCGCGGTAGCCAGCAGGATCTGTGCGCCGCTGATCTGGCCACCCGTATTGTTGACGCTCGCGCCCGACTGGTTAAGCGTCAACCGGCCGCCTGCGATCAGGTTGCCACCTGTGTTATCGACCGACGACGGCGTGTCCAGCGTGAGTGCGCCACCGGCCTGAACCTGACCGCCCGAGCGGTTCGACAGCACCGGCGCGGAAACCGTCACGCCGCCGTTGCCGCCCAGCGGGCCGCCGTCGTTCGTGAGGCTCTTCGTCGCCGCGACGTTCGTGTCGCCCGTTCCGGCGTTGAGGAGTTTGCCGCCACTGTTGTCGATGGTCTGGCCGGAGACCGACAGTGTGGTGTCCGCCCCTGAGCCGAGAGCCGAGATGTCACCTCCGGCGTTGGACAGCGCGCCCGTCGCGCTCGCCAGCACCGATCCAGCCGCCTGCATGGTCCCGCCGTCGTTCGAGAGCGTTGAACCCGAGGCGACCGACAGATTGCCGCCCAGTGCACCGATCGTGCCGGCAGTATTGTCCACTGCGCCGCCTGAAACAGCGACAGCCCCCTTGCCGCCGATCGTGCCGCCAGCGTTCGACACCGTCCCGGTGGCTGAAACCCCTAGCCTGCCACTGCCCGCGTGGTAGATCGTGCCGCCGTGGTTCGCGACACTGGCCGCCGTTACCGTCAGGTTCTGGCTGTTGCCCTGGATGGTGCCCTGCGTGTTGTCGAGCGCACCACCCACCGTGATCGCGGTATCGCCGGTACCGGTCTGCGTGACGGTGCCGTTCCGGTTTGCAAGATTGCCCGCCTGGATCGCGAGCTGTGGCGCATTGAACGTGCCGCCACTGTTATCGAGCATGCCTGCTGCATTCGCGGTGATCGACGAGCCTGCGCCCGTGCTTGCGTTGACGAGATCCAGATTGTCGCCGGTGGCGGTCAGCGCAAGCGCCGACGCGGCCCACGTCTGCGCGCCCGACAGGTCGAGCGACACGCCGTAGAGCGTCACGTTGCCCGCGGCGACATTCTGGCCGGTCGCCGACAGCAGTCCCGCCGACGTGACGGAGAGGTTGCCGCTGCCGGCAAGACTGCCGTCATCGTTGACTCCTGCGCCAAGCAGTCCGGTCGAGGCGACGCTACCTGCGCTGATGGTCGTATCGTGCTGCGCAGCGATGGCGCCGCTGTTCGTAACGCTCGCGGCGCTGATGCCGAGCTTGCCGCTCGCAGTCAGCCTGCCCGTGTTGACGAGCTGGCCCGAGGTGGTCAGCGTGAGGTCACCAGCCTGCGCGGCGATGGTCCCGGCATTGGCTACGCCGACACCTTTCTCGTTGCCGACCAGAAAGACGCTGTTCGCATACATGCCACCCAGTTGCGACACGTCGATGGACACGGCTGGTGCTGCGCCTGTGCCTGCGATGGGTGTTGCATTGAGACTCGCGTAATCGACCTGATTTGCACCGGTCACAACGTTCAGCGTCTTCGCGTAGATCGCCGCATTGGCCTGCACGGCGCGCGCAATGAGGTCCACCTGATCGATATTGGACGCGTTGAAGCCTGCGCCCTGGACCGTGATGGTGCCCCCCGTGACGTTGAAACCGGTCAGATTGCCGTTGCCGTCAATCAGCGGGTTGCCGGTCGTGAGGATGCCTCGCGTGGTATTGATGAAGCCGCCACCATCAATGACCAGGCCCGAACTATTCGAAATGACGACGCTCGCCTTCTGGCCCGCGACTTCAACGGCCCCTCTCAGGAGTGAGGGATTATTGCTGTTGACCTGATTGACGATAATCTTCGCGGCGTCGTTGGGCCCGAAATTCGGATTACCGTTGATTTGTCCTGCAAGCTGCGTAGATGTTATGACGGGCGAGTTATTCAGCACCGCACCGCGCGAGCCCACATCAAATTGTGAATAAGTGTTAAGCGACACACCGCCACCGGACGGCTTATTCACATTAACTTGCGGCAGTCCATTCGCCGTACTGATTACGATCGGCGCATGCGCGCCGGAGGGGACGATCTGCGCATCCGAGAGGGGGGGGGGCAAATCCAGCGAGTACAAGCACCGCGCAGGCCACGTGACGCATCGCGAACAGGGTGAAGGAGTGCAGCGCGACCGATGCGCCGGCTTCACCGTGACAGGAATTTCCATGTCCGGTTGCAGTTTCTGCAACGGCAATGAGCATACCCCGGAGCTTGCAGAACACAAGCTGGAAGCAACGGTTATTCATTTTTCTTTACCTGTGATGCCGGATGAAGCCTTGCACAACGCAACGGCGTTTTTCCAATATCCTTTACAACGACGCATGACCCGGATGGCCGGTTGGGCGTCGCCCTTCGAATTACTTTTTTCGGCGAAGCAAAAAGATTATCAGAGAGAATTGGCGACAACCATCGGACAAGTTCGACTTATCTATATTTAACGTTCTGTTTCGCCTACTCAAATTCAAGATTGGGATATGCGCACCTGCTGTCGCTGTTGACGGCCAATTAGCAAAGAGCCATAAAGGCGGCACCTGAAGTGCGGCTCCTCAGAAGCGGCCATTCGCGAGGAGGCGGGCCTTCCGTTGACCGAAGTCCCCGGGCTAATGATTCTCGGCGCGTCCCTCATGAACTCCCAATCTCTCGTAGACGATAGCGAAGCGGTCGCCGAGCTCCTGTTGAAGATGGTCACTCATCGCCGCCGCCGACGCTTCAAAGCGTTCGTACTCGTGCGCGTCCCATGGTCCCGGGTCTGGAGGGTATTCCCAGTTAAGCGATAGGTCATGCCACGCAGCCATTTCCGCAAGCTTTCTGCGCGTCTCGTCAGCTAGCGGCAGCGAGTCCTCAATCGGACCAACTCCGTATGTGCTGCGAGTTGTGTCGTCTCCCGCCCAAATACAACCACCGCCCCACTCGAACATGAGCCTGAGGCCATATTGTTCAACCATCGGAAGCCTCCGCGTTTGTAATAAGCTCAAGCGCGGATAGCACGAGCGAGGTCTGTCGAGATTTCACCAAGAATGCGAAGGGCAATGAATGGGTCCTCCGCGACGCGTTTCGGATCGACAACAAGCAGATGGGCATAGCCGTCGGCCGCTTTCCCTCGGGTTCCGTCGATCAAAAGCTCAAGCTCAGGTCGGCTTACGTTACCGGCAAGCACTGAACGCAGAGCAGCGTGGAATTCGTTATTGAAAGTGGAAATATGTTGAAGCTGTTTTGCTTCCCAATTCGAAGCGAGCCATTCGAGGTTTTCCCGCAATCGGTCCGTCAACTGGAGTGACATTCTCCATTCCCTGCGAAGTGAGCCCGCCTCCCGGCGACTCAGCGGTGGGTGCGTCCTCCGGATTGTGAACAATGTACCCGGCGGTGTCGAGTGACCGGAACTGGCCGCGCTGCGCCCTACGACCGAGCACGATGATCGTCTTGGACGCGACTCATGCAAGGCGCATAAATCGACCCTGAAGGTACAGGCGCGGATAGCGAAAGCGCACATTCGCATCGTCATTAGAGGCGAGTCCTGTTGGGCTTGGCGACTATCTCGCCTAAATTCTCAGAGCGTCTGAATCGTCGTCCTTAATCATGGCGTGAAAGGCAGTTGCTTCCATTCGGCGCCTGTGCGTCGGTACAAGTGAGGGAGCAGCCGATGGTCGCAATCCCCGGACCGCTCTACGACGTGCCGAAGCTCCACTAGCCCTTGTGCGGAAGATGAGTCGCAGAATGCGAGGAGGTCACGCGCTGGAGCAACCGCGACAAAGCCCTGCGGGGCGAGATGGGCATACCAGTCATTCCACATGGCATCAAGCGTGAGAAGACTCGCCTCGAAGTTGCCTCCCATGAGTGCAACATATATCGAACCGTACTCGCGAACAGCCAGCTTTTCTTCCGCAAGAGCTTGCAAATTTGAAACGGCCATTGAATGAAGCTGGTCAACCGAGACACCTTCCTGTTCCAGATGCCGGTGCTGAACAAAGGCCAAATGGTCAGCTGTATCCGCGACGTACGAAACCATTAGGTCGTCGATGAAGGGACGGAGAACAGGCGAGTCCTCCCGTGACAGCGATATTGCTGGCGTTGATTCTTGCACCACGGGCTTCAAGTAAGCGATGGCGCGGGCACAGATGCCGCCTTCTGTCACAGTCATAGAGCGATATTCAATCAATCCAAAAATACGGCTAGAACCGTAGAACCATCCTTGGCGGATTGTCGACGATTCGCGTCGCGATGTCGAACGGCCGGTTATGGCCGGTCAGCGACGCACGGGTAACCGGTTGCACCCCCGCCGCTTTCGCTGTGACGAGCACCGTCAACAAAATCCACCTATCAATGGCGGGACGCGCAAAGTTGTTGACATTTCCGCGTGAGTCGCGAATCGCGATAGCTTCAAATCCTTGTGGTGAGTGTGTCGACGAGTCAGTTTACACTCGATGGGTCAACATAAGTCGCGCACGCTCTCGTGCGTTTGCCGGCACGCACGCCGTTTTCGACGGTGCGTACCAGGGTGCCGCGGCCGATGGTGGAAACGGCAAACTGCATCGCCAGCGACGGCGTGGCAATGTGCGTCGTCACGCCGAGCCCATATGCGGCCGCGTGCTCGTCGACCTCTTCCAGCATGGTCTCGATATGCCGCGCAAGACTGCTGTTTCGATCGTTGTATTGGCCGAAGAGATGTAGTGCGCGGGTTGCGGGTGGCCTTCTTCCGCGACGCGGCGCACGGCTTCCAGCATGAGAATCGTCGCGCACGTCGAGTCCTTGCCGCTGGCCGTGCCGCACAACGGATGGCCGGCACGGATCAGGCCCATGAGGACGGCGATCGCCGCCTCCATCTTTTGAAGAATGTCATCAAACATGATTGCTCCGGTTTATTGGAGCACGCCCCCTACGGGAGCGGCTCCCACAGGGGTTAATGAGTTGAAAGGTCAGTGAGGCAGTGCAGACATCTCGTCGATCATCTGACGGTAGGTAATGAGGCCTTCCTGATGCTTCTGCATGAGCGCTGCGCGGCGTACACCCCGTGCCCTTCGGGCAGTTGATCCGATGCGATCGAGTGCTCCGGGATCGGTCACGCAGTAGCCCATGCGGAGCATTTCTTCGATCGCCTCGTTGAGGGAGTCGAAGCAGAGATGACCGATGAACCCGTTCAGGTCGAACTGCTGAATGCGCCACGCCTTTGAGCCTGACGCATCCGGAAGCACGAATGCCCAGGACTCGCGATCTTCCATGCGGCACTCGATACCGGCTGGATAACCGTCATACGAAGACATGAGACGTTGATATGCGATCTGCAGCGGGCGAGCGATGTCACGCAAGTGACGCCCGAAATCCGCGGGAACCCGGGTGGATGCCGTGCAGACCCGCTCCCAGGAAGCAGAACGGTAACGATTGGCGCTGCGTTGAGTGCTTTTCATGAAGGCTCCAGTAGGACGGGAGCCTTCCCCGGTGGGAGAAGCTCCTAAGGGGAAAAAGAAGCCCGCGAGGCGGGCTGGTCGATGCGCCAGTGGCGCAGAAGATTCACACAGGGTAATTCCAGTGCGCGAGCGTGGCCACGGGGAAAGATGCGGAAATAGTGGTCTCTTTCGACCGAAGACGAGCCGCAAATCCGGCGCCGACTGCGCGAGCACCAAAAGAAATGCCCGTCGGGCGGACCCCAGGACGGGGACGCTCGACGGGCGGTTTCAAGGTGGTACCGGTTAGCTGGTCCTGTATCCGAACCTCTCCAGATCGGGTACACCGCCAATGGAATGGATAAACGCTTCAGCATCCACACCATTTTTCGCAGCCATACCCCGGAATTCGTTAATCCTTTCCATTGCGTGCCTGATCGCCTCTTCCCGATCCTTCAGTTCCAGTGCAAGGATCTGGCCGTTCCCGCGCGCCAGCTGAACTCCCTGAAGCGCGGCCTCATGTTCACGCAACCGGCTCAGCGCCCATTTCACCCGGTCCCGGACATGATCAGGAACTGCGTTGTTCATGTCCGGCAAGTGAGGACCGCATGGATTGCGCAACACCCCGGCAAACTTCTGCAGCATGGCTTCCTGCATCGGCACCGTGAACCTGCCATTCATCTGCACGGCGGCAACCCAGTCCTCGCCGTCCAGAAGATGATAGAAATTCGCGTCGCCGTCCGCTCTGACCCGGATGGTCGGAACAGGCTGCACACTGACCGGGGTCGACTGGCGATTCGCGATCCATTCGATCAGCGAAAGCTGATCGCGTTTCCAGTCAATCTCATCGTGCGGGTACTCGAAGCGCTCGCAAAGCAGCCGGTGGAAGTTTTTGAACTCGTGGTCCGGCGATCGACAATCTCCGCCTTCCAGCACTTTGCGGCTCTCCAGCAGAGCAGTAGCCCCGAAGGGAGTGTCGACCTCAGGCCTTTCCTTCCGGATATGCTTCATCCATTCGGCGGCCGAAGGCAGTTGAGATACGAGTTCGACGATGCGACCGTCGATGCCGGCGTGCGCATCGACATAGGTATCGTTGAGAATCGCCGCCTGCAGGTCGAACAGGAAGACCAGCGCATCGACACCGTGGGCCTCAGCGATCGCTCCCAACGTTTCCACTGCGTTCAGCAGCTCGCGCATGAAGCGTGCGAACAGGCCTGCACGGTGCATTGCCACGATTGCCGCGGTCGCAACGTCTGCGGCTTTGCCGGGATCATCAGCAGGAATTTCGGCCTCAGTGATCGCCTGTGAGTGAACGAGACTGCGCATGACATCGTCTAGAAAATCACTGCATGAGAAGGTCAATTTCGGCTCCTTAAAGAATGCCGGGCAGACCTCCCCAACCGGGAGGTCTGCCCGGTCGGGGTAAAGAGAATTTCGATGGCGGCAGTCAGGCGCGACGAAGTTGCCGGTCGAATGGCGACAGACTATTGGCTGGTACGCGCGTCGGATGTCTGTGAAGCGCAGCAAACGACTGCTGTTCCCAGAGCAGGCATACAAGTGCAAGCATTGCCCCGATCACGGTTGCGGTTGCGATCTGCTTCTTCATGGTCACCTCCATGTTTGCGCACGAAGCCCCGACGCGCGATCAGGAACAGGTTTGCGGATGCGCGGCCGGGAAGACCAGGACGCGACCATCCTTGCAGAGAACAAAATCGCTCGGTTCGCCTCGCGGCTTGCGGACAACGATCGTCGGTGCTGGCCTGGCCGGCTCAACGTGTGCCACAGGTTGAGCCGTGCACGCGCACAGCGACGAACTGCTCGCTGCGATGAGCAGCAAGAACAGGTTTTGCATGGGATTCCTCGTTGTAAAAAAGACGAGGGAACGCCCCTGTGGGGACGTTCCCCACAGGGTCAAGAAATGGAAAGAAATGACAGCGCTCAGGCAGCGAGCGCCTCGACGTCAATGACTGCATCCGCTTCCGCAACCAGATCGGGGGTCTGCGAGATGAAAAACTCCCGCTCGTACCCGCCCTGCCGCAGCACTGCCCGCTTCATCCGCATGAACTGCAGCTTGCGCTGCGGATCGAGCGGACCATCGGACTCGTCGCTGAACAGGGTCTGGTAGGGCTGGCCAGCATTGCTTGCCAGATACAGGGCGATGCCGCGCGTCAGGCACTCGTTGATCCAGACCTTCTGGCCGCCGGACATCACCGTGACTGCCTTGGTGCTGTCGTGATCGGCGTCATGCACGAGGATTTCGAACCCCTCGCGCAGTTCACCGCTCGCCAGCGCCCGCTGCGTCTGGATCTCGACCGTGAAGCGCATGCCGTAGCATGCGAGCAACAGGTCGTTCACCATCTTCGTGAGGGCGGGGCCCGCATCGTCGATCGTCAATGCAATCACGCCTTCGTTGCCGAGGCCTCTCGCGAGCAGCTTCCACTGCGTAATCTCATCGGAGATGCGGTTCGCACGCGACTGTGTCGCGTCGAATCCCGCAAGCTCCTTTGCGATCGCCTGTAGCTCGACCTCACGCGTCGTCTGCGAGCGGATCAGTGATTCGATCCTCGCGTCGGCCGCGGTGATGGCTTCGCGGCACTGCGTTAGCTGCCGGTCGATATCGGCGATGGCACCGGTCACGTCGTCGACGCCGAGGCGTGCGACTTCCGCGTCCAGTTCCTTCGCTTCCTCCGACAGACGGGCCTGCTGCGCCTCGCGGCGTGCACGCAGCGTTGCTTCCTCGGTCCCGAGCGCGGCCAGTTCTTCACTGGCTTTGCCCAGACCCTCGGTTGCGGCATCAAGCAGCGGCTTGCGTGCGGCGAGATCGACAGCTTTCTGCAGGTCACGGCGCGCGGCCGCGATGGCATCATTGACCGCCTTCCGCTCCCCCCGTCTGCCCGCAAGATGCTGCACCTGAGGCGTCAGCAGCGCGACCTCATCGCGTTTGGCACGAAACGTCGCACGCAGATTCGTGAGCGAAATGCGGTGCTCCTGAACCTGTACGTCCGCCTGACGGGCCTGCGCAAGCAAGGGACAGATGTTATGCATCCCATGACCGGCACAGGGCACGGTACTGATCACACTCGCCTGCTGTTCCAGCGACTTCAGGAGCGTCATCTTCGACGTCCCTTCCGACTTCAGACCGTTCAGACGGGAAGTTGCCGCGGTCAGCGCAAGCTGCTTCTCCTCGAGGGCAGCAATCTCCCTCTGGATCGGCTCGACACGCGCCTCCTCGCTCGCGATACGTGCCTGGGCGGTATCACGTGCCGTGGCGGCGCCCAGAATCGCTTCACGTTGCGCAATCACTGCGTTGTGTTCCGCGATGGACGAGCGCAACGAGGTGCGCCGCTGGTTCAGGCGTGGTTCATCGGCGCGTGCGTCGGTTACAAGGACCTGCATGGCCGCCGCAATCTGGCTTCGCCGCGTGCCCAGTTCCCTCAGTCGGGTCTGCGCACCGGCATTGGCAGTCTGCCTTGCAGCGAGAACGGCGCGCTGGTCGGTCAGGGTGGCTACCTTTGCGTTCAGCGTCTCCCGGCTCTCGCGAGTCGAGGCGACGGACTGTGCATCGGAAGCGATGGCCTGATCGATCTGCGCGACGCGATCGCGTTTGGATCCAAGCGCAACGAGTTGCTGTTGCGTGGAGTCAAGCGCACGACCGAGCGCCTTCGCGACGTCGGCGGCTTTCGCCGACAGCGTGCGCAGGTCATCGATATGCAGCAGTTCCGCGAGCAGTGCCTTGATCTCGGTCGCACCATAGGAGGCGAGCGGACGCCGGTTCTGCGCAGAAAAAACGCTGGTAAAGAACGACTCCAGCGAACCACACACCGACTCGACGCACAGGTCATAGGTTTCCGCCTTGCCATCAGAGACAGTACCGTCACCTGTTTGCATGGGCTGCCAGTTTCCGTCCCCGTCGCGCCAGGCCAGGTAGTACTCAGCCTTGCCCGTCTTGCCGGGCTTGCGGAATGCGAATGACGAGCGGTACCGCACACCGCCATGCTCCCATTCGAACTCCTTGAGCGCGTGCGCGCCGTAGACGTGGTCCCAGTAAGAGAACGCATCCACCGACACTTTCGCGGCGCGCGACGGCATGATCCGGTATGGATGCAGATTGTCCATAATCGTGGACTTTCCCGCGCCGTTCGGACCGGTCAACGCGATGAGGCCTGCCGGAAGCGATTCGAGATCGAGCGTGACGGTGTCGCGCTTCATGCCGTCACGAACACCAATAAAGCCCGTCAGCGTCAGTTTCAGTGGGCGCATGTCGGCACCTCCTGAACCGGCGCATCGTACAGATAGTCCGATGGCAACCACGGCGCGTCATCGTCGTTGGAAAACATCGTTCCAACGATCGGATCAGGTACGTGCGCAGGCGGTTGAGCAGCGTTCGCAGCCGCCTGAGCGGCTACTCGGGCCGCCTCTTCCGCCGCCCTCTTTTCCAGCGACCCGTCGACGACTTCGCCAACGGTTGTGCAGACGGCGGCATAGGCCGCGCTGGTACGCCGGAGCAGCGCGTCCCAGTTGTCGACACCGGTCAGCGCGAGCAGCTCGCGTGAGCCCCACTGGTTTGCATAGCCCGTGTTGAACGACCACAGCAGGTTTTGCAGCTGCACGTCGGGCACAACGGCGAGGTCCGCCGTTGGCGCGTTGACGGCAGCAGTCAGGATCAGGAAGCGGTCCGACTGGGCAATGACAGCGCCGCGATGTTCCCCAAAGGGAAGATGAAAGATGCTCGCGCGATAGCCCGCGTGGTCGGTGAGGACCTTCTGGATCTCGCGCGGCGAGCGGTTTGCAGTGAAATGCCGGACCCATTGGGAGCCGGCGGGATAAAGACCAAACATGGTGACACTCCACAGAAGATGGGCGGAGTGCATCCCTGAGGGGATGAATCCCCGCCAGGGCTATAGAAAAATTGGATGCAGCAGACTGCGATCGATGCGTCAGGGACGCGGGTGAACCTTGTTCCGGAAACCCGCGGTCCTGTCTTAGCGGGCGGGCTTCCGGAACACAGCTGTGTTCCGCGCGAGAGTGCCATACGGGCCACTCTCACCATGGCGGCTAGGCCGCAAACAGATCGTCGTTGAGCCAATCGAGCGCCGCGGGTCTAACGGTCGCCTTCGTGTCAGTCCCGACCGGTGCGGCCGTGACTTCGTCCGCCGTCTCCAGAAATGCGGCGGGGTGCGTGAGCACCGTGGCGAGCGCCGGCATTTCAGGCGGCATTTCAGGCTGCGGTTCGGGCCCGGAAGCAAGACTGGCGAGCACACCGGCCGCGATCGCTTCCACGTCGCCGGAGGCGAGCAGCTGCAACCGGTCCTGAAGCGGGCTGGCGTCAACGCTTGAAAGTTCGCACCAGCGTGCGAGTTTCCCCTCGACGGTCGTTTCCAGACTGATGCCCTGGGCACGGCTGCGAACCACCGGCAGCACCCGCGATTCGACCTTCAGCCCCGCAGCGCCGGAAAACAGCGCCTTGATCGCTTCCCGATCGACTACCTGACGATGCTCTTCGTCCACCTGCCAGCGTACACGCACGAACTTGTCGGTCGCGTCCCCAGCGAGCTCCTGAAGCTTTGCCATGTCCGGTGGCCCGTCGAAGTCAATGCAGATCATCTGTCGCGAAGGCGTTGCGACGAGCGTTGCTGACGCGCTGGCCGGTTCAACGTCCCACGACAGATAGCCCTTCTCGCCCTCTTCACCGTAGTGAAATCGGCCGATCGAGCCCGGATATGCGACCAGCCTGCCGTCGCGCTCCCACTGCTGCTCCTTGTGAATATGGCCCAGCATGAAGCCATCGCATTCGGCTTCGAACAACGCAGTGAGCGAGAACTCGTGATCGAATCCCGCCATCGTGACGCCGTGCTCGGTGGTGCAGCCGTTGACTGTGCCGTGCGAGACACCCACCGTGCGAATCCCCGCTGCGCGAAGCTGCCTGTTCACCCGGCCCGCCGCCGCCAGATATGCGGCGAGCACATCGCCCAGTCCCGTACCGGCCTCGAGCGCGCCAACGCTCGCAGCCAGTTGGCCCTTGTTGACCGTGGGCAGGCAGGTGAACACCACTTCGGGCATGACGCCGATGAACTGACGCAGTTCGTCATCCGAGAAGACAGGTCCCGTCGATGCCCAGAAACGCCCATCGACGAGCGCGACCTGAGATACGCGATCCGCAACATGGATCTGATGAACGCCGCCCATGAGGGCGAAGTTATCGAGCGTGCCCGGTGGCTCATGCGAGAACGTCCCCTGCAACATGAGCACAGGCATCGCGTTGGCAAGCCGGTGAATCTGGGTCGCGAGCGCGTGCAACGCCGGCGCATGGGCATCAAGCCGGTGATCGGTCGAGTCGCCGGAAATCACGCCAACCTGCGCGCCGCTGTCGATCGCATTGCCAACGGCAAAACTGAAGCAACGGTCGGACTCGACCAGATTGTCCGGCGCGTAATGCAGGTCAGAAAATTGTGCGAATTTCACTTTCGCCTCCAAAAATGAAAACGGCTGCCCCACGGCAGCCATTGTTGGAATGCGCGCCCGGGAGGGACGCAGGAACGGGAATTGAAAAAGCCAGCCCCGAAGGGCTGACGGAAAGTGTTGACCGGTCAGTCGAAGAATTTCGTCTGCCTGGTCGCCGCGATCTCGCGATCGAGTGCTGCGCGATCAGTCAGTGCCGTCTCCAGACGCCCGTTCATGCTGTCGACATCCTGCGGCCGCTCGACCCATCCGCGTCCATAGGTGGTGTGCGCAAAGAGCCGGAAATCATCCTTCCGGTCTTCCGCGCTTAACCCGAGACGCTTCAGCAGGTCCGACATACGGTCCAGCTTGTCGGCGAGCGTTTCGACAACACCGTCCGCGCTGACGTCAGTTTGCGATGACGGCGGGTTCGATGCATGACCCGGTTCGGCACCGCTTGCAACCTGCACTGCAACCTGTACCGGCTGTTGCTGCCCGGATGCCTGTTGGTCTGCCATCGGGTCGCTGTGGTCGACAGAGCTCTCACCGCGCGTTCCCTCAGCAGCAACGGCGACTGCGACGCCACCCCCAAGGGGAACAACGTTGCCACCGGCCTCGAGCAAGGCAACTGCCTGTGCGGCCGCTTCGATTGCCGGCACCGCATCATCGGCGCCGTCAAGCAGCGCACCGATGTCGATGTCGGCGTCGAGCACCGTGAGCAGCTGCTTTGCCCGAACCGCTTCGCCGTTTTCGTTGATGCGCGTGATGTCGAACTCGCGCTTCGTAATCCAGAATCGCGTCCCGGTCAGTTTGCCTCTGGCAAGCTGCAAGGTCTGCATGGCCGAATACGCCTTCTGAAGCACGTAGATCGAATTCGTCGGCAACTCGATGAGCCCCAGACCCTTGATGTCCGGCACAGCGAAGATGAAACTCGCTGACAGGTTGCAATGTCGCGCCTGATACTGCGGACACTGTTCGGGGTCACAGATGCCATCAGGAATCGCTTCATCCTGCCGCCGGATGACCGTGCGGCCGCCGAAGTGCCGAACCGCGCGTTGCGCCCGCTGATCCCGCTCCATCTTCGCGTACGTCATGCAATAGCGGATGCTATCGCGTTCGTACTGCGAGAAGAACTTGCGACCATTGGTGCCGTACACGGCCATCTGGTTGGGCAGGTTCTGCATCCAGTCGTTGAACGCGAACAGCACCGGAAAGCGGAAGAGCCTGAGACCCTCGCCACGATCCTCGCCATACAGCCTGAGGATTTCGTCGGCGACGTCGGGATTGGTGAAGTCCGAGCGGCGACACGTGAAATACGGTGTGTTTTTGGGCGCGAGTGCGTTTTTCAGGTTGCACTTCGATTCGATCACCTTGCCGATCGTGTCGAACGAATCCCCCGCCGCAACCATGTCGTTGTAGATCTCAACGGCGCGACTGTTGGCTCGGGCTTTCGATGTGAGCACCTTGATGCCTGGCCGGATGTGTCCGATCACCGGCGGGCGCAAGGCCCGTTCTTCAACGACACTGCGCACAGGGCCGTTGAGCATGCTGGGAACTGCATTCATGATGGTTTTCTCGCAAGGAAAAAGATTGCCGTAGTGCGCAACTCGCTGGCTGACTGCTCCAGTGCGTGCGCCGCCGCCTCGCCGCGGCGTTCAGCAACATGTGAAAGAAAAACGCGGCGCTCGGGATGGCTGAACGTCGCGAACCGTGCTACCTCGCACCGCGTGCGCCATGCAGGCGATGCGGTATCTGCAGATGCGCGTTCCTGGGCGATCGTGTCGCTGATCGCTTCGGCGATGCGCTGGTCAAGACGGTCGGGAAGCATGGAAGACCTCCGTACGGGACAGGAACTGAAGGACGAAAAAAAAGCGCGTTCCTCGGTAAGAGGAGCGCGCTTCGGGATTCGGATGAAATGACCCGAGCGCCACAACCCTCCGGGGTCGTGGCGCTCAGGGAGCCGTGAGGCTCACAGTCGGGAACGTTAGGTCGTTCCCGCGCAGCATGGTCACGCTGCGCAACAGCCCATTTTCGGAAAATTCATTCCGCCGCAGGATCACGGATCAGTCCACTACGATCGTTCTACCCAGACGGGCTCTGGAGAGAGAACACCCGAATGATCCGGGCCCGAACGATGTCGCGGCGCAAATGAATGCGGCCGGCGACGAGTTTTATGACTGAATGAATGGGGAGCGCGGGCTAGGCGCTCATCAGCAGAAGATTCCACACCAGTTGCCGGCTGGTCGGAGCATGCGCAGGGCACGACTTGGACAGAAGATGGACTCCGGGCTAGCCGGGTCAGTGTCGATGCGTCAGGGACGCGAGAAGTAGAGTCAGTATTGCCCAAAACGCTGCCGCAAATCCCCCGAAAGATCACGAAAACGGCATAGCTTTTGCCTGAATTCGTCAGAGGACTCGCGTTGACAATGGACGGTGAGAGAGACCACATCCGAATAGACCATGGCCGCAGTCCTTGAACTTTCCCCCGAGCCCGACCGGCAGCCGGAAGGCAACACCGGTCGTCCAGCGCTCAGTGTTGCCACACCTGCTTCCGAGGCACCCCCGTCAGCATCCGGTAGCGGCCTGAAGCCCATCGAACGCCTGACGAGCGACGGCCGCATTGAGCGGATCAATCCGGAGACCGATGCGAAAACGGTGCTTCGGTACAGCTCGCAGTTCGCCCGAAACTACATCAGGTCCGACTACAACTTCTGCGCGTCGAAGATTGCCGTCGCGCGCGGAGGCAAGGTCAAGGCTCTGGAGAAGGCGTTGCGCGACACCTCGAACTGGCTCGGCAAGACCGATGAATGGCTGGCCCGCCACGAAGCGCGTCGGCTCGAAATGCCGCACGAACTGATCGAACTGACTGTCACGCGTCCGCTCGCTGGTCTGCTGGTGCGATGCCTGACGCAGTATGACCGGATCTTTGTGCGATCCACCGAGCGGATGATCGAGCGAAAGATCACGGACCAGGATCGCGCAAACATTCTCGCGAACGCGGAGCGCCGGCTCAAACACATCGTACAGGTGTGCATGCCCGACAACGACCAGTACGACTTCGACGGCCAGCGCCGCGAAAGCTGACTGCTTCGACCTCTCACGCCTACTTCAGATCGCGGCCCACTTGACTTCGTGGCCGCATGGGTACGCTCGACTTGTCACCCTGTGAGGAACATATGGATCTACGGCAAATTCAGGCACTGCACGCCCAGTATTCGGGGCAACCCGTCGTCATCGACATCACCCGCCACACCGCCGCGATGCCGGCGCTACCGGCACCCGAAGGCGGCAAATCCCTACGCTCCCACAGTGCCGCAATGACCGCGGCACTGCGCACGGCAACACGACCACTCTTAGGAGCGAGAGCGCCTTTGTCGGCCGCGCCCTGTTTATCGCACCGGCCATGGTCGACGGGAACAAGGCGATGGTTTCGGTCAGCGTCCAGGACACGGAATTCGTCGGCAAGTCCGAAGACGGTCCAGCCGACTGTCGTTCCGAGGTCGTGAATACGAAGGGTCTGATCGTCGAAAAACGCAACGTGGTGGTAGCAGATGGCCAGACTATCGACGTGCCGCTCGGCGACGCACATTATCGCCTCGCGCTAAAGCTTCACCACGCGGACCTGTAATTACCGGGCCACGATAGAACAAAGGGCGCTCCCGTCAGGGAAGCGCCCTATTTTTTTGCATGTGCGCCGGACCACGTCCGCGTCCACGTCATAGCGGTGCAGGAGCCCTATGGAAAAGCGCACGATAGCCCGGCAGGTTGATGAGAGATCGCTCCCGATCAACCGCCAGGCCGCGTGCCTCAAACCAGGTCGCGAGCCAGTCGATGGCTCTTTCGAGTGCGTGCTCGTTCGCCTCAGAGGCGAAGCGAAGTGCGTGGTGACCCAGCAACGCGGCATACTGCGCCGAATTGGCCAGAAAGAAAAACGGCGACGCGACACGGGCACGCTGCCACGCCAACGCGAACAGCTCCGCGATCTCGCTGGCCTCCAGTAACGGGACCTGATCCTCCCCGATGTCCGTCACCATCGCCAGATTCATCGGCGACACGAACTGCCGGTCGGGTCGCGCGCCAACCTTTGCGAACACCGGCCTGTTCTCCGCGTGCCAGGATTCCAGCGCGTCCGTTCCGACCCAGACTCGTGAGCGCAGGTTCTCGTTCAGCCATGTACGGCATTGCGGCTGGCTCACGAGCGAAAAGCCTGCAACGGCGAGCGGCGCCCAGTCATCGCGTCCGACGGCGAGGTAGGAGAAGTCGCCGTCGCTGTACGAATAGCAGAGGGCATCGAGACTTGCCCTGTCGAACTCAAAGGCCGATGCCCGGTGTCGATGCGGCGCAACCGCTGGCACGACGACCTGCGAGGCGGCGTCAACAGGCATGAGGGATGGGACAAGCCTGCGGAGCAGTCGATCGAGCATGGAAACTCCAGATATTGATCAGCGTGCTTCCGATTCGATGACGAATCGCGACACGGGATTCTTCTTGATCGTGGCGATGACAAGGCTGTCACGCGCCCGTGTCATCGCGACGTAGAATAGGCGCCGCTCCTCCGATTCGGTGCTTTTCTCGTCCGGTACGACACCCTCTTCGGCGCGCGTGATCCAGACGTGGTCCCACTCCAGCCCTTTCGAACTGTGCATCGTGGTCAGCACGAGCGCGCCGTCTGCGGGCTTGTTGTTGTCCCGTTTGAGATATTCGATCCGCTCGGCGAACGTGCCGTTCAGTCGCGACAGCACGTCGTACGTGCCCTGGATTGCGCGAATCGCCGGATCGGCCTTCGCATAGGTCATCATCAGTTCCAGCACGCCATCGAGCGCAAGCGAATAGAACTGGCGCTCACACATCAGTTGCCATTCGCCCAGGCGCTTCATGAACGCGCGGTACGCGGTGGCCGTCTCTTCGGGCAGACCTAGCGCGACCAGATCCTTTTTCTGTCGTTGTACAAGCGCCGAGCCCATGTCGCGGTGCAATGAGCCTAGGTGCGCAGAACTCATTCCCATGTAGCCCAGAACCGCATCAAGCCCGTTCTGCTTGCGGCCTTCGACGATTTCGAGCAGATTGCACATGAGCGCGCCCTGCGGCCGGTTCAGTACCGAACTGCCGGACGCACGGAAGTACGGGACGCCGTGCGAGCGGCAAACCGCTTCGATCGGATCAAGGATACGGTTCGTGCGGGCAAGAATGGCGCACGACTTGCCGGACGCGAGCAGCGGTTGCAGGAATTCGACTGCGGCAACGGCGTCTGCATATTCGTCGTCGGACCGCTTCGTCGCGACCGAGCCGCCGGCGCCGCGTTCGGCCTGCAGCACCTTTGGAATGCGATCGGCGTTATTGCGGATCACCCGGTCGGCGGCCGAGAGGATTTCGCTGCGGCACCGGTAATTGCTGCCCAGCACGACGCGTTGCGCATTGAACGACGCCGCGAAGCTCTCCATCCCGCGAAAGCCGAGCGCGGCGCGGAAGCCATAGATGCTCTGGTCATCGTCACCCACGACCGTCACCTGTGCCCCCGCTTTCGCATGAAGCTCGACCCACCGGTACTGCAACGGGTCAGTGTCCTGGAATTCGTCAACGAGCAGATCGGTGAAGCGGTACGGTTTGATATCGCCCGCCTCCATGCCTGCAACCGCGAGACGCAGCATGTCCTGGAAGTCGATCTTGCCGTTGCGCTCGAGCGCTGCCTGATAGGCCTCGTAGAGTTGTGCATCGGCGGTGCCGGCCTCGAAGCGACCAAAGTTGGTCTTGATCCGCTCGATCACGGGCACGACTTCTTCTGGCTTCCATTCGAGGCCGAGTTCGGCGATGACACGGGCAATCAGGCCCATGCGATCGCCATCGGATGCGATGTCCCGCCGTTTTCCGCCGGGCTGGCCCAGCTGACGGAATGCCAGCGAGTGGAAGGTGCCCGCCACCAGCCGGGACTTTGCCTGCGCGCCCGAGAGCGCCAGGATGCGATCGCGCAGTTCCACCGCAGCGTCCTTGCTGAACGTGACGGCACCGACGATCGCGCCAGGCTGCGACAGGAGGAGCGCAGCCTTGGCGGCAATCGTCTTCGTCTTGCCCGCGCCCGGACACGCGATCGCGACGCAGTGCCGGCGGTGCTCGGCAACCTCGCGCTGCTGGGGATTCAGGCCGTCAAGCATGATTGCGTCGCGCCTAGCGGCCGCGCACCGTCGTCATCAGGCGCAGGTGGGTCATATACCCACGCACGCCAATCGGATGGAACTTGCGCAGGAAACGCGCCGTTTCCTCGTCGACGTCCGACTGGTCGCGAATGCCGTTCCAGATGAGAAAGTCGAAGTTGTCCATCACCTTGTCGAACTTCATCAGCAGCGACAGCAGACGCATCGAGAAACGCGAGTACGCCTCGACCTCGATGGCGAGCGACGGCTTGGTCACGGTCGGGGCGAAAACGATGTCGCCCCGGTCGCGCAGTTTCCGCTCGGACTTCTCGCGGAAGTCCTTGGCCACGCCAAGCTGTTCATCGACATACGCTTCGAGCTCGGCAACCTGCTTCTCGAGCCACGAAGTGACCGTGTCCTGATCCTCAGCGCCGAACGTCGAGCGGCCGAAGCGCTGCATGTTGATGCTCATGCGGTTCAGGTACGGCCACCACTGTTCGAACAGCGGCTTCAGGCGGGTGTGATTCAGCCGCACTGTCGCGGCCACTACTGCCGCGCCGGAAAGCTGGCGCGCCATCAGTTCACGGCCGATTTCCCGGCGGCGTCGCACGATCGCTGCGCGCTCGGCGGGAGACAGCTCGCGGAACAGCTTGCGCGTACGGGCGACCTGCTCACGCTTTTCCTCGGCTTCGGACTCGCTGATCATCCCTTCCTTCTGAAGGGTGTTTGCCGCGTCTTCCATCTGTTGCAGCTCGAGTTCGATCTCGCCGCCGTCCGCGCCATCCGTCGTCGTGGCACTTTGGTCTGCCGCCGAAACACTTGCGGCATCAGCACCGGTAGCCGAGTTTTCCGCTGCTGCAGGGATGTCGGTCGCCGACGGCTGGCTCGCGGCTTCGGTATTCGTCTCTTCGGAGATGGTGCTCATGTAGGGTGTCCTTTGGAAAGGTGCACGCGCACGCGCGCGGCATGTCCCTATTGTTGCGATCCTCACGTCACCCGGACCGTCAAAACATGTGTGATTTGAAGCATCTTTCTGACCAGTTGATGAGCCGGATGGAGTTTTTGAGTTCCATAGGCCGCGGCGCAACGGACGGGGCATTCGCCTATTTGAACCGGATGGAGCGGCGGTCCCCACAGCGGGCTGGGGAGAGTCTGATCGTCTCTGTCAGATTGCGGGTCTGGGCGTTGTAGGTCCAGCGGGCAAACTGCACAAGAAGACCGTTGTTTTCCGCGGCGAGCCGCTGGTTTTCCGCTTCCAGGCGATCTATCCGGTCCGAGGCGGTCGCTCGTGATTAATTTGTAACAGCACTTCCGCCCGACGCATTTCCGCCTACTCTTTCATTGTCTTGAATTCTCTGGAAAGAGGATTTGCATGGCTACTATCGTCTACCAGTCGAGACCGGCGATTACGTCGGCACTTCAGGCAGCCGCAAAGAAGGCCGGACTGCGGATAGACGCGCGACATGCTGTTTGCGCATTTTCCCACGAGGCATCCGTTGTCAGCGCGGCAATCATTTCATCGGAAACTTCAGATGCCGATCCTAAGCATGGCGTCGACTTATTGTTCATACATGCCTCCTTGCCAAAAGGCTCAATCGAGAAGATTTCTCAAAGACGCATCAACAGTGGGTTCTATGTCATCCGGGTGTTCATCGACGAAAAGAAGCGAAAGGGCAAAGCACTGCTACTCTCTACGTCGGGACGCGAGGTCGCGGCGTTGACCGCGTCATTTTCCAAGACGGACCACACCCACCCTGGTACTTTTGCCTTTCCGGTGAGCGGACACATCAATTGGTGCGGCTTTGGAGTTGACTACCTGTACAGCGGTTGGCTCAGAATAGAGGTCAACGTCAGTTGGTGCTGAAGAGTGCGGCGGATATCAGTAGCACGATGGATCATGAACTTTCGCGTCTGAAACCCGGCCATGGGCGTTACGCCAACATCAGGCTCTCTTTCAAATAAGCCCAAGCAACGGCCAGTTCCTCGAACTGGCTGCACGCCAACGCCCGTTCTTCACTCGGCACCGGTCCTTACCGACTAGACTCATCGAAAGGCGGCTTCGGGGTCGTCATGGGACACCCGGCGCGATTCGCCGCGCGACGACTACGGCCTGTCAGCCGGCTGACGGCCTTAACCCGGAATGATGCGGTTTTCCATGTAGCTTTCGGGCTAGCCGATCACTGGTAGGACGACGCCGCGTGCCACAGAAGCGCACCGAGAACCGCGGCGATGGCGATCCAGCACGGCGCGAGCACCGGAATCGGGGCGACGAGGACCGCAAAGGCAACACCGAACACCAGCAGGATGCCGTGGCCTGCCAGGTGAAACGACAGTGGACTGGCGAAGCCCGCCGCTGATGCCTTGATCTTGCGACGCATCGCGCCGTCGAAGAATGCCGCGACGCAGAAGATCAGCGTGCCGAAAATCCAGAGCTTCATGACGCTCGCGCGGTACACGACCCGATACAGCTCGCGCCAGAAGTTGTGGACCCAGGTGTGGGCGAACTCGGACACTCCCCCATCGCCAATATCGCCGCCTCCCGTCGCGTCGATGGTTGCGCGGACCAGACCCGTTTGCACGAACCACGCCTTAAACCGTTCGTTGGTCTTCTCGACCACTTCGTCGGCCCTCTCCACACCGAGGATTGCTGCGACCGACTCCGCTTCCTCGGCCGGCACCGAGAACAGTGAGGGCTCGGGAATCGCCGGCATGATGA
This sequence comes from Paraburkholderia sp. EG304, assembly GCF_046543485.1. Taxonomy (NCBI): domain Bacteria; kingdom Pseudomonadati; phylum Pseudomonadota; class Betaproteobacteria; order Burkholderiales; family Burkholderiaceae; genus Paraburkholderia; species Paraburkholderia sp. EG304. Next base: position 12,836 of record NZ_JBKGUA010000050.1, on the reverse strand, counting down.
ACACGGCAAGCAACGGCACGAAGAAGAACCACCACTTGACGTGGGAGACGAACCGGCTACTGGCCATGGATGTGCATCCACCCGATCAGGAATGACCCGATCCGCACCAGAAGGTAGACCGGAAAGCCAACGAGCCCCGCGAGGCCAAGATAGAAATGCACAGGCCGCCGCGCCACAAAGAGCGCCAGTGCGAACGCCATCGCGTTCGGACCGCGCGAGAACTCGGCCGGTCGCCCGCCTTCGATCTCGTCGATCGCGCTGGCCGTCGACATCGCACGGCGCACGACGTCCGGTTCAACCCTCGATAGCTTCGCTATCAGAAAAGGCGTGGGCGACATCGTAGTCCTCGAAATAGAGTCGGAAATTTTCGCCCGTCAGCGCGCGCGCGGCCAGCTGGAAGGCGGCCGAGCGCTGCGTGACCGATTCGGGGCAACGCTCGTCGAACATGCCCGTTTCAAGCTTGCCGTAGCGCGTCTCGAACGTGGTCACCGGTTCGAACATCGGCGGCCAGACGTGATAGCGATCGCCGTCGATCGCCACGTAGCGGCGCGCGTACAGCAGGTGAGCGCGGGAAAATAACCCCTGCATGAATGCGATGTGCGGGTTGCCCGTCTTGCGGGTGCGCTTGTAGGCGGCGAGCCCGCAGTCCAGCATCTCCTTGACGAGCGGCTCACTCTCGCCCATGAACTTCTCCCCGATGAAATCGGCCACGCGGGCGCAGGCGAGTTCAAGTTCCGGCGCCACCGTGAAGACGGGAATCAGGCGGGAGGACAGCTTGTGTTCGCGGATGATTTTTTTGAATACGGCAGACATGCGTAGGTTTTCAGCCTTGAAGGATGGGAATACGGCCCTGATAGACGGCGGCTCCCGAAATGCGCATGAAGTACTGCAGGTTGGGCAGGCCGTGAATCAGGCGGGTTGGGATCAGCGGAACCTTCTCCAGTTGAAGCGAACGTGAAACGGACCCGGTAAATTCACCGATATGCGCTTCGCTGCCCGTGCTCGTACTGCCTGTGAGCGTCAGGTTGCGAATCGCGGTCTCCCCGACCTTGTCGGAAAACCACTGCGCAGTATCGCTGTCTTCCAATCTTAGGATTATCTGGTTGTTCAGATTGCCCAAAACCTGCAGCATTTTGGCGGCGTTTCCGAGCCGCGCTTCCAGATCCGCTCGCGCCTGGAATGCGACGAACGCCTTGAAGCCAGCGCCGCGCCCCTTGTTGAGAATCTGGATCACCTGTTCGTTGATCGCTTCTGCGATCTCGTCGATGATCAGCACCACTTCGGGCGGCGAATCGTAGAAGTTGTAGATCGAGCCGCACACGGCAGCCACGTCGGACAGGATCATCGACGCGATCGCTTTCTGCACGATGTTGTTCGACAGCGAATCGAGGCCCATGTACAGGACGGCCTTCTGCTTGATGACCTTGTCGATGTCCCAGATCTCGCGCTCGTCGTCGAAGTCATCCGCCTTGGGCGCGAGCATCAGGCCGGTTTCCCCGGTTGCGAGCATCTGCAGTAGCGGTAGCGCCGACGCGATGATGCGCATGTAGTGCTCGCGGTCGTGCACGTGCGTGGCTATCAGGCCGTCGATCGCTTCGTTGCCACGCTCCTGGGACGCGAACTGCGCGTTGTAAAGCCCGATCATCCCGTCGACGAGCGAGGCCGCGTTGTTGCGCTGTCCCTGCCGCGTCGTTTCAGTGGCGACCTGTTGCTCCCAGTCGAGCAGATTCTGTTCAACGAAGAAGCGCTTCAGGGCCTTTTCGAGCAGCGACGTGATGCCCGACTGCGCGTACTTGAGGATCGAGCGCAGGGTCGGCTTGTCGCCGATGTAGAGCTCGCCCTTCACGGCACGGTCGATGAACAGGAACGCGAAGTCCCGGAACGGCCCCTCCTCCATCAGCTGCGCGATCCGGCTGGGAATTTCCGACGGCTGCGACCAGTTTTCGATCGGATTCAGCCGGATCGACTCGGACGGCTTGGCCTGGTTGAAGTACAGGAACTTCCGGCCGGCGCGCTGGCATTCCTTCTCGACGCGCCGCTTCCACTCGGCGTCGTTTTTCGGGTCAACGATGATGAGCACGTCGCCGAGGTGAATGACCTGGGTGGAGATAACCTCATAGGTGCGGGTCTTGCCGGCGCCCGTCGTGCCGCCGACCAGGGTGTGACCACCCATCGCCTTGTAGTGAAACGGCACCAGCGCCTTTTTCGGCTCCATGCCGTGAATCCACGACGAACCCTGCGGCATGCGATCGCGGATGCTGTCTTTCGGCGCGAACATGCCCTCGATGGCTTCTTCGAGCCTGCGGCCCGTCTTCGACCTGTTGAGCCAGCGCGGCAGACCGGGAATATCGGTCGTCGGCATGCGCAGGATGTCATGTGCGATCTGGCAATGCTTCTGCGTCCACTCGTAGCCGATGCCGAGATACATCGAGTTCGCTTCCGTGCGCATCCGCTTCTGGATCTGCAGCAGCTTTGGCACCTCGAGCGTCGTCAGCCATTTGGTCGAGATAGCCATGCGGAAAGTCAGTGCGCGCCAGATCTGCAGGGAACGCAGCGCCAGGAACGCAAGTGCGACCAGTGCGAACGCCCAGCCATAGGGCATGCCGGAGATGGGCAACAGCACGATCGCCGCCAGCCAGAACACCGCTGCGCGAAGTTCGTAGATTGGCCTGAAATGGTTGATGTAGCTGGTCACGCTGGGCTCGCGAGTATGAGTTGTCCCGCTCGTGGCGCGAGCGTGACTTCGGTTGGCGCATCGGCGACCATCAGGCTGCGCTTGCGCATGTGTTCAACAAGGGTGCTGGCGGCGATGCCGTAGCTGCCAATCAGCCGCTTGGGCACGACGAGCCCCTTTTCGGTCCACTGCACTGCCGCCTTGCCGCTGGCGACGTCTTCACCGAGTGCCTGAAAAAAATTCGCGCACGGAACCGGGGACGCCTTTGAGAACCTCGTCGAAGGTCGACGCGTTCGACGGCTTCGGAGGACTCGACGTCGCTGCTGGTGAACGCATGGCGGTCGGATCGACCGCGGCGGCCCCTGGTGCCGGCGACGGCACAATCGGGGTTTCGGCAGGCATGGCGGGCAGAATTTCACCCGTCGATGGTTCAACGACCATACCGGCCGGCGTCGCAACAGCCGCCGCCTGCGCTGCCGACGGGACGGGGGGAGCCGACGTTGGAGGCGGATTGTGTGGTGTTGCCGCGCTCGGGCCCCGTACCGGTGCTCCCGGCGATGACACTGGCTCGAGCTCTGCGGCGACGTGGACAGCCGACGGCACGGCGAACTGGACCGGCGCGAACACGCCACGCTGCGCCTTGCGGTCAAACTCGTCGGCCGTGCTCACGCCCTGGCGGACCACCTTGTGCAGCAGCGATTCGGCCTCGATCGGCCGCATGTTCGGATTAATTGCGCCAAAGAGTTCGGCGAGCACTTCGGCGTCGAGACCGGCGAGCAGTTCGGAGCCCACCAGCATCTGGGCAAGCATGCCGGTACGCATCCGTTCGACCGGCAGCGGGTTTTCGCGCCGCGTGAGGCGATATGACGATCCGGCCAGCCAAGGGCCGAAAGCTCCGTGAACCGGCGGATTCCACAGGACGCAGTCGCTGGCACGCTCACTGGCGAAGTGCCGGTACGGTTCATCGAGCCGCGAACATACGGCGGCCAGAAACACCGCATAGTTGTACTGCGGCTCGATGCGCCGGCGCTTTTCTGAAGGCAGATTGGTGCCGAACTTCTGGCCGCCAGCGAGCCGCATGGCGTAGAACGCGGTCTCGATCGTGGCGCGGAAGGCGCCGCCCGGTTCGCGGTACAGATCCGGGCTCAACGGCAACGACGAGAACCACGACGCGCAGGCGCGCAGCACGGCGAGCCACTTGCGCTCCAGCTCGCTCTGGCTGGCTTCGTTCGCACACTGCGCAATCAGGTCCACGCGACGCTGATACTCGCCGAGCAGCGCGTCCCCGGTCATAGGCGTATGCGCGGTCATAGCAGCGGCTTCGCGAGTTTGGCCAGCGCCCCGCCGGTTGCTCCGGTGCCGCCCCCGAACATTCCGGCGATTTTGGGAATCTCGAAGGACACCAGGAACACGAAAAACGCGAGGTCAAAGACGTAGCCGGCCGACAGTGAAGTGGTCAGTCCCGCGCTGGCCGCGTCCTTGACTGCGTTGACGAGAGTACCCGTGACGAGCTTCATCATGATGGCGGCCACGACCATATACATGCCCGCGGTGATCATGAAGTCGAGCCAGGACTTGAAGTAGCTCCGGGTAAATGACGAAAATCCGAGCGCAAATGCGATCTGGCCCATGACCGCGCCGCACGCAAACTGCAACTGCCCCACGTTGATGTAGAACACGAAGACGACGGCCGTGATCGACAGGACCAACCATGCAAGAAGGAGCGGCATGACGCCGATCAGCACCGAGATGTATTCGGTCCATGCGGCACCCTTGAAAGCCTTGATGACCGAGTCGAAAAGCTGGCTGGCGGCATTGCCGATGATGCTGACCGAACTGCCCATGGTCGTGCCACCGGCAATCTCAGACGACAGTGTCACGAACCACTTGTAGAAGGATGGCACCCAGGTCGCGTAGCCGATGTAGAAGGATGCAAAAATGCCGAGCATCCCTAGCTCCTCGAAAAGCGCGATCCATGCCATGACCGGGTCTTTTGTCGCGGCGAAGCGGACCGCTGCCAGCACGATCGTGATGACCGCAAGGCCACTGGCGAACTTGTCCGATTCCTGGCTGATGCTCTGGCTTGCATCAGCGGCGGCACTGACCACCGAGGCAAACATCGCATTGAGCTTCGCCATCGCATTCGCATTGGCCTGCCCAAGTTCTCCCGGCTTGACCAGGGAGGCAGCCGTGGCACCCGAGCTCGACGGACTGGGCGTGTTGGAAGCGGGCACCACGGTGCCGTCCGGCAGGGTCGTAGGTTCGTCTGCGAGCGCAAACCCTGGACACGCGAACACACACAGCGGCACCAGCACCGTCAGAAAAAGCCGGTTCAGATAGCGAAGCATGTTCAGCCCTGCCCGCATCAGAAGCCATAGGACGCGCGTTCTGCGTCCTGCTGATCCAGGAAGCTTTTCGCGGCGGCTGAGCGGTTCTTGTCCTCCTCGTTGGCAATCGACTGCTTCTGTGCATCCTGCTGCTGTTTGCCGGCCGTCATCTGGATCAGGTCACTCATCTGGCTCGATACGATGTCCAGATAATGCGTCGTCATCTCAGCGGTCGCCTGTTGCGTCGGCGTGAGCGACATCTGCGACTGCAGTTCCTGGCGGCGTTTGGCCAGCGTCTGGGCGTGCACCATGACGTCATTGCCTGTCTGAAAGAGGCGCGTGGCCTCGTTATCACGCTGGTTGTAGAGCGTTGCCATGTCGGCGAACCACTGCGAATTCGACTTGCCCGAGCGGGAAATCAGTGTCTGGACGTGATTGATCCACTGACTGCCCTCGTTGAGGTCACCGTACATGTCAGTCAGGGTGCTTTTGAGCTGCGTGAACTTGCTGATGTCGCCGGTGATCTGGTCGTACTGCGCCTTCATGGCAGACGGGTCGAGGTTCGTCGCCTGCAGCAGCTGGTTTGCCATCATCTGGTACTGGTAGACGATGTTGCTGTCCTGATAGATCTCGGTCTTCACGGCCTTCGCCGCAGTGATGATGTTCTGCGCGAGGTTAGACGCGTCAATGACGGGCAGCACGGCGTTGGCAGCGTGCGACATACCGAGCATCAGGCCTGCGGCGAGCGTCAGGCGGCCAAGGATCATTTTCATCGTGGGTTTCCTAGTCGAGAGTCAGCATTTCGCGCACGTAGGCCTCGCGCCAGTCCGGTGCGCCGGACGTGTAGTGCCTGTCGAGCACCGCCTGCGCGCGCCCGTCCGAGCGCAGCACCGCGAGCGTTTCCTTCGGGAAGCTCGCCTGCAGCATGCGGGTCTGGTCCGGCGTCACCCACAGGTAATCGCGGTTCGGCACGGCGTTGGCCAGCATGTCGATCTGGTGTTCCGTCAGCCCGAACAGGTCGCGATACAGATGCAGGTTGTTCTTTGCATCCTTGTTGGGCAGATAGAAAATGTTCGGAATGTTTTCCTTGAGAATTTCGAAATTCGGAATCCGCGCCACCTGGGAAAGCGACTGCGTTGCAAGAAGCAGCGTCGCATTCAGCTTGCGGATCGTGACCGCCCAGATCTCAAGGCGCTGATAGAAGCGCGGATACTGGAAGAAGAAGCCCGCCTCCTCGACCTCGAGAACCGTATAGCGCTTGCCGTCGAGCCACTGCGCGATACGGTAGAACGCATAATCCATGAACAGCGCAGCGGCTACCGGATAGTTCTGGAACAGGTCGCCCATTTCGATCGAAATGTCGTCGGACAGCGAGAACGCGTCGTCGACGTGGTCGAAAAACCGGCCGTTCTTTTCGCCCTGAGTCCAGACGGCGAGCCGCTCGCGGAGCTCGATCGGCAGAAGCGCGTTCAGGTTGGACAATGTCCAGAGGTCGCGCGGGTAGCCCGTTCCCAGGACGGTGACCTTCTCAAAGATCGTGCGCTGCTGTTGCGGCGAGCATCTGAAGTCATCGTCCTCGATCGCCATCTGCACCCACTCGGCGACGTACGGGAAGTGCTTTGGATCGTGCAGCAGCGAAAGCGGATTGACCGAGGTTCCGGCCTCAAAGCGCCCCGTCGCGTCGACGAACCGGCCGCCCGCGAGAAGGGTCGGGATGCGGGTTGAGCGGTCCTTGTCGAACCGGATGCGCCGCGCCTTGTGGCGCCCGGTCTGGGAGACGAGGAAATTCAGGAAGATCGACTTGCCTGCGCCAATCGGGCCAATCACGAGCGCGTGCGACTTGCCGCCCGGATGGTGCAGACTCACGCGCTGCAGCGTCTTGTGACGCGTCGGCAGCAGCGTGAGCGGCCCGGTCTTCTCGCCGGACTGCTGCGTGAGCCACGCATTGACCGTCTCGCCCTCCGATACACTGCGCACCGGGGCAATGTCGGACACGGCCGGCGTTTCGACAAACTGCAATCGCCTCTGCTGGTCCCACCGGCCCGGCAGTGTCGTCTGCCAGGCGGCAAACAGATTGTCCCGCTCGAGGATCACGCCGAAGCCCGCGTTGCCGATGCGGCCGATCACTTCACGCGTGGCGTCGTCGCATTCTTCCACGGTATCGCCATAGACGATCACCGAGACGTTCGCAAAGCCATACTGCTGCCCTTCCGCGACCAGTTTGGCCAGCGCCTTTTCCGCTTCATCAGCGAGACGCTCGCGGCCTTCGTCGTTTTTCTGCTCTTCCTTGGAGAAGTACGCCTTGAGAATCGACCACGGATTGAACGCGGCAACCTTGTAGAACTTGCGGATCTTCTCGATGTACGCACTGGCCTTTGTGGTGTCCAGAAAGCGGAACATCACGCACACGTCCAGTTCGGCGTCGACTTCGGCGAGCACGTCGAGCGCCGCTTCCTGAAAGCCCATCCACTCCTTGACGGCGATGATCTTCGCGTACCGTTTGCCGTGCGCCGATTCGAACATCAGCGTGTCGGCACCAATCGTGACTTCGCTTTCGGTCAGGTGCGTATCGAGCATCGTGACGGGATACCGCACCCGCCGCGGCGGCACCGACGGATTGGCCGCCTGATGGAGAAACGCGAGCGCGTTCTGCAACTGCAGACGCTTCATCCTCAGGCGCGTGACACCGCCCTTGAACGCATCGATCACCCCTTCGAAGCGCTTGATGTCAGACGTCAGCCGCTCAATGTCAAATGCGAAGGCACTGCGGGCAAGCACCGAGTCCTTGATCGTCTCGAAGATCGCGAGCGGCATCGATTTGCCGCCCACCGTCATGTGATACGCGACCTTCTCGAAGATCTTGTTGACGCCGGTCTCGGGCGTGAAGGCGAGCGCGACCGAATGCGTGTTGCGGAAATACCGGCCGCTCGCCACATGAGCGCGGTTGATTTCGTCGACACCCGCGTCCATCGAGGAATCGAATGTCCCACCGATGTCCCCCTTGACGCGCCGGTGCGAGAGCTTCCACCACGCCGTGATCCGGTGGTCGAAATTCTTGCAGGCGTGATCCAGGTTGTCGCGCGCGGCCGAAATGTCGGAGGCGTTCGGGCTGTCCGCGTCCACACCTTCAAACGTATAGACGGTCAGCAGCGACCCGTCCTTGTCGAAAATCAGTTCGGGCGTGACCATCGTAGCCCACGGGGCGATTTCCTGGATCGAGCGACGCTTAAGGCTCTTCTTCAGCATGGCAGGTCCTGATCAAATCCATAGGGACGTTTGAACCGGGCCGAAAACTTCGCGGTCGGCAGCGGCTCATACACGTCCGCGTAGCGGTTGTAGACGAGCATGACCTGCTTCCACCACGGATCTTTCGAGCTTTTCCAGCGCAGCAGCCAGTGAACAGCGATGCCAACGACGAGGAAGGTTGGCGTCATGCTGGTGTAGCAGAGCAGCATGGTCATCGTGCCGTTGGCGATCGCGAGACCACGATCTGCCCCACCCATCTGGCGCGGCAGCGAAAGCGAACGGCTCACGCGTGTGGGCTTACGCATGTGAGCTTAGGTACAGGTGTAGTTGATGTGCAGATGGTTCTTCACGATCGGGATCGCACACGCCGCGAGCCCGAGGCCAACGAAGACCGTCGAAATGATCTTGCCGATGGTGCTTTCCGAGTTGCCGATCGCGACCGCGCCGACGATGATCAGCACGATGCCGATGCCGTAAAGCCACGGGCCACTGATGTAGGACGAGATCAGACAGATGACGTCCGTCGCGGAGCCGAGGTCGGTCAGGTCGACGGCCGACGCGAACGGCGCGAATGCGGCAAGCGAAGCAGCAACGACGGTCGAACGCAGCTCACGGCGGGTGAGGAAGCGCGTCCAGATAATGCGGCTCAACGCTCGCGTGCGCTCGCGCGCGGTCGCGAGAAACTCAGACAGATACTTCTTCATTCAATGTACTCCGTTGGTTAGAAAACGCGGTTGAGAACGTAGTCGCCGTCCCTGAAACCCTTGACTTCGAGGATTTCGGAAACGTGACGCAGCTCGCCTGTGCGGCGAAGATGAATGACGTAGTGGAAGCAGTCGGCCACCGCCTTGCGCATATCTGCCAGTTCCCACCGGCTGCCAGGCGGCACGCCGAGCATCGCGAGACTTTCGAGTCGGCTCAGACCGCCACGCGCGTCGTTGGCGTGGATTGAGCCCATGCCACCGTCGTGGCCGGTGCTCAGCGCCTGGATGAAGTCATAGGCCTCGCCGCTTCGCACTTCGCCGACGATGATGCGATCGGGCCGGAAGCGCAGACACAGGGCGACGAGCAGTTGCGTCGTGACACCCTTGTCGGGGTTCGACAGCAGCCGCACTCGATTGGGCGCGGTCAGCTTCAGTTCCATCGTGTCCTCGACCGTGATGACGCGTTCGTCCTCGGGAATCTGTGCATTCAGCGCGTTGAGCAGCGTGGTTTTGCCCGATGACGTGCCGCCGGCGACGAGGACATTGCGGCGCGCCCGAACCATCGCGCTCAGGGCCTCGCGCAGAGCGTGGTCCTGGATGCCCGGTGGGAAGAGGTCGAGTTCCTTTTCCTTGCGGGCGTTCACGAGAGAGAACGCGCCCATGTTCACGTAGTCGTGCAGCGAGAGGTGCTTGTCGCGGTGCTTGCGGATCGAAAGCGCGTTGCCGTCGATCGCGGTTGGCCGCATCACCGATGCGATACGCAGATTCTTGTGTCCCGCGTTGATGATCCCCTGCGCGGTTCCAGCGACCGCCGACTTGTCGACCGATGCCGCCAGCGCGCTGATCGCGCCGTCAAGCACCGCTTCGTTAAGCGTGAGGTCAAGGCGCTCCATCGTGCCGCGGCGCTCGATCCAGATGTTGCTGAAATCGTTGATCATGATTTCGGCAACGTCGGGCGCGTCAAGGCACTCGCGCAATGGACGCAGCGACTCGAAAAACATGCGTACCGCGCTCTCCTCGAGCGGGCGCAGTTTGAGCAGGGGATTGTCGGTAGCCTCGGACATGCTGCTATTGTTCCGTCCGGCCGGAACCTCAAGCAGACTGAAAGAACGATCAAATCCGCGAGCTTTCGGGGGAAGCGTCGTGCCCGATGTCGAAGACGATGGATGCCTCGAGCCACCCGGCGCTGCTTCCCGCCTTCCTGACGCCCGTCAGCCGGCTAACGGGTTTAACCCGGAAAGCTCGAGAAAAACGTATAGCTTTCGGATTAACCGCAGCTGGAAATTGTGGTATATGTCTGCGGCGCAATTGCCTTTCCAATCATCAATCATCGATGGCAAGAACAATTCCGTTTTACACAAGCCCGCAGGCCGTTCGCGCCCGCCGCTCGAAAACTCTGCTGTTGCCGATGCCGCGCGCCCAGGCGGACGAACTTTCCTTGCAGGTGCACATAGCCCTCGACGCAATGCGGCGAGGCCAGGGCAACCTGAACGCTGCCCAGACGCTGTGCCAGGCCATGAGGGGCGAGCTGGATGTGCCGCGGATGCGGCGCGTCGATGCGTCCTGGAGACGCGAAGAAAGATTGCGCCTTACGCCTGCGCGCCAGCCAGAGCGGCCAGTTGAGCTTCGGTAAGGGTATCGCGCGGCACGGCGGTCGCGCGGTTGAAGATCATGCTGCCGTAGAGATTGGCGAGACAGCGTGCTTCCGCGCACAGCACCGTCACCTCCTCGTCGGAGGTTGCCGGATTGCGGTTGCGCCACACGTTGATCGCGTTTTCGATCTGCGCGATTGAAACGTCCCGGTTTCCTGAAACAGCGTTCGGATGTTTCATGGCGTGTCCTCGAAGGAAGTGCCCCTGAACAACGCCCCAAGGGACGTGATTCCCAAGGGCAGCATTGTTGCCGGATCTCCGGCAGGTCGATGCGTCATGGACGCGGGTAACAGAGCCCAGTATGGGCGGCCGCTGCGCGAAGGTTTGCCCGAATGATGAGCAGATTGACCCCGCTTAGACTTCTCGCGTGACGCCAGGGCAAAAAAAAAACCGGCGCATATGCGCCGGCTGTGGTTCAGGAAAATTGCCGTCAGACTAACGCTGTCTGAGCGGCCCGTGCTGCATCGATTCTCGCGATCATCGCCGCTTCGCGCTCGCGGTGCCTCCGGGACTTCTCTTCGCCCACGCCGTTGTGCTGCTCGATCACGTAGCCGAAACAGACAGGATTGGCCGGACCGCGCCAGGTCTTCCAGGCCTCCATGATCCGCGCGCGCACCTCGGGCGTGCATGCGAAGTACTCGCGACGCAGGCGACGCCATTGCTGGGCGTACAGATCGCGCATGCGTTGCTCGCTCTGGTACAGCAGCCGTTCGCGCCGTTCCCGCTCTTCATCGACCGAAAGCGCCTGGGGCACCTCGATCTGATCGCTGAAGAGCGGGTAGGCACGCTCGATCTTTTGACGAGCCCGATCCTGACGGCTCAAATGCAAGGCTCGCATCCGCGAAGTCCAGCGAAGACCTTCGACCTTGGGTGTACGATCGAATCGCATGGTCGCTCCTCAGGCTGCAAGCCGCTCGAGCATCGCGCGGGCGTAATCCAGCGTGCCATCCTTTACCTGCAGACGACGCGCCTCGTTAAGCTCAGTGTTGACGAGCGCGTACTGTTTGCTCGCCCCCTTGCGCCAGTCCCGAATCTCCCGGAACCCCGATGCGATCGCGTCCTCGACATGCTGGGCGCCATCGATCACGACGCCGTCGCCGCGCTTATAGCGGGCATTCTGCGCGGCTTCCTTCGCACGCTGCGCATTCTGCTCCTTGCGCTGCGCCTGCGTGCGCGAAAGCTCGCTCGCTTCCCATGCGGTCTGCGCAGTCCCGTCGAGTCCACACAGTTCGAAAATCGCACGGCGCCGGGACTTAGCCGTCAGGCCTCGCAACTTGAGGCCATGGAACTCGAGCACGACCTGCTTGCTGCTCCGATTTTGATCGTCAGGCGTGTCGAGGATGTTCAGCAGACTTGCCACATCGCGCGACTCCAGTGCAACGGCTACACGGTTCGGCCATTCGAACGTTTCGCGCCCGTGTGCGAGCAACGCCATCGAACGTTCCAGCGCGTGCCGACGGGCACTGAGACGCCCCTGCGTGCGCTGCATGTCCGCATGGTCCAGCTTCTTCTCCCGGCGCCAGTCGGCGATCAGGTCACGAAGCCGCGCGGCCAGCGCATTGACCGGCTGTCCGACCGATACCGGCTTGTCGAACATTTCCGGCAATGGGTCAACCTGCAGGAGGCCCGCCGCGAACAGGGCGTCATCGACCTCGATGAAGTCCGGTGCATTGGATATGCCGGCGACAGCGGCGATCAGACCATCGACCGTTTCCGCCGTGACCGGCTGTTTCGCCGCTCGCATCACGGACACCAGCTGCTGCAGTTTCGCCGCCGGTAGCCGCCCGCGTAGCGTCGGAACGTCCAGCAACGTCGACGCCCATTCGAGCTCATGGCGGAATGCCCTGTCCATCGCCCGGTATTCTGAGAGCACCGCTTCAGGAATTTGCTCGTTTCGCAGCAGCGCATAGGCGATGTGCACCTCATGTCGTCCGTTCGTGGTGCCTCCCGGCACACAAGGACCGCCGCTGGCAAAAACAAAGCGTTCCACGGCCACGTTGTTGAAAAGCGATGAAAGATTGAAGAACTGGCGCGCTTCGCGTGCGGCCGATTTTTGCGCATCGATCTGGTCGGTCGAGAGAAACCGCGTTGGCGTGCGCGCAAGATCGAAAAGGACTACAAGGGCTTCCCCGTTGGACGCAAGTACAACGTTGACTTTTGGTGCTTTCTGCTGCGCTGCCTGGCTGGTGCAAGTGAGAAGGTGAAGGACTGCGGTACTACAACCGGTCATGTT
>NZ_JBKGUA010000049.1:0-47786 GCF_046543485.1 Paraburkholderia sp. EG304 | reverse complement strand
CCGCCATGCGGCAGTTCGCGATCCTCTACGAGGATCGCTTCACACGACCCAACAGCTAGAATGAAATTGATCGCCTGCCACGCCTGAAATGTTCAGACGCCTTGCACACAAAAATTCAGACACTCCCGGATTGCCCTTTTGCAGGGCGGGGCTCTTTTTTGTTTTTGTTCTTGTGTTGCTCTTTTCTTGCCGAACGCCGGGTTTGTGCAGCCATGCCATGACCTCCGGAATCCAGTAAAACCCCGGCGTCGTTGCTTCCGCATACAGGAAATCGACTATCGGCCCGTCATGTGTAAAGCGGAGCATCTTTGTTTGCGTAAAGGCAGCATTAAGCCGGTCGCGCAAGGTCGGATCATTGGCCAGCGCGGGATAATCGCGCACGATATGACCACGGATACGCACCACTACCTCATGCGGACCGAGGGACCCGCTTAAGAGCTAGCGGTTTAAAGCTGTCTTCTTTGCCTACTTTCTTTGCAGCAGCAAAGAAAGTAGGTGCCGCCCCGCACAGGGGCAACGCTAATAGACCGACAAGAAAGCAAGGAAAGGCCAACCCCGCAAAGAACAAAGCCAAAGAAAGGCCTCACCGCCCAAGATGAAAAATCAAAACCTCATCATCAACTTCAACAACGCGTTCACGCGTCTCCCATACGGCGGCGAGATCAACCCACGCGCATTCAAGCGCGCCTGAGTGAGCACAGGCTTCATCTTCGAAAAAGTAACGAACCCCTCATACCCGTGGTACGCCCCCATCCCACTCGCCCCAACCCCGCCGAACGGCAAACTCTCACACGCAAGCTGCATCAACGTCTCATTAACCGCCATTCCACCGGCAATAGTTTCGAGCGTGACACGCTCAACAGTCCGCGCATCGTCGGCATAGAGATAAAGCGCCAGCGGCCGCGGCCGCGCATTGATCCACGCGATCGCGTCATCAAGCGTGTCATACGGCACGAGCGGCAACAGCGGCCCAAAAATCTCCTCCTGCATCAGCGCGCATTCGTTCGGCGCGCCAGTCACGGCAATCAGCGGAAAGCGCCGGCTCGCGGCATCGGGCGTCGCGTCGGTCAGCGCGTGCAACTGCGCGCCCGCAGCCCGCGCTTCGTCGGCGAGACGTTCGAGCCGCTCGAAGTGCCGCGCCGAAATGATCGACGTGTAGTCCGGGTTCTGCGCGAAGTCCGGGTACATCCTCGCCATTCGCACGCGCGCCCGTTCGATGAACGCCTGCTCCTTGCCGCGCGGCACCAGCACATAGTCGGGCGCGATACAGGTCTGCCCAGCGTTCAGCGTCTTGCCGGCGATCAGGTTGTCGACCGCGTTGTCGAAACGCGCATGCGCGCCGATCAGCGCCGGCGACTTGCCGCCGAGTTCGAGCGTGACCGGCGTCAGATGCTCGGCCGCCGCGCGCATCACTTCGTGACCGACCTTGGTCGAGCCGGTGAACAGCAGATGATCGAACGGCTGCGCGCTGAACGCGGCCGCGAGCGCCGCGTCGCCGTTGACGACCGCGACGTGATTGCGCGCGAAGGTCTGGCCGATCAGCAACTCGAATAGCGCCGAGGTACGCGGCGTCAGCTCGGACATCTTGATGATCGCGCGATTGCCGGCCGTCAGCGCGCTGATCAACGGCCCGACCGCGAGCAACACCGGATAATTCCACGGCACGATGATGCCGACCACGCCGAGCGGCTGCGGCACCACCTTCGCGCGCGCCGGCAGCAGCCACTTGTTGGTGCGGCGGCGCTGCGCTTTCATCCAGCGCTTGCCGTGACGCAGCGCTGCGTCGATCTCTTCCTTCACGAGCAGGAATTCGGCGAGCAGCACTTCTTCTTTCGCTCGATTGCCGAAGTCCGCGTGCATCGCATCGGCGAGCGCGTCGCGATTGTCGAGCATCAGCTTGCGCAGCGCGCGCAGATGCGTCGCGCGCGTGTCCCACGACGGATACGGCGCGCGCAGGTACGCGTGACGCTGATCGCGCAGCAGCGCTTCGAGCGCGGCGACCCCCGACAGATCATTCTTCATGTGAGTCCACTCCCTGATGGATGACGATGCGCGTCGAGCGCGCTTATTGGTTTGAGCTTGCGTCGGTATTGCGAGCGGAGCGCCCGCAGTTAGCGTGCCCCGCCGCGCCTAAGCGGGAAAGGCGCGCTCGATGATCGCCGCGTGATCGAACGTGGCCGGCAGCGTGCCGTACACGCGGCCGCTTTCGCCGCAGCCGTCGGCGACACGCGTTGCGATGAATGCGTCGGCGACCGCCGCGGGCGCGTGCTGCGCGAGCAGCGTGGCCTGCGCGATCAGCACGATCTGCTGCGCGATACGTCGTGCCGATGCCTCGCGCTGTTCGGCTGGCCCGTTCAGCGTCGCGGCGAGCCGCGCGAGCGCCGCGCCCAATGCTGGATGCGCGCGCGCGACGTCCTGCCAGGCGGCGAACAGCGCTTGCGCGGCTTGCGGCTCGCGTTCCATCGCGCGCAGCACGTCGAGGCACATCACGTTGCCCGAGCCTTCCCAGATCGAGTTGACCGGCGCCTCGCGATAGAAGCGCGCCATCGGCCCGGTTTCGACGTAGCCGTTGCCGCCCCACACTTCCATCGCCTCGCCGGTGAATTCGAGCGCGCGCTTGCAGACCCAGTACTTCGCGGCCGGCGTAACGATGCGCCGCCATGCGCGTTCGGCCAATGAAGCCGACGACGCGTCGGCGGATTGCTCGAACGCGCGCGCGAGACGCATGAACAGCACCGTCGCCGCTTCCGATTCGAGCGCGAGATCGGCGAGCACGTTGCGCATCAGCGGCTGCTCGGCGAGGTGCCGGCCGAACGCGCTGCGATGCCGCGCATGATGGATCGCCTGCACGAGCGCGGCGCGCATCAGCGCGGCGCTGCCGATCACGCAGTCGAGCCGCGTGTAGTTCGCCATTTCGATGATGGTCGGCACGCCGCGTCCTTCGTCGCCGATCATCACGCCGTACGCGTCGAGAAATTCGACTTCGCTGCTTGCGTTGGAGCGGTTGCCGAGCTTGTCCTTCAGACGCTGGATCTGCACCGCGTTCTTGCTGCCGTCCGGCGCGAAGCGCGGCACGAAAAAGCACGACAGTCCCTCGTGCGTGTCGGTGCGCGCGAGCACCAGATGCGCGTCGCATTGCGGCGCCGAGAAAAACCACTTATGACCGATGAGCCCGTAGGCGCCGCCGCGCCCGCCGGCACCGTCGAGCGCATGCGCTCGCGTCTGGTTGCTGCGCACGTCGGAGCCGCCCTGTTTCTCGGTCATGCCCATGCCGATCATCATCGAGCGCTTCTGCGTGAGCGGCACGTCGCGCGGATCGTGCTCGCGCGTGTACAACTGCTCGCGCAGTGTCTTGAACAGCGCGGGCTCGCGCTGCAATACCGGAATGCTCGCGAAGGTCATCGTTAGTGGACACAGCGAGCCGGATTCGATCTGCGCATGCATGAAGTAGCCAGCGCAGCGCGCGGCCATCGCGCCACTTCGCGGATCGGAAAACGGCAGCGCGTGCAGCCCTTCGCGACGCAGCAGCGCGAGCAGTTCGTGCCATGCGGGATGAAACTCGAGCGCGTCGATGCGCTCGCCGCGCGGACTATGCGTGACCAGCTCCGGCGTATGGCGGTTGGCGAGCTCGGCGAGCGCGAGCGTCTCGGGCGTCGTCAGCGCCGCGCCGTGTCGCAGCAGCGCCTCGCGATGCCAGCTCGCGCCGTCGCGATCGACGGCCGCGCTTAAGGCGGCGTCACTCGCGAACAGGTTGTAGTCCGCGAGCGCAGGCGCCTGATTCGTCACCTCGTGAGTCTGTCCGAAGCCGTGCCGTTCCATCTGCTGTCTCCGCGTTTTCGCTATTGTGCGCCGCTTTGCCGACGGCATCCGCGATGCGTCTCGACGCATCTGTTCGAGCGCGGCGCGTGATGTTGCATGCGGGGAGAAGGCGCGCGTCGCGCCATGTTTGAAAGCCGCGCACGGCCCACAGACGGCGGCGTGCGCGACTTGCATCATAGGGGCGCGATGCCGCCGGCGTTTAGAGGAATCGTTCTGTCAGTAAGCCGCCGCGGCCCCAAAACGCTCCCTACAATGCGCAGAAAACACACGTAGACAAGTGTGCACGGGACAGGGTCCGCGAGCAACGCGGCCCATCAGGAGGAGCGCATGCAATACGACTACATCATCGTCGGTGCGGGCTCGGGTGGCTGCACGCTCGCAAGCCGTCTCGCGGATAGCTGTCCCGACGCGACCATCGCGCTGGTCGAAGCCGGTCCGCATACCGGGCGCAATCTGCTGGTGAACATGCCGGTCGGCGTCGCGGCCGTGGTGCCGAACCGGCTGAAGACCAACTACGGCTACCTGAGCACGCCGCAGCCGGGGCTCGCCGGTCGACAGGGCTATCAGCCGCGTGGACGCGGTTTCGGCGGATCGAGCGCGATCAACGCGATGATCTACACGCGCGGCCATCCGCTCGATTACGACGAGTGGGCGCGGCTCGGCTGCGACGGCTGGTCGTGGGCCGAGGTGCTGCCGTATTTCCGCCGCGCCGAAGACAACCAGCGCGGCGCCGATGCATGGCATGGCGAGGCCGGTCCGCTGACGGTGTCGGATCTGCGCTTCAAGAATCCGTTTTCAAAGCGCTTCGTGCAGGCCGCGCTCGAAGCGGGCTACAAGGCGAACGACGATTTCAACGGCGCGGACCAGGAAGGCATCGGCTTCTATCAGGTCACGCAACGCGACGGGCGACGGGCGACGCTGCAGCGTCGCGCGCGCGTATATCTACGACCGGCCGCGCGCGAACCTGCACACGATCGCCGATGCAACCGTGCTGCGCGTCGTGTTCGACGGCAAGCGCGCGAGCGGCGTCGAGATCGCGCGCGCCGGCCGGATCGAAACGCTCGCCGCGCGCGCCGAGGTCGTGCTCGCCGCGGGCGCGTTCAACTCGCCGCAACTACTGATGTGCTCGGGCATCGGGCCGGCCGCGCAGTTGCGCTCGCTCGGCATCGACGTGCTGCACGACGCACCCGAAGTCGGCCAGAACCTGACCGATCACATCGATTTCACGATCAACAAGCGGGTGAGGTCGATCGAGCCGGTCGGTTTCTCGGTGCGCGGCATCGCGCGGATGCTGCCGCAATTCGTCACGTTCATGCGGCACGGGCGCGGCATGCTGTCGAGCAACGTCGCCGAGGCGGGCGGGTTTCTGAAGACCCGGCCGACACTCGAGCGGCCCGATCTGCAATTGCATTTCTGCGCGGCGATCGTCGACGATCACAACCGCCATATGCACTGGGGCCACGGTTATTCGCTGCACGTGTGTGTGCTGCGTCCGCATAGCCGCGGCACCGTGACGCTCGCGAGCGCCGATGCGCGTGTCGCGCCGCTGATCGATCCGCGCTTTCTGAGCGATGCGCGCGATCTCGATCTGCTCGTCGAGGGCGCGAAGATCGCGCGGCGCATTCTCGACGCGCCGTCGCTCGCGCTGCACGGCGGCAAGGAGTTGTACACGCGGCCGGGGCAATCGGACGCTGAACTGCGCCAGACGATCGCCGAGCGCGCGGACACGATCTATCACCCGGTCGCCACCTGCCGGATGGGCGGCGACGCGCGCTCGGTCGTCGATCCGCAATTGCGCGTGCGCGGCGTGACGGGGTTGAGGATCGTCGATGCGTCGGTGATGCCGACCCTGATCGGCGGCAACACCAACTCGCCGACGGTCATGATCGGCGAACGGGCGGCGGAGTTGATCGCGGCAAGCCGGCGACAAGGAGCTGGGCTGTCGGCGCAGGCGGCTTGATCGCCGCTGACGACGAGTTCGAGAAACGCGGCGGCGCAGTGCAACCGCCCGCCGCGCTTCATTCATGCGCGGGTAGCTAAGCTTCGTCCGGCGCCGCGATTCCGTTGAAGCCGATTCCCGGTCCGAGCATGAAATCGTCGCTGACGTGCGTCGGCAGTGTTTCGCGCGCGACGTCGAGCCATGCGCGCGCCGCGTGCGACAGATAGCCGTTGCGGCGCCAGCCGATTGCCATTTCCCACGGTATCTCCGGTTCGACGACCGGGCGGCAGGTGAACTGCGCGGGATCGAGCCGCCGGCAATAGGGCGCGGGCAGCAGCGCGATGCCGACGCCGGCCAGCACCAGTGCCGCCATGAAGTCCCAATGCCCGCTGCGCCCGACGATCGCCGGCGCAAATCCCGCCGCGCGGCACGCGTTCAGCACGACGTCGTTCAACGCGAGGCTCTCGCCGTAAAACACGAACGGCTCGGTGGCGAGCTGCGCGAGCGGCACCTCGTTCGACGCGTCCCAGCGCGAGCCGCTGCGCGCGACGAGCCACAGCAACTGGCGCGACATCGGCAGCACGTCGATGTTGTCGGGATCGACCGGCTGCAGCACCCCGCCGAGTTCCAGCTCGCCGTTGATCAGCGCGGCTTCGATCGCGCGCGAGCCCTGCTCGAACAGCTTCAGTTCGATCTTCGGATAGCGCTGGCGGAATGCGGCGATTGCGGGCGTGAAGAGCTCACCGCCCATCGGCGGGATGCCGATGGCGAGTTCGCCGCGCCCGAGCGTGTCGAGATCGTTCAGCTCGGCCTGCAGTTGCGCGTGCGCGGCGAGCACGTCCTGGCCGCGCTGATAGACGATCCGGCCGACGTCGGTCAGCACCATCTGACGGCCGTCGCGCAGCAGCAGCGGCGAGCCGATTTCATCTTCCAGCGACTTGACCATCTTGCTGATGGTCGGCTGCGTGACGAACATCTGCTCGGCGGCGACCGTGAAGCTCTGCTGACGGACCACTTCGACGAAATAGCGCAGCGCGCGGAGTTCCATGATCGTGGCCTCCAGAATTCCAGTTTGGAATGGTTTCGATGATTGTAAGTCATTTTGTTTATGGCGCGGCGCGCTGCATACTGAGTGCCTTCCGAGTCAGCCAAGGAATGCCATGTCCACGCCAGTTTTCGTCCGTTCCGCCCCTCCCGCCGATGGCGGTTCGAGCGGCCGCGCGGATGGCATCGGCCGGGTCGCACGCATCGCCGTGCAAAGCGCCGCGATCGCCGCGCTGTGGATCGGCGCCGATTTCATCGTGCGACGGCTTCATCTGCCGGTGCCGGGCGGCGTGCTCGGCCTCGTCGTGCTGCTCGCGCTGCTGTTTTGCGGCGGCGTCGCGCCGCGCTGGGTCAAGGCCGGCGCGGACTGGCTGCTGTCCGACATGCTGCTGTTCTTTATACCGGCCGCGGTCGCCGCCGTGCAATACGGCGGCCTGTTCCGCGCGGACGGCTGGCGTCTTGCGCTGGTCGTGATCGCCGGCACGCTGATGGTGATGGTCGCGGTGGCGTTCGCCGTCGATCAGGCCGCGCGCGTCGAACGGCGTTTCGCGCTGCGCCGCGTGCGGGTTGCGCGCGAGGCAGGCAGTCTGTCGCGCGAGTGCCGATGAGCCCGCACATTTTCGCTTCGCTGCTGGCCGACGACGCCTCGCGCCTGATCGCGGCAGGCTGCCTCGCGCTGACGATCGCGCTGTATTTCGCGTCGAAGGCGTTGTATGCGCGCGTGCGCTCGCCATGGCTCACGCCGATGCTGACCGTGCCGGCCGCGCTCGTCGCGATCGTCGCGCTCGCGCACATTCCCTATTCGCTGTACTTCGAGGACACGCGCTGGCTGATGTGGCTGCTCGGCCCCGCGACGGTCGCGTTCGCCGTGCCGATCTACGAGTACCGCGCATTGCTGAAGCGTCACTGGATCTCGCTGTCCGTCGGCGTGACGGTGGGCATTCTGGTCGGCGTCGGCGGCTCGCTGGTGCTCGCGAAGCTGCTGCATCTGTCGCCGGAATTGCAGCGCAGCCTGATGACGCGCTCGGTGTCGACGCCGTTCGCGCTCGCCGTATCAGACAGGATTCACGCGCCGAAGGATCTGAGCGCGCTGTTCGTGATCGCGACGGGCGTCTGCGGCATGCTGTTCGGCGAACTCGTGCTCGCGTTCATGCCGCTGCGCACGCGGCTCGCGCGCGGCGCGCTGTTCGGTGCGGCCGCGCATGGCGTCGGCACCGCGAAGGCACGCGAGATCGGCAGCGAGGAGGGCGTCGTGTCCAGCCTGACGATGATGATCGCCGGCGTCGCGATGGTGCTGCTCGCGCCGATGCTGGGCCTGCTGCCGATCTGAAGCGGCGCGCCCACCATCCCGCGCGAGCCGAAGTCATCTCGATTTGCTACAATCGCCGTTCGTCTTCGAGGAGCGTTGCGACGGGTACCGCGAATCCACATTCGCCGGCCGCCCGCCAGGCTCGAAGGCTTCAATCGGCAGCATGGAATGCGCATCACGCGAATCCGTGCGTTGCCTCAAACCGCGCTCACGTCACATTTCTAGTCAATTTCTTAGAAAGGAGGGCGTGATGAACGCCGCAGTCATCGATTCCCAAAAGCAGGATTACGTCGTTGCAGACATGTCGCTCGCCGCGTGGGGCCGCAAGGAACTCACGATCGCCGAGACCGAAATGCCGGGCCTCATGCAGACGCGTGAAGAGTACAAGGCGCAGCAGCCGCTGAAGGGCGCGCGCGTCGCCGGCTCGCTGCACATGACGATCCAGACCGGCGTGCTGATCGAGACGCTGACCGCGCTCGGCGCGGACGTGCGCTGGGCCTCGTGCAACATCTTCTCGACCCAGGACCATGCCGCCGCCGCGATCGCGCAGGCCGGCACGCCGGTGTTCGCGTTCAAGGGCGAGTCGCTCGACGAATACTGGGAGTTCTCGCACCGCATCTTCGAATGGCCGAACGGCGAGTTCGCCAACATGATCCTCGACGACGGCGGCGACGCAACGCTGCTGCTGATCCTCGGCTCGAAGGCCGAGAAGGACCGCTCGGTGATCGCCAAGCCGACCAACGAGGAAGAAGTCGCGCTGTACAAGTCGATCGCCGCGCACCTCGAGGTCGACCCGACGTGGTACTCGAAGCGCCTCGCGGCAATCAAGGGCGTCACCGAAGAAACCACCACCGGCGTGCACCGCCTGTACCAGATGGAAAAGGAAGGCCGTCTGCCGTTCCCGGCCATCAACGTCAACGACTCGGTCACGAAGTCGAAGTTCGACAACCTGTACGGCTGCCGCGAGTC
Organism: Paraburkholderia sp. EG304; assembly: GCF_046543485.1. Lineage (NCBI taxonomy): Bacteria > Pseudomonadati > Pseudomonadota > Betaproteobacteria > Burkholderiales > Burkholderiaceae > Paraburkholderia > Paraburkholderia sp. EG304. The sequence goes on along the minus strand of NZ_JBKGUA010000049.1, from coordinate 38,706 downwards.
GCTGGTCGACGGCATCAAGCGCGCGACCGACGTGATGATCGCCGGCAAGATCGCGGTCGTGGCGGGCTACGGCGACGTGGGCAAGGGCTGCGCGCAATCGCTGCGCGGTCTGGGCGCGACCGTGTGGGTCACCGAAATCGATCCGATCTGCGCACTGCAAGCGGCGATGGAAGGCTACCGCGTCGTGACGATGGAATACGCGGCGGATAAAGCCGACATCTTCGTGACCGCAACCGGCAACTATCACGTGATCAACCACGATCACATGAAGGCGATGCGTCATAACGCGATCGTCTGCAACATCGGCCACTTCGATTCGGAAATCGACGTCGCGTCGACCCGTCAGTACCAGTGGGAAAACATCAAGCCGCAAGTCGACCACATCATTTTCCCGGACGGCAAGCGCGTGATCCTGCTCGCCGAAGGCCGTCTCGTGAACCTCGGCTGCGCGACGGGCCACCCGTCGTTCGTGATGTCGAACTCGTTCACGAACCAGACGCTCGCGCAGATCGAACTGTTCACGCAGGGCGCGAAGTACGAGAACAAGGTGTACGTGCTGCCGAAGCACCTGGACGAGAAGGTCGCGCGTCTGCATCTGGCGCGTATCGGCGCGAACCTGACCGTGCTGTCCGACGCGCAGGCCGGCTACATCGGCGTCGACAAGAACGGTCCGTTCAAGCCGAACCACTATCGCTACTAAGTAGGCGGCCGCCCGCGGGTTCGAGGCGCGCTTTGCGCGCCGGGCCAAGCGGACGGCGGTGAAAAGTTTGACGGTCTGATCTCGGGGCGGCGCGCAATGCGCCGCTTTGTTCGACAGCGCCGCTTTTCATTTGCTGGACATCTTCCCCGCACAGGTGCTTACAAGGAGTTCTAACATGACCGTGCTGCTGACCTGGCTCATCAACGCGCTCGCGCTGCTGATCATCACCTACATCGTTCCGTCGATCCACATCCGTAGCTTCGGCACCGCGCTGATCGTCGCTATCGTGCTCGGTCTCATCAATGCGGTGATTCGGCCGGTACTGATCCTGCTGACGCTGCCCGTCACGATCCTCACGCTAGGACTCTTCATTCTGGTCGTCAATGCGCTGTGCTTCTGGCTGGCCTCGTCGCTGTTGAAGGGCTTCGAGGTGTCGGGCTTCTGGTCGGCGTTCTTCGGCTCGATCCTGTACAGCATCGTGTCGTGGCTGCTGTCCGCGCTCATTTTCGGCAACCGCAGTCTCGGTTGACCTTATTCACTATGAATCCGATCGAACTCTCATTCGAATTCTTCCCGCCGAAGACGCAGGAAGGCATCGACAAACTGCGCGCGACCCGCGCGCAACTCGTGTCGCTCAAGCCGAAGTTCGTGTCCGTCACGTTCGGCGCCGGCGGCTCGACCCAGCAAGGCACGCTCGATACCGTCATCGACATGACGAAGGAAGGGCTCGAGGCGGCGCCGCACCTGTCGTGCATCGGCTCGTCGAAGGAAAGCCTGCGCGCGATTCTTAACGAGTACCGCGCGCACGGCATCCGCCATATCGTCGCGCTGCGCGGCGACCTGCCCTCGGGCATGGGCGCGGTCGGCGAGCTGCGCTATGCGTCGGAGCTCGTCAGCTTCATCCGCGCCGAGTTCGGGGACTGGTTCTGGATCGAGGTGGCGGGCTACCCGGAATACCATCCGCAGTCGCGCTCGCCGCGTCACGATCTGGAGAATTTCGCGCGCAAGGTGAAGGCTGGCGCGAACTCGGCGATCACGCAGTACTTCTTCAACGCGGACGCATACTTCCGTTTCGTCGACGATGCGCGCCAGCTCGGCGTCGACGTGCCGATCGTGCCCGGCATCATGCCGATCACGAACTTCTCGCAGCTGATGCGCTTCTCCGAAATGTGCGGCGCCGAAGTGCCGCGCTGGATCGCGCGCCGGCTCGAGAGCTTCGGCGACGACCGCGAGTCGATCCGCGCGTTCGGGCTCGACGTGGTGACGGATCTGTGTCAACGGCTCGTCGACGCGAAGGTGCCCGGCCTGCACTTCTATACGCTGAACGCGGCCACGTCGACCAAGGCGATCTGCGAACGGCTCGCCGTGTAACGGCCATGCCCGCGCGGCTGCAACGGCCGCGCGGTCCCCGTCAGGCTGGCGTGGGTCTCGAATTTGTCCCAAATAGCGTGGTAAGTCCCTGTTGAAGCTCATTTTTGGGCTGTCTATCATCGAAAAGCAGCTACCCCGGCTGCTGTGCGGAGGACGATATGACAGTGACAAGAATGACTGCGGCACACCGGCTGTTCGCGCTTCACCAGTTCTGCCTGCCGGCTCTCGCCGCGCTCGCGGTCGCCACCAGCGGCCTCGCGCCCGCCGCGTCGCAGGCGGCCACGCTGCCCGACAAGACGCTGATTTTCTGCTCCGAAGGCAGCCCGGCGGGCTTCGATACCGCGCAATACACGACCAGTGTCGAGTTCAGCGCCGGCTCGTACACGGTCTACAACCGGCTCGTCGAGTTTGCGCATGGCAGCACGGACATCGAGCCGGGACTCGCCGAAAAATGGGACGTGTCGGCCGACGGCCTCACCTATACGTTCCATCTGCGCCGCGGCGTCAAATTCCAGACCACGTCGTATTTCAAGCCGACCCGCGAATTCAACGCGGACGACGTCGTGTTCACCTACGAGCGCATGCTCGATCCCGAGAATCCGTTCCGCAAGGCGTATCCGGTCAATTTCCCGTACTTCAACGATCTCGGTCTCGCGAAGAACATCGCCAAGATCGAGAAGGTCGATCCGTACACGGTGCGCTTCACGTTGAAGGAAGTCGACGCGCCGTTCCTGCAGCAGATCGCGATGCCGTTCGCCTCGATCCTGTCGGCTGAATACACGGATCAGCTGCTGAAGGCGGGCAAGGCGTCGGATATCAACCAGTACCCGGTCGGCACCGGTCCGTTCATCTTCCGCAGTTATACGAAGGATGACACGATCCGCTTCGACGGCAATCCCGACTACTGGAAGCCGGGCGTCGCGAAGGTCGGCAAGCTGATCTTCGCGATCACCGTCGATCCGGCCGTGCGCCTGCAAAAGCTGAAGCGGGGCGAATGCCAGGTGATGTCGTATCCGCGGCCGGCCGACATCGCGACCGTGAAGGCCGATGCGTCGTTGGCAATGCCGAGCGAAGTGGGCTTCAACCTCGGCTATATCGCGTACAACACCACCAAAAAGCCGCTCGACAACGTGCTCGTGCGCCGCGCGCTCGACATGTCGGTCAACAAGAAGGCGATCATCGAGGCGGTCTACCAGGGGGCGGGCCAGCTCGCGACCAACCCGATGCCGCCGACGCAATGGGGCTACGACAAAAGCCTGAAGGACGCGCCGTACGACGTCGACAAGGCGAAAGCGCTGCTGAAGGAGGCGGGCTTCCCCGACGGCTTCGAGCTGACGCTGTGGGCGATGCCGGTGCAGCGCCCGTATAACCCGAACGCGCGCCTGATGGCCGAAATGCTGCAGTCGGACTGGGCGAAGATCGGCGTCAAGGTGAATATCGCCACGTACGAGTGGGGCGAGTACATCCGCCGCGCGCACGCTGGCGAGCATCAGGCGATGCTGATCGGCTGGACCGGTGACTACGGCGACCCCGACAACTGGCTCGGCGTGTTGCTCGGCTGCGACGCGGTCAACGGCAGCAACTTCTCGAAGTGGTGCTACAAACCTTACGACGATCTGATCAAGCAGGGCCGCAGCACCACCAAGATGCCCGATCGGCTGAAGGCCTACACCCAGGCTCAGGAAATCTTCAAGGACCAGGTGCCGTTCACGCCGATCGCGCATTCGACCGTGTATCAGCCGATCAGCAAGAACGTGACGGGCTTCAAGATCGATCCGTTCGGACCGACGCAATTCCTGGAGGTCGGGGTGAAGTAAGCGGACGCGGCGCGCTTTTTGCGCCGCTTTCGTCGCCGGGCGGCTCGAACGGGCCGTCCGGCCCGCGACAGTACCGCGGCAAAACGTTTGCATGAAGTGTTTCCTATCGTCAACAGAGGGATTTTGCTCCGCTTGGTGGCCGGCCCAAGCTCAAGTAATATCCCGCTACGCCGGCGCAAGCCGGCCCCGAACTTGGAGGAAACATGAAGCAAAACAATCTGTTGCGCGTCGCGCGGGTGTCTACGCTCGTCGCAGCCGCAGCGGCATCCCTGCTTGGCGTCACGAGCGCGCAGGCCACTGGGATTCCGAACAAAACCCTCGTCTACTGCTCGGAAGGCAGTCCCGCGGGTTTCGATCCGGCCCAATACACGACGGGCGTCGACTTCACGGCCAACACGTTCACCGTCTATAACCGCCTCGTTGAATTCGAGCGCGGCGGCACCAAGGTCGAACCCGGCCTCGCCGAGAAGTGGGACGTGTCGCCCGATGGCAAGACCTACACGTTCCATCTGCGTCATGGCGTGAAGTTCCAGACCACCTCGTTCTTCAAGCCGACGCGCGAATTCAACGCGGACGACGTGGTGTTCTCGTTCCAGCGCATGCTCGACCCGAACCAGCCGTTCCGCAAGGCGTATCCGGTGCAGTTCCCGTACTTCACCGACATGGGCCTCGACAAGCTGATCACGAGCGTCGAGAAAGTCGACCCGTACACGGTCAAGTTCACGCTGAAGGAAGTCAACGCGCCGTTCATCCAGAATCTGGCGATGGAATACGCGTCGATCCTGTCGGCCGAATATGCGGATCAGCTGCTCAAGGCAGGCAAGGCCGCCGATATCAATCAGTTCCCGGTCGGCACCGGTCCGTTCATCTTCCGCAGCTACACGAAGGACGCGACGATCCGCTTCGACGGCAATCCCGAATACTGGAAGCCGAACGCGGTGAAGATCTCGAAGCTGATCTTCTCGATCACGCCGGACGCCGGCGTGCGCGTGCAGAAGATCAAGCGCGACGAATGCCAGGTGATGAGCTATCCGCGTCCGGCCGACATCGCGCCGCTGAAAGCCGAGCCGAACATCGACATGCCGTCGCAGCCCGGCTTCAACCTCGGCTACCTCGCGTACAACGTGACGCACAAGCCGGTCGACAAGCTCGAAGTGCGTCAGGCGCTCGACATGGCGATCAACAAGAAGGCGATCATCGACTCGGTCTACCAGGGCGCGGGCCAGCTCGCGACGAACCCGATGCCGCCGACCCAATGGTCGTTCGTCAAGAATCTGCCGGCAGCATCGTACGATTCGGCCAAGGCGAAGGATCTGCTGGCGAAGGCCGGCTACCCGAACGGCTTCGACATCACGCTGTGGGCGATGCCGGTGCAGCGCGCGTACAACCCGAACGCTCGTCTGATGGCGGAAATGATCCAGGCGGACTGGGCGAAGATCGGCGTGAAGGCGAAGATCGTCACGTACGAATGGGGTGAGTACATCAAGCGCGCGCACGCGGGCGAACACGACTCGATGCTGATCGGCTGGACCGGCGACAACGGCGATCCGGACAACTGGCTCGGCACGCTGCTCGGCTGCGAGGCGATCAACGGCAACAACTTCTCGAAGTGGTGCTACAAGCCGTTCGACGATCTGATCCAGAAGGGCCGCACGACTGCGGACGTGGCAACGCGCACGAAGATCTACGGCGACGCTCAGCACATCTTCGCGCAGCAACTGCCGTTCTCGCCGATCGCGCACTCGACCGTCTATCAGCCGGTCAGCAAGAAGGTGGTCGGCATGCGCATCGAACCGCTCGGCTATGCGCGCTTCGACGGCGTCAGCATCAAGTAATTCGTAAAGTTCGCACAGTACGCCGCAGTAGAGTACGCTTTCGCACGGTTAGAAAACTGGTCGAAATGGTCCGGCGACCGGGGTCACGAGCCCTCGTCGCCGGTTGCGTTTTTTCATCACCAGTACTATAGGAGCGAGCTATGTTCCGCTTCGTTTTGCGCCGCATCGGCATGGTGATACCGACGTTCATCGGCATCACGATCCTTGCGTTCGCGCTGATTCACCTGATCCCGGGCGACCCCATCGAAGTGATGATGGGCGAGCGCGGCGTCGATCCGGCCATGCATGCGGCCGCGATGCACCGCCTCGGGCTCGACGAGCCCTTGCCGATCCAGTACTTCCACTACATCGTCCGTGCGTTGCACGGCAACCTCGGCACTTCGATCATCACCAACACCAGCGTGATGGGCGAATTCCTCGCACGCTTTCCCGCCACCGTCGAACTGTCGATCTGCGCAATGCTGTTCGCGCTGATCGTCGGCCTGCCGGCGGGCGTGTTCGCGGCACTGAGGCGCGGCACGGTGGTCGATCACGGCGTGATGGGCACCGCGCTGACCGGCTACTCGATGCCGATCTTCTGGTGGGGCTTGATCCTCATCATGGTGTTCTCGGTCAAGCTCGGCTTGACGCCGGTGTCGGGCCGCATCGCAGTCGAATACGACATTCCGCACGTGACCGGCTTCATGCTGATCGACTCGCTGATGTCCACCGACGAAGGCGCGTTCAAGTCCGCGTTGAGCCATCTGATCCTGCCCGCGATCGTGCTCGGCACGATTCCGCTCGCGGTGGTCGCGCGCATGACGCGCTCGTCGATGCTCGAAGTGCTGCGCGAGGACTACATCCGCACCGCGCGTGCGAAGGGGCTGTCGCCGGGACGCGTGATCGTCGTGCATGCGCTGCGCAATGCGCTGATTCCGGTCGTTACGGTGATCGGTTTGCAGGTCGGCACACTGCTTGCCGGCGCGGTGCTGACCGAAACGCTGTTTTCATGGCCGGGCATCGGCAAGTGGCTGATCGATGCGATCGGCCGGCGCGATTATCCGGTCGTGCAGGGCGGTATCCTGCTGATCGCGACGCTGGTGATCGTCGTGAACCTCGTCGTCGATCTGTTGTACGGCGTGCTCAACCCGCGCATTCGCCATACGAGGTAATCACGACCATGGCTGACATTCAAAACACCGTCCCCCAAGCGGTCACCCCACCGAGCGGCCGCGCCATCGCGGCGCGCGAATTCTGGGCGAACTTCTCGCGCAACCGCGGCGCGGTCGGCGCGGGCATCATCGTGCTGGTGCTGATCTTCATCGCGATCTTCGCGCCGCTGATCGCGCCGCACAGCCCGATCGAGCAGTATCGCGACTCCGTGAAGATTCCACCCGCGTGGCTCGACGGTGGCAACTGGAAGTTCATTCTCGGCACCGACGAAGCGGGCCGCGACATCCTCTCGCGTCTGATGTACGGCGCGCGGCTGTCGTTCTGGATCGGCTTCGTGTCGGTCGTGCTCGCGCTGATTCCGGGCATCGTGCTCGGCCTCATCGCCGCGTTCTTCGAGAAATGGGCCGACACGCCGATCATGCGCATCATGGACGTGCTGCTCGCGCTGCCGTCGCTGCTGCTCGCGGTCGCGGTGGTCGCGATCATCGGTCCGGGTCTCGTCAACACGATGCTCGCGATCGCGATCGTCGCGCTGCCGGGCTATGTGCGTCTGACGCGCGCGTCCGCGCAAGGCGAATTGCAGAAGGAGTATGTGACCGCTTCGCGGGTCGCGGGTGCGAGCACGTTGCGGCTGATGTTCTCGCAGGTGCTGCCGAACTGCACCGCGCCGCTGATCGTGCAGGCCACTCTCGGCTTTTCGTCGGCGATTCTCGATGCCGCCGCGCTCGGCTTTCTCGGCCTCGGCGTGCAGCCGCCGTCGGCGGAGTGGGGCGCGATGCTTGCGTCGGCGCGCGATTACATCGACAGCGCATGGTGGATCGTCACGATGCCTGGCCTGTCCATCCTGATCTCGGTGCTTGCGATCAACCTGCTCGGCGACGGGCTGCGCGACGCGCTCGACCCCAAACTGAAACGGATGGCCTGAACATGAGCAATCTACTGACCATCCGCAATCTCGCGGTCAACTTCGGCGGCTTGCCCGCGGTCGACCGCATCAATCTGGACGTCGCGCCGGGCGAAGTGCTCGGCGTGGTCGGCGAATCGGGCTCGGGCAAGAGCGTGACGATGATGGCGTTGATGGGCCTGATCGACGCGCCCGGCAAGGTCACCGCCGACGAAATCACGTTCGACGGCAAGAACCTGCTGAACGCCTCCGCGAAGGAACGCCGCAAGATCATCGGCAAGGACATCGCGATGGTGTTCCAGGACGCGCTGACGAGCCTGAACCCGAGCTACACGGTCGGCTATCAGATCAAGGAAGTGCTGAAGCTGCACGAAGGCTTGCGCGGCAGCGCGCTCGACAAGCGCGCGCTCGAACTGCTCGATCAGGTCGGCATTCCCGATTCGAAGAACCGCATCGGCGCGTTTCCGCATCAGATGTCGGGCGGCATGAACCAGCGCGTGATGATCGCGATGGCGATCGCCTGCAACCCGAAGCTGCTGATCGCCGACGAGCCGACCACCGCGCTCGACGTGACGATCCAGGCGCAGATCATGGAACTGCTGATGCGCCTGCAGAAGGAACGCGGCATGGCGCTCGTGCTGATTTCGCACGATCTGGCCGTGGTGTCCGAGGTCGCGCAGCGCGTCGCCGTGATGTATGCGGGCGAGGTGATCGAGACGAACAAGGTGCCCGACATCTTCGCCGCGCCTCATCATCCGTACACGGAAGCGCTGCTGGCCGCGATTCCCGAGCACAACGTGGGCGCGGTGCGGCTCGCGGCGCTGCCGGGCATGGTGCCGGGCCGCGACGACCGGCCCAAGGGCTGCCTGTTCGCGCCGCGCTGCAAATACGTGGTCGACGACTGCATGAAGGCGCGGCCCGCGCTCGCTGCGCTGCCCGCCCACGCCGATTTCACGCGCGTGCGCTGCATCAAGCCGCTGAACCTCGAGAAGGACGCCAACGTTCACACGCAAGGAGGCGCCCGATGAGCGCAGCACCCGAAATCCGTCGTCAGCCGGATCGTCCTGGCGATCACGTACTCGTCGCCGACCAGCTCGCGCGCTACTACACAGTCAAACGCGGCATGTTCGCGCACGGCACGGTGAAGGCGCTGAACGGCGTGTCCTTCGCGCTCGAACGCGGCAAGACGCTGGCGGTAGTCGGCGAGTCCGGCTGCGGCAAGTCGACGCTCGCGCGTCAGCTGACGATGATCGAAACGCCGAGCGCGGGCCGCCTGCTGATCGATGGCGAAGACGTGGCCGGGGCGAATCACGAGAAGATTGCGGCGCTCAGGCGGCGCGTGCAGATGGTGTTCCAGAACCCGTTTGCGTCGCTCAATCCGCGCAAGACCGTCGAGCAGACGCTCGGCGAGCCGCTCGCGATCAACACGCAGATGAGCGCGACCGAGCGCGCCGAGCGCATCGCGCAGATGATGCGCACGGTCGGCTTGCGGCCCGAGCACGCGAAGCGCTATCCGCACATGTTCTCCGGCGGCCAGCGTCAGCGGGTCGCGATCGCGCGCGCGATGATCCTCGATCCGCAAATCGTGGTCGCCGACGAACCGGTGTCCGCGCTCGACGTGTCGATCCAGGCACAGATCCTGAACCTGTTCATGGACCTGCAGGATGAGTTCAAGACGAGCTACGTGTTCATCTCGCACAACCTGTCGGTGGTCGAGCATATCGCCGACGACGTGATGGTCATGTACTTCGGCGGCGTCGCCGAGCTCGGCGACAAGAAGCGCATCTTCTCGAAGCCGCGCCATCCGTACACGCGCGCGCTGATGTCGGCGACCCCGTCGATCTTCGAGGCGGACCGCACGATCAAGATCAAGCTGCAAGGCGAAATGCCATCGCCGCTGAATCCGCCGTCGGGCTGCACGTTCCATCAGCGCTGTCCGTACGTGATCGACCGCTGCCGCAGCGAGGTGCCGAAGCTGCGTGAAGTGGATGGGCGCCTCGTCTCGTGTCACCGCGCCGAAGAGGTGGGGGACGTGGATGCCTGATGTGGTGGCGGCGCGTCGTCTTGCGCGCCGCTTGTGTGAGGGCGGCGGGATAGCCGCCTTCGCGCGGCGCCGCGGGGCGCGTGCGCCGGGAGGCGCCGCGCCCTGCGGCGCATTTGCTGGAAGCTTCGTCAGCGAGTTTTTTCGCACATTTTTCTGCGCGTTTGTCGATGCGCTCGCGCGCGCATTGTTCTCCATATTTCTTCCCGCGTCGCTGTCCGCTTTTTTGCGCGTAGGCTGCGCGCTGTCGGTCGGCGCGGCCGTGCCCGGCATCGCTGACGCAGCCGGCGCGGCGGCCAACACGCCAGCCCCCGCGGCCCAGGCGGCCCGACCGGCGGTTAATGTGCCAACCACGCCACCGCCGTCGATTGCGCCGCCCCCGGTCCCTGGCACCACCGCGAGCGGACCGGTGCGTCAGCAACCGGCGCGCATGCCGTTCTATGTCGCGACACGCGGCAATATCACCATCTATGTGCTCGGCACGCTGCACGTCGGCGATCCGGCCGACTATCCGGCGGCGCAGCCGTTCCGCGCGCCGATCCTCGCGGCGCTCGCCGCGTCGCCGACACTCGCGCTCGAACTGTCGCCCGACGAACTGCTGGTGTCGCAGGACGACGTCTCCAGGTACGGCGTGTGCAAGCACGACTGCCTGCCGGGCCTGCTGCCCGAGCCGTTGTGGCACAAGCTCGCGCTGCGGCTGCGCGGCAACCCGGCCGCGCTCGATGCGATCAAGAAGATGCGGCCGTGGCTTGCGTCGCTGGTGGTCGAGACCTACGACTCGCTGTCAGCGGGTCTGCAAACTGAGTACGGTACCGAAGCGCAATTGCAGAACGTGTATCTGAAGACGCGCGGCAAGATCGTCGGACTCGAAACGCTCGCGCAGCAGATGCGTTCGTTCACCGGACTGTCGGCCGCGCAGCAGCGTGAGATGCTCGCGCAGGACCTGGTGCAGACGCCGGCGCAGAACGTCCAGGACGTGCGCACGCTGCATCGGCTATGGCAGGTCGGCGATGCCGATGCGATCGCCGCGTGGCAGACCGCCAAATCGGAGAAGCTCGCGCGCGATCCGCGCATCTCCGATTCGATCGACAACCGCATCGTCTATGAGCGCAATCGCCGCTTCGTCGCGAAGATGCTGCAGCTCGCCGCGCCGAACAAGCCGCTGTTCGTCGCGATCGGCGCGCTCCATCTGGGTGGACCGAAGGGCGTGCTGCAGCTGTTGCGGCAGCACGGCTTCGTGGTGGAGGCGGGGTGAGCCGGGTCGAGGCTACAGCCGTCGCGGCCGGGCGCATTGTCGACATTGTGCTTCACTGTTTACGTGAGCTGCGCCACGGTCGCCGCGATCTGTCCGGGCCGGCTCCTGCGCATTTTTCGGACGAATCCGAGTCGTGCCACATCCTACGCCTGTTAGCTTCGTCAAAAGTTCTCAGCAAGCGACTAACAGGAAGGAAATCCAACGATGGCACAGGACATCTTTATCAGGATCGACGGTATCGATGGCGAATCGCAGGATGCGGCTCATCTCAACGAGATCGATGTAATCGGATGGCGCTGGCAAGTTGCACAGCCGGCGGGGATGCTCGCGGGTTCAAGCGGACGTGTTCCAAAAGCCACCGTTTCCGATCTTGAATTTACTCATCTGATGGGCCGTGCGAGTCCGAATTTGGCCAGATACTGCTTCTCTGGAGAGCGCATCCCCGAAGCGAAACTCACGGTGCGAAGAGCCGGCGGTATCCCTCACGAGTACGCGAAAATCACGATGTACGACGTAATCGTCTCTTTTGTTGAACCGATTGGAGGCGGTCAGTGCTGCCACGAACAGGTGCGTTTGTCATTTGCGCGAATGAAGCACGAGTACATCTTGCAGAACAGTCATGGCGGAAGCGGCGGCACAGTGACTGCCCTCATAGACATCAGGGCAAACAGGCAGAGTTAATAAATGCCTGTATCTTGCACTTTCACATTAAATCGACGCCCGATGTCGAGTTTGCTTTGTCCCGGTTTTGGTGGTGTCCCTGCATTTTCAGGTAAAGGGCGATATATCGATGACCCAGATTCCGCGAAAGTGGTAAGCGCGGGCGCTATTCCCAAAGGCGAGTACTACATCGTCGATAGGGAAAGCGGGGGGCATCTCGGTTGGCTCTGGGATGCTGTCAAAGACCTATTGGCGGACACGCATCGCAGGGAATGGTTTGCTCTGTATCGCTATGAGCAACACATTGATGATTGGACGTTCGTAGACGGTGTGCGACGCGGAAACTTTCGGTTACACCCGGTAGGGCGATCCGGAGAAAGCGACGGTTGCATTACGCTTTCGTCCCGCGAGCAGTTCAAGGCGCTGCGGTCATACTTTAAAGCACAGCCGCCCGCGTTTATCCCCGGGACGACGACCAGATACTACGGTACCATCGACGTGAAATGAAAAAGGCGCTGATTTGTGTTGCGCTCGCACTGGCGATGACGCTGCCCATCGCAGTGGGAATTGCCCGCATGCCGGGTATTGATGAATGGTTTGCGAGCGGCGCGGGCTCTGAGTTTTTTGCCCCGCTTTTCGAAATGCTGGATTCGGTTGGCGGAGAAAACAACACGGACATCATCGTCGCAACGTTGCTCGTTGTCAGTTTTTTTGTCTCGCTGATGTTGGCCGTTGCTTTGTTAGCGATCGTTAGTCATTTGCGTCGTACGCATCGCCGTTGATTGGACATCTGAAGCTTCCGGACGGCGAGGTACTGCCTCAGATGGGCAGCACCTCGTCGATACGAAGAAAAAGGTTCAAAAAAACACTACAGAAACATCAAGAAATTCAACAGAAAAATATTGATCACCAGCAGCGTCAACGCGGTCGGAATCTGCGCCTTGATCACCGCATTCTTGTCGGGTAATTCGAGCAGCGCGACCGGCACCATGTTGAAGTTTGCGGCCATCGGCGTCATCAGCGTGCCGCAGTAGCCGGAGAACATGCCGATCGCGGCCATCACGGCCGGGTTGCCGTGGAACACGCCGACGAGGATCGGCACGCCGACGCCGCCCGTCATCACCGGAAACGCGGCGAAGCCGTTGCCCATCACCATCGTGAACAGCGCCATGCCGATGCAGTACACGGCCACCGCAACGAAGCGGTAGTCGAGGCTGATATACGATGTCGTCACGTGCGCGACCGCCTTGCCGACGCCCGCGTCCGAGAACACCAGGCCAAGCATGCCGAGCATCTGCGGCAGCACCGCCGCCCACGACAGCGCATCGACGAGGCGGCGCGCTTCCTTCATCGACTGACCGACCGTGTCGCGTGTAATCACACAGGCGATCGCGAGCGCGATCACGCAGCCGAGACCGAAGCCGATCAGCGTGACGTTGGCCTTCTCGATCAACGGCACACCGCCGAACACAAGATGACTTGCCGCCAACGTGATGATCACGGTGACGATCGGAATCGTCAGCGCGGGCACGAACAGCCTGTTGCGCAGACGCGCGGCGCTCGCTTGACGCGCTTCGAGCGACAGCGTCTTCGGCTTGCCCGCGGTGACGCCGCCGAAGCCCGCGATCAGCGCCATCGCGATCACCGCGACGCCGACCACGGCCGGCGGCAGGCGGTCGCCGATCAGGAAGATCAGCGCGTAAAGAATCCAGAAGCCGCCCGCGGTGAAGCGGCGCGGATGCTGGCGGTCCATAACGATCATGCCGCCGACGATCAGCAGCACGATGCCGAGCAACCAGAACAGATAGGTGATCGTGAAGGTCATGCTTCGTCTCCGGTAGCACGCGTGCCCGACGACGGCGTCGATGTGGCAGTCGCTTTCGCGCTCGAAGTACCGTCCGGCACCTTGCCGCGCAATTCACGCTCGAGCCGCCGGTCGAGCAGCCAGAGCCGGAAGCCATGCACGATGAACGCGCTGATCGCGGTCGGAATGCCCCACACCGCCACGTGAATCGGCTCGACGACGATGCCCGCTTCCTTCAGGAAGGTCGTCATCAGCACGATCGCGCCGAACGCGACGAAGATGTCCTCACCGAAAAAGAGCCCGACGTTGTCGGTTGCGGCCGAGAACGCGCGCAGCCGGAAGCGCACCGCGTCGCTGATCTTGCCGAACCGGTTCTCGGTCGCGCCCTCGGCCATCGGCGCGATCAGCGGACGCACCATCTGCGGATGGCCGCCGAGCCCGGTCAGACCGACCGCGGCGGTCAGCTCGCGCACGGCCAGATAGACGATCAACAGACGCCCGGCGGTCGCCGCCTTGATGCCGCTGATCCACGCCTGCGCACGCTCGCGCAGGCCGTGTCGTTCGAGCAGGCCGATCACCGCGAGCGGCAGCAGGATGATCAGTGGGATATTGCGTGTCTTGATGAAGCCGGTGCCGATCAGAGCGAGGATTTTCTCCGGCGGGAAATGCGCGGCGAAACCGGTGATGATCGCGGCCACGGCGACGATCAGCATCGGATTGAAGCGCAACAGAAAGCCAACGATGATGACGGCCACACCGATGAGCGGCCATAAACTGACGGTTGTCTGCATCAGGGTCTCCAAAGAGGTAATTCAACTTCGCCGCGGGTGGCGGCTGACGTGAACCGGTGCATGCGGCCCCATGCGCCGGCGTGCTGCCGCGGCTCTGCGGCCGCAACTCTCTTCACCTACCCCGCGGATGCGCGTGCGTCGGCATCGGCGGGTTTGCAGCGGGCATCACCGCGCGCGGTGTGCACGGTGGCGATGCGAACGCTCAGACGCGTGCGACGCCCGCCGGGTGCACTTCGATGCCGGCCTCGGCGAGCGCGTCCCGAATGCGTCGCGCGAACGCGAGCGCGTGCGGGCCGTCGCCGTGCAGGCAGATGGTTTGCGCCTTCAACGGCACCCACTGTCCGTCGACGGCCTTCACGCGTTGCTCGCGGATCATCGTAAGCGTGCGCGCGAGCACTTCGTCCTCGTCGTCGAGCAGCGCGCCCGGCTCCTTGCGCGGCACCAGCGAGCCGTCGGCGCGATAGCCGCGGTCGGCGAACACTTCCTCGATCGCGGTCAGGCCCGCGTTGCGCGCGGCGCTGACGAGCCCGCTGTTGGCGAGCGCGAACACCGCCACCGACGGATCGAAGTCGTGCACCGCGGAGACGATCGCGTCGGCGATCTTCGCGTCGCGCGCGGCCTGGTTGTACAGCGCGCCGTGCGGCTTCACGTGCGCGATGCGTCCGCCCTCGGCCTGCGCGATCGCCGACAGCGCGCCGAGCTGATACAGCACGCCCGCGTAGATCTCGCCCGCCGGCAAATCCATTTCCTTGCGGCCGAAATTCTCGGGATCGTTGAAGCTCGGATGCGCGCCGATCGACACGCCTTTCTGCACGGCCCAGCGCACGCAATCGCGCATCGCGTTGGGTCCGCCCGCATGCCAGCCGCATGCGATGTTGGCCGAGCTCACGAGGTCGAGCAGCGCCTCGTCGGAGCCGCAGCCTTCGCCGAGATCGGCGTTCAGATCGATTTCCATGGGGATTCCTTTATTCACCGTTACAGCGCCGCGAGCGCCGCCTGGCGCGTGCAACGCTCTTCATGCATCGCGATCGCGGCATCGATCTGCCGCAGATACGTGCGTTCTTCCAGTAAAGCCTGGCGCGCCTCATAGGGCGTCGTCGGGATGAAACGGACCGCCGCGTTCAGGCGCACTTGCGCGAGCTTCCACAGATCGGCCTGGATCACCGCGCCGATCTTCGGATAGCCGCCGGTGGTCTGCGCGTCGCTCATCAGCACGATCGGCTGACCGTTCGGCGGCACCTGGATCGTGCCGGGCAGCACCGCGTGCGACAGCAGATCGGTCTTGTGCGTGCGTTTTAGTTCCGTGCCGGCAAGGCGGTAGCCCATGCGGTTACTGTTCGGCGTGACGAGCCACTCGTCGGACCAGAACGACTGCTGCGCATCCGTGGTGAAGCTGTCGTATTCGGGGCCGCGCAGCACGCGGATCGGTATCGCCCACGGCACGCCCGACGGATGCCGGCCGCGCCGCAGCGGCTCGGGGACCAGCACGAACTTGCACCATGTGGGCGCCTTCACGCCGAACGCGGGCGCCTCCGGCGCGAAGCCGAGGTGGCCGCGCTGCGGCGGCGCGCCGACCGGCAGACGGTCGCCATCGTTGAGCGCGCGGCCGCCGAGTCCGCCGAAACGGCCGGCGAGATCGGTGCTGCGCGAGCCGAGCATCGGCAGCACGTCGATGCCGCCCGCCACGCACACATACCCGCGCATGCCGCGCTTCGCCGCGTTCAGCACGAGCTCCTGGCCGGCCTGCACGGGCAGGCTCCACCATGAATAGACCGGCTTGCCGTCGAGCGTCGAGCCGAAGTCGGGGCCGGCGATCGCCACGCGCGTTGCGCGCAGAAAGCGCAGCACGGTCGGTCCGAAGGTGATTTCGAGGCCGGCCGCATCGGGGCGATTGCCGACCAGCCGGTTGCCGACTTCGAGCGACAACCGGTCGAGCGCACCACCCATCGCGACACCGAGATGCCGGTAGCCGTGGCGGCCGAGGTCCTGAATCGTGGTCTGGAGACCCGCGCGGATCACGTCGATCATGCGTGCATCCCCGCGATCGTGAAGCGCACCCGGTCGCCGGGCTGCAGCAGGGTGGGCGGGCGGCGCGCCGGGTCGAACAGCGCCACTTCGGTGCGGCCGATCAGCTGCCAGCCGCCCGGCGACACCGCCGGATAGATGCCGGTCTGCTCGCCGCCGATGCCGACCGAGCCCGCCGGCACTTCGAGCCGCGGCGACGCGCGGCGCGGCGTGTGCAGCGTGGGATCGAGCCCACCCATATAGGCGAAGCCGGGCTGAAAGCCGAGAAAGAACACCACGTAGGCGCCGCCCGCATGACGCTCGACGACCTCGCGCGCGCTCAAGCCCGTATGTTCGGCGACCGCCTGGAGATCGGGGCCGAATGCGCCGCCGTACTGCACCGGAATTTCGACGTCGCGTGTGGGCGCGGCGGTTTCTTCCGCTGCGTTCCAGGCGGTCAGCAACTGCTCGCCGAGCGCGTCGGCGTCGGTTGCGAGCGGGTCGAACACGAGCGTCAGATTGTTCATGCCGGGCACGACCTCGAGCACCTGCGGCCAGTCGCGCGCGGCTTCAGCGGCGGCCCACACGCGCTGCTGGCACTCCAGCGTGGCCGGCGGGGGAGCTTCGCAGACGAGCGCGGTATCGCCGAGCGGAAAGATTCGTGGTTGGCTCATGAGTGGGCGGCCCGGATCGAGTCGGAAAATGAGACGGACTGCGCGGCGCGTTGGCGCATGTCCGGCACGGAGTCGGCAACGTTTCGAGCGTACATTATCAATAAAATATTGACGATTTATCAATAAGCGTTTTTGCCAGGCTCGTCGGCGACGGGGCATCGTCGTACACTTGCGACACTTTTCCATCCCAATTCGTCACGGGAACCTCGTATGACGCGTCATCCCACCAAGATCGTTTCGTCGGAACACCTCGTCTCCGAGAGCAGCGCGGAGCTGTCCGAACTCGAATACGCGCTGATCATGGCGGGCAATGCGTTCAACCGCTGGATGGTGCGCTGCATGTCGGCGGCCGGCGACAAGGACATGACCGCGATCGAGGTGTCGCTGCTGCACCACGTGAGCCATCGCGAGCGCCGCAAGAAGCTCGCGGACATCTGCTTCGTGCTGAACATCGAAGACACGCACGTCGCGACTTACGCGTTGAAAAAGCTCGTAGCTAGAGGGTACGTAAAAAGCGAAAAGACCGGCAAGGAAGTGTTTTTTTCCGCAACCGACGCGGGCCGCGAGCTATGCCTGAAGTATCGCGAGGTGCGCGAGAACTGCCTGATCTCGACGCTCAAGGAAAGCGGCCTGACCAACCAGCAGATCGGCGAGGCCGCGCAGTTGATGCGCAATGCGTCGGGGCTGTACGACACGGCGGCGCGCGCGGCCGCTTCGCTGTAACGACGAAATAGCGCGAAAACGCCGAGCGTCACACGGCGCGCATCGCGAGTTCAGTCCGGCAGCGCCGGATGAAACCCCGCTTCGGTCACGATCAGATCGAGCGGAATGTCGTGCGCCTCGCGTTCCAGCGTGTCGGTGCGGCACGCTTCGTACGCGATGCCGACCGTGATCGGCTTGTGCGCGGTCGGCCAGGCGGCCAGCGTGCGGTCGTAATAGCCGCCGCCATAGCCGAGCCGATAGCCGTCCGAGTCGAAACCCACGCAGGGCACGAACAGCAGCTCGGGCAGCACGACGCGCCCCGAAGTGGGCTCGGCAATCTTGTGATGACCGATTTTCATCGGCGTCGCGGGCGTCCACGCATGGAATTCGAGTGCCATGCCACGTTCCTTAATGATTGGCAGACTGGCTTCGTGATGCGAATCCGCGGCGAGCCAGATCCCGATCGCGCCGCGCGCGTCGAACTCGCCGGCGAGCGGCCAGTAGAATCCGGCGCTGCGTACCGCATAGTGCTTCAGCGCGTCGAGCATTCGACGCCCGAGCGCGGCATTCTTCGACGGCTCGGAAGCCGCTTGCAGACGGCTTTCCAGCAACATCCGGCGCAGCGCCTTTTTGGTTGCGGGGACAGGGTTGCATGCTATGCTTGGGTCCAATTCGCGCTCCAGAAACAACGATGTCAAAACGCCTTTTTCGAGTATATCGCGCGGCCGGTATCGCGCTGGCCGCAGCGGCACTCGTGGCCTGCAGTACTGCCTCGGCCGTCAAGCCCCTCCCGATCTCCCAACTCACGAACGACGACCAGATTTTCGTCCAGCTTCGCGAAGCCGCGCGCACTAACGACGCAGCGCGCGCAGCCCAGCTCGCGAGCATGATCCCGGATTATCCGGCGCCCTCGTATCTGGAGTACTTCCAGATCAAGCCGCAGCTGTTCGATTCGACCGGCCATGCGCGCATCGACGCGCCGGATGCGCCGGTGCTCGCGTTCCTGCAGAAGTACGACGGCCAGGCGATCGCGGATCGCATGCGCAACGACTATCTGACCGTGCTCGGCACGCGCCACGACTGGCGCAACTTCGACCAGCAGTACGCGAAGTTCGTGCTCGACGACGACACTCAGGTCAAGTGCTACGCGCTCGAATCGCGCGCGTCGCGCGGCGAGAACGTCGCGGACGCGGCACGCGCGCTGCTCGTCGATCCGAAGTGGTACGGCGACGGTTGCGTCGATCTGATCACGGTGCTCGGCGTGAACCACCAGTTCAGCAGCGACGACGTCTGGGCGCAGATCCGTCTCGCGTACGAGCAGAACTACACGAACA
The DNA here is from genome assembly GCF_046543485.1 of Paraburkholderia sp. EG304. NCBI lineage: Bacteria > Pseudomonadati > Pseudomonadota > Betaproteobacteria > Burkholderiales > Burkholderiaceae > Paraburkholderia > Paraburkholderia sp. EG304. Next base: position 19,662 of record NZ_JBKGUA010000049.1, on the reverse strand, counting down.
CCGGCAGTAAGCTCGTCGACGCGCTCGGCGACCCGCCGCCCGACCCGGTGCTGTTCAGCCAGGCCGCCAATACGCCGCCGCTGCTGCTCGCGCGCGGCGTCGGACCGGACGCACAATCGCATCAGCTGGCGCTGCTCGCGATCACGCGCATGGCGCGCAACGATCCGGCCATGGCCGCGGCCACGTTCGCATCGGTCGCGCCGTCGCTGAATTCGCCGGAGCGCGCAATCGGCTGGGGCACGATCGGCTATCAGGGCGCGCTCAAGCAGATGCCTGCCGCGGTCGACTGGTTCCGGCTGTCGGCGAACGCGCCGCTGTCGAATCCCGCGTATGAATGGCGCACGCGCAGCGCACTGCTCGCCGGCGACTGGAACATGGTGCGCTGGTCGATCGAACAGATGCCCGAGTCGCTGCGCAAGCAGCCGTCGTGGGTGTATTGGCATGCGCGCGCGCTGAAGCAGGCCGGCGACACCGCGACGGCCAACCAGGAATTCCAGTCGATCGCGTCGAACTTCAATTTCTACGGCCAGCTTGCGCTCGAAGAACTCGGCCAGAAGATCACCGTGCCGCCGAAAACCACGGTCACCGACGCCGAAGTGCAGCAGGCCGGCACCACGCCGGGCTTCGATCTGGCGCAGCGCTTCTATGCGCTGAATCTGCGGCTCGAAGGCAATCGCGAGTGGAACTGGCCGCTGCGCGGCATGACCGACCGGCAACTGCTGGCGGCCGCCGAGTACGCGCGCCGTATCGAGCTGTACGACCGCACCGTCAACACTGCGGACCGCACGAAGAGCGAGCACGATTTTTCACTGCGCTATCTATCGCCGTTCCGCAACATCGTCGAGCAGGACGCGCAGTCGAGCGGGCTCGACGTCGAGTGGGCGTACGGGCTGATTCGTCAGGAGTCGCGCTTCATCATCAATGCGCGCTCGGATGTCGGCGCGGGCGGACTGATGCAGCTGATGCCGGCCACCGCGCAGCTGGTCGCGAAGAAAATCGGTCTGGGCCCGCTCTCGCGCGAGCAGATGAACGACATCAACACCAACATCCTGCTCGGCACGAACTACCTGGCGATGATCTACAATCAGTTCGACGGGTCCGCCGTGCTGGCCACCGCTGGCTACAACGCAGGTCCGGGCCGTCCGCGCAACTGGCGGCAGTCGCTGCAGCGCCCGGTCGAAGGGGCGGTGTTCGCCGAGACGATTCCGTTCCAGGAGACTCGCGACTACGTCAAGAATGTGCTGTCCAACACGGTCTACTACGCGGCATTGTTCGAAGGCCGTCCGCAATCGCTGAAGGCGCGCCTGGGTTACATCGCACCGTAAGCGCCTTGCCGCCGCAATCTCGTTTCGAGGTTGCGGCGCGCTTCGCCAGCCGTTGCCGCGGCTTCCATCAGGGAGTCGAAAAATGCGACATCAAGCTATCGCGGTCATCGGCGGCTCCGGATTCATCGGCAGCTACCTCGTCAACTCGCTCGTCGAAATGGGCAAGGATGTGCGCGTCGCCACACGGCGACGCTACAACGCGCGCCATCTGACCACACTGCCGATCGACGTGCTCGAAACCGACGTGTTCGATCCGGTGCAGCTCGCGCGCTTCGTCGAAGGAGCGGATTGCGTGATCAACCTCGTCGGTATCCTGAACGGCAAACGCGGCAAGCCTTATGGACCGGAGTTCGCGCATGCGCACGTCGAGTTGCCGACGCGCATCGTCGCCGCCTGCGAAGGCAAGGGCGTGCATCGGCTGATTCATCTGAGCGCGCTCGGCGCCAATCCGAGCGGCCCGAGCATGTATGCGCGCTCGAAGGGCGACGGCGAGAAAGCCGTGCATGCGGCGAACGTCGCATGGACGATCTTCCGTCCGTCCGTCGTGTTCGGACCCGAGGACGCGTTCCTGAACAAGTTCGCGTTTTTGCAGCGCGTGTTTCCGGCCATCCCGCTCGCGATGCCGGACGCGCAATTCCAGCCGGTCTATGTCGGCGACGTCGCGAAGGCGATCGTCAACGTGCTCGATATGGATGGCGCGGGCCGCCGCACCTACGAGCTCGGCGGCCCCACCGTCTATACGCTCGAAGACCTGGTGTCGTATTGCGGCGACGTGATCGGCAAGCATGCGCGCATCATCCGTCTGCCCGAGCCGCTCGCGCGGCTGCAGGCGCTGAGCTTCGAACTGGCGCCGGGCGAACCGGTGATTTCGCGCGACAATCTCGATTCGATGAAGGTCGCCAATATTCTGAGCGGGCCACTCGCGCCGGAGCTCGGACTCGAACCGGTCAGCATCGAAGCGATCGTGCCGACGTATCTGACCGGCGCGTCCTCGGGGTCGCGACTCGACACGTTCCGAGCCAGCGCGGGGCGCTGAACCCTCGCACAATCCCATCCAACACTCCCTGATAACAAGCATGAAACTGCTGATTGGTGACAAGAACTATTCGTCGTGGTCGATGCGTCCGTGGCTGCTGCTCACGCACTTCGGCATTCCGTTCGACGAGGAACTGATCCTGCTAAACGAAGCGGACACGAATGCGAAGATCCTCGCTCAGGCACCGCGTGGACCGGGCAAAGTGCCGTGCCTGATCGACGACGCGGGTCAGGCCGTGTGGGATTCGCTCGCGATCGCCGAAACGCTCGCCGAGCGCTTCCCGCAACACGCGCTGTGGCCGCGCGACGCGGCGGCGCGCGCGCATGCGCGCAGCGTCAGCGCCGAGATGCATTCGGGCTTCGGCGATTTGCGCTCGAAGATGTGGATGAACATCCGTGCGTCGTTCCCGGGCAAGAACGCGACGCCCGGCGCGCTCGCCGACATCGCGCGGATCGAGACGATCTGGCGCGACTGCCTCGACACCTACGGCGGTCGGTTCCTGTTCGGCGAATTCAGCATTGCCGACGCGATGTATGCGCCGGTCGCGATGCGCTTCAACACGTGGAAGCCGGCGTTGTCGCAGACCTCGGCCGCCTATGTCGCGCGGCTTACCGGGCTGCCCGCCGTCAATGCATGGATCGATGCCTCGCGCCGTGAAACGCACGCGATCGCCTATCAAGACGAATGCCCATGAATATCTATGCAGTAGGTGGCGCGGTCCGCGACGAGCTGCTCGGCGTACCGGTGCAGGACCGCGACTATGTGGTTGTGGGCGCGACGCCCGAGCAGATGGTCGCGCAGGGCTATCGGCCGGTGGGCAAGGACTTTCCGGTTTTCCTGCATCCGCAGACGCACGAGGAGTACGCGCTCGCGCGCACCGAGCGCAAGACGGCGGCCGGTTATCACGGCTTCCAGTTTTTCTATGCGCCCGACGTGACGCTCGAAGAAGATCTCGCGCGCCGCGATCTTACGATCAACGCGATGGCGCGCGAGGTGCGCCCGGACGGTGAGCTGACCGGCCCTGTTATCGATCCGTTCAACGGCCAGGCTGACTTGCAGGCGCGGCTCTTTCGCCATGTCAGCGATGCGTTCCTCGAAGATCCGGTGCGGATTCTGCGCATCGCGCGTTTCGCGGCGCGCTTCGTCGAATTCACGGTCGCGCCGGAAACGCTGGCGCTGATGCGCGAAATGGTCGCCGACGGGGAAGCCGATGCGCTGGTGGCCGAGCGCGTGTGGCAGGAAGTGTCGCGCGGATTGATGGAGAAGAAGCCGTCGCGGATGTTCGACGTGCTGCGCGACTGCGGCGCGCTCGCGCGAGTTCTGCCGGAGATCGATGCGTTGTTCGGCGTGCCGCAGCGCGCCGACTATCACCCCGAAGTCGATACCGGTGTTCACGTGATGATGGTGCTGGACCATGCCGCGCAGCAGGGCTACACGCTGCCGGTGCGCTTCGCAGCGCTGACACACGACCTCGGCAAGGCGACCACGCCCGAGGAGCAACTGCCGCGGCACATCGGCCACGAGGGCCGCAGCGTCGATCTGCTCAAGCCGTTGTGCGAGCGGCTGCGCGTGCCGAACGAGTGCCGCGATCTCGCGGTGCTGGTCGCGCGCGAGCACGGCAATATTCATCGCGTGATGGAGATGGGGGCGGCGGCGCTGGTGCGCCTGCTCGAGCGCAGCGACGCGATCAGGAAGCCGGCGCGCTTCGCCGAGGCGCTACAGGCCTGCGAGTCCGATGCGCGCGGGCGGCTCGGCCTCGAGATGAGCGAGTACCCGCAGGCCGAGCGGCTGAGGGTGGCGCTGGTGGCCGCGCGAGGCGTGGATGCGGGAGCGGTCGCCAAGCGGCTCGCCGATGCGCCGGCGGGCATCAAGGACGCCGTGCATGAGGAGCGGGTGCGCGCGGTGCAAGCGGCGCTTGCCTGAAGCGGAGGTAACGTGAAGCGGCGCGCGGTGTCTACAACACCCGCGCCAATAGCGATAACAGCATCGACAGCACCAGCGTCGACATGAACGGAAACGGATACTCGCGGCCGAACAGCCGCAAGGTCACGTCGCCGGGCATCCGGCCGATGCCGAGCTTCCTCAGCCAGGGCCAGCACGACGACAGCACCGCGACGGCAACGAAGGTAGTCAACAGCCAGCGAATCATCGCGAATCCTCGAAGCGGAGCGGCTTCACAATCACAGCGTATGCGAGCGGTCGCCGCTCGAAAAGGCCCGCAGCGTATCGTCGAGTCCGCGCGAAAACGCGATCACCTTGAAGAGTTCGCCCATCTCCGCCTCGGACAGCAGCTTCTGTACCGCGTTGGCCGCGGGCAGAAAACGCCTGGCGTCGGCGGGATCGATTTCGCCGAGCACCTCAGTGACACCCGCGTTCAGCAGGAAGCGCGCTTGCGACGTGAAGCCGAGCAGGTCCGCGCCGGTCTCGACGCCCGCCTCGGCGATGCCGGTGAATTCGACGTGCGCGGTGATGTCCTGCAGACCGGGGTACAGGAACGGGTCGCCGTGCGCGCGATGCCGGTAGTGGCACATCAGCGTGCCCTGCGCGCGCTGGTCGTGGTAGTACTCATGGCGCGGAAAGCCGTAATCGATCAGCAAGATCGCGCCGCGCGCGAGCATCGTGCAGATCGTGCGCGTGAAGGCGCGGGCGGCTTCGTGCGTTTCGGTCACGTAGCCGTCGGCGGCGTTCTCGCGATCAGTATCGATTTCGGTCAGCAGCGCGCGGTCCGCGGCGGCCGCGACGGGGCGGTCGTCGAACGCGAATGCGCCGTCGCGCCACACCACGCCGCGCTCGTGCCAGACACCGCCGTTTTGCGCGAAGAGGCGCACCGGCATCGCATCGAGCACCTCGTTGCCGATCACCACGCCTTCGAAGCGCTCCGGCAATGCGTCGAGCCAGCGCACTTTGGCGAGCAGTTCGGGCGCGGCCGCCGCGATCGTTTCGCGCTGCCGCTCGCGCAGCTCCCCCGACAGATCGACGATCGAATAGCTGTCGAATTCGGCGCCGAGCGTGTCGAGCGCATTGAGCAGCCCCGCGGCGAGCTTGCCGGTGCCGGCGCCGAACTCCATCACGTCGCGCGTGCCGCTCGCCTCCAACGCTTCGGCGACCGGGCGCGCGAGCGTCGCGGCGAACAGCGGCGACAGTTCCGGCGCGGTGACGAAGTCGCTGCCGTCGTCGGCGCGCAGGCCGAATTTGCGCGCACCGCCGCTGTAGTAGCCGAGCCCCGGCGCGTACAACGCGCGCTCCATGTAGCGGTCGAACGGCAGCCATCCGCCGGCCGCGTCGAGCTGCGCGCGGATCTCGGCGACGAGCGCGTCGGACTGCGCGAGCGCGCTCGGGCCGGGAGCAGGTAAACTATCGGGTTGGTGAGCTTTCGGATTCATCCCCGCATTGTAAATGACCGTTTCTCCGGACATCGCTGCCCGCGCGGCCGAAGCGCCGACTGAACCGCCCCGCGTCGTGCTGATTACCGGCGCCGCGCGCCGCATCGGGCGCGCGCTCGCACTCGGCTTCGCCGCGCGCGGCTGGGACGTGGCCGTGCACTACGGGGCCTCGCGTGAGGACGCCGACGAAGTGGTCGCGCAGATCGTCGCGCTGGGCCGCCGCGCGGTCGCGCTGCACGCCGAGCTCGGCGACGAAGCGCAGGTCGCGCGGCTGCTGCCGGACTGTGCCGCGGCGCTAGGGCGGCCGTCGTGCATCGTCAACAACGCGTCGCGCTTCGAGGAAGACACGGCGCGCGACGTCGGCTACGACCTGCTGCTGAAGCTGACCGCGATGAACCTCGGCGCGCCGCTGGTGCTTGCGCGCATGCTTTACGACGCGACGCCCGATGCCGCGCTGCGCGACGAAAGCCAGCGCAGCGTGGTCATCAATGTGCTGGATCAGAAGCTGTACAACATGAACCCGGACTATCTGTCGTACACGCTGTCGAAGGCGGCGCTGCAGACCGCGACGGTCGCGCTCGCCCAGGCGCTCGCGCCGAAGGTCCGGGTGGTCGGGCTCGCGCCCGGCCTGACGATGCAATCGGGCGACCAGACCCAGCACGGGTTCGAGGCCGCTCACCGTATGACGCCGCTGGGCCGTGCGTCGCGGCCCGAGGATATCGTCGCCGCCGCGCTGTATCTCGCGGATGCAGCCGGCGTCACCGGAACGACGCTGGTGGTCGACGGCGGGCAGCATCTCGTGCCGCTGCCGCGCGACGTAATGTTTTTGACGGGCGCCTGACATGCGCGCGCGGCCAGCCTTCGAAGCGGCCATCGCGTGTGGCGCAGCGCCCCTTTGCGTGCCCCGCACGCTTTTTTGACTGGAACGAACATGTTTGCCGCTCTTTCGCACCCCCGGCTCGCCGATTGCCGCCGGCTGTTTCTGCGCAATTACGAAGTGCACATCAATATCGGCGTGCACGACTTCGAAAAGCGCGGCGAGCAGCGCGTCGTGATCAACGTCGAACTGTTCGTGCCGCTCGCGATGTCCACGCCGGTGCACGACAAGCTCACCGAAGTCGTCGACTACGACTTCATGCGCTCGACGATCGCCAAGCGCGTGTCGCAAGGCCATATCCATCTGCAGGAAACGCTGTGCGACGACCTCGTGCGCGTGATGCTCGAACATCCGCAGGTGCGCGGCGCGCGCGTGTCGACCGAGAAGCCGGATGTTTATCCGGACTGCGACGCGGTCGGCGTCGAAGTCTTCCGCATCAAGGAGGACTGAGCGATGAATGCACCGGAAATGCTGAACGCAGGCAACCAGGCCGCCGAGGCCGCCACGGCCTCGAACGCCGCGCGTGCTTCGAAATCGCCGCTCACGCGCCGCGAGCAGAAGGAGGCGTACGAGAACAACAAGCTGTTCAAGCGCCTCGCGCGCCAGGTCGGCCAGGCGATCGGCGACTACAACATGATCGAGGACGGCGACAAGGTGATGGTGTGCCTGTCGGGCGGCAAAGATAGCTACGCGATGCTCGATATCCTGATGCGGCTGCGCGAGCGCGCGCCGATCAATTTCGACATCGTCGCGGTCAACCTCGACCAGAAGCAGCCGGGCTTCCCTGAGCACGTGCTGCCCGAGTATCTGACCCAGCTCGACATCCCGTTCCACATCGAGAACCAGGACACTTACAGCATCGTCAAGCGGCTAGTGCCGGAGGGCAAGACCACCTGCTCGCTGTGCTCGCGACTGCGGCGCGGCATCCTGTATCGCGTCGCCGGCGAGCTCGGCGCGACCAAGATCGCGCTCGGCCATCATCGCGACGACATCCTGCAGACGCTGCTATTGAACCTGTTCTACGGCGGCAAGCTGAAGGGCATGCCGCCCAAGCTGCAATCGGACGACGGCAAGAACATCGTGATCCGGCCGCTTGCCTACGTGAAGGAAACCGATCTGGAGAAGTACGCGGAGCTGCGCGAATTTCCGATCATTCCGTGCAATCTGTGCGGTAGCCAACCAAACCTGAAGCGCGCGGAAATGAAGGCGCTGGTGCGCGACTGGGAGAAGCGTTTCCCCGGCCGCATCGAGAACATGTTCAACGCGCTGTCGAACGTGGTGCCGTCGCATCTGATGGACCACCAGCTGTTTCCGTTCGCGGGGCTGCGTGCGACCGGCGAGGCCGACCCGCAAGGCGACATCGCGTTCGACGAAGAACCCTGCTCGAGCGGCGACGAAGGTGCGCCGCTCACCGGCGCCAAGACCATTCCGCTGGTCCAGTTCGACGACCTGTAGAGAGCGAAAAATGCTTGTTTTGGCGGTATTCCGGCGGTTTTCCGCTGGCCTGCACGCCCTGCCGAGGCCGCTTCTGCGGCCTTTTTTGCAGGTGAAGCATGATAGAATCGTCCGCTCCAAACTCGTCTATTTGCCGACGCCATGAACATCGTCATTTTGGCGGCAGGTACCGGCAAGCGCATGCGGTCCGCGCTTCCCAAGGTGCTCCATCCTCTGGCCGGCCGGCCGCTCCTCGCTCATGTCATCGACACCGCCCGCGCGCTGAAGCCCGCGCGCCTGATCGTCGTGATCGGCCACGGCGCCGAAGCCGTGCGCGAAGCCGTCGCGGCGCCCGATATCCAGTTCGCGGTGCAGGAGCAACAGCTCGGCACCGGCCATGCGGTGCAGCAAGCGCTGCCGCTGCTCGATCCTTCGTTGCCCACGCTGGTGCTCTATGGCGACGTGCCGCTCACGCGCGCGCAAACGCTGCGCGCACTGACGGAGCGCGCCGGCCAGGACGGCTACGGCGTGCTCACCGTCACGCTGGACGATCCGACCGGCTATGGCCGCATCGTGCGCGATCAGCATGGCAACGTGCAGCGCATCGTCGAACAGAAGGACGCAAGTCCCGAACAGCTGAAGATCGCTGAAATCAACACCGGCATCATCGTCGCGCCAACCGCGCGCCTCGCCGGCTGGCTCGCGGCGCTCAAGAACGACAACGCGCAAGGCGAGTTCTATCTGACCGACGCGGTCGAGATGGCGATCGAAGCCGGCCTCGAAGTCGTCACCACGCAGCCCGACGACGAGTGGGAAACGCTCGGCGTCAACAGCAAGCAGCAGCTCGCCGAACTCGAGCGGATTTATCAGCGCAATGTCGCCGACGCGCTGCTCGTCGCGGGCGTGACGCTCGCCGATCCGGCGCGCGTCGACGTACGCGGCACGCTCGAATGCGGCCGCGACGTATCGATCGACGTCAACTGCGTGTTCGAAGGCAGCGTGTCGCTCGCTGACAACGTCAGCATCGGGCCGAACTGCGTGATCCGCAACGCGCGTATCGGCGCGGGAACGCGCGTCGATGCGTTCTCGCACATCGAAGGCGCCGAAGTCGGCGCGAAGGCCGTTGTCGGCCCGTATGCGCGCTTGCGCACAGGCGCGGCGCTGCAAGACGAGTCTCATGTAGGGAACTTCGTCGAGATCAAGAACGCGGTGCTCGGTCATGGCTCGAAAGCCAACCACCTCACCTACATCGGCGACGCGGATGTCGGCGCGCGCGTGAATATCGGCGCGGGCACGATCACCTGCAACTACGACGGCGCGAACAAATTCCGCACCGTGATCGAGGACGACGTGTTCGTCGGCTCGGACACGCAACTGGTCGCACCGGTGCGCGTGCAGCGCGGCGCGACGATCGCGGCCGGCACCACGGTGTGGAAAGACGTCGCCGCGAATGCGCTGGTGTTGAACGATAAAACCCAGACGAGCAAGACGGGCTACGTGCGCCCTGTCAAAAAGAAAAGCTGATCGATACGGCGCGCCCACGAGGCGCGCTCACTGAATTCGGCACTGAAAAGGAATACACCATGTGCGGCATTGTCGGCGCGGTTGCGCAACGTAACATCGTTCCCGTCCTGATCGAAGGACTGCGACGTCTCGAATATCGCGGCTACGATTCGTGCGGCGTCGCCGTGCTCGGCGCTCGCGGGCCGAGCCGCGCGCGCAGCGTCGCGCGCGTCGCCGACCTCGACGCTCAGGTGCGCGAAGGTCACCTCGAAGGCGTGACGGGCATCGCGCATACCCGCTGGGCCACGCATGGCGCACCGGTTACCGACAACGCGCACCCGATCTTCTCGCGCGATGCGCTGGCGTTGGTACACAACGGCATCATCGAAAACTACGAGACCCTGCGCGAAATGCTGCGTGGCAAGGGTTACGAGTTCGTTTCGCAGACCGACACCGAGGTTATTGCTCACCTGATCCATAGCCTGTATCGCGGCGACCTGTTCGCCGCGGTGCGCGAGGCGATCGCGCAACTGCATGGCGCGTATGCGATCGCGGTGCTGCACCGGGATCAGCCGCATACGGTCGTCGGCGCCCGCCAGGGCTCGCCGCTCGTGGTCGGACTCGGCGACGGCGAAAACTTCCTCGCCTCCGACGCGCTCGCGCTCGCGGGCAGCACCGAGCGCTTCATCTTCCTCGAGGAAGGCGACGTCTGCGAACTGTCGCTCGATGGCGTGCGCATCGCCGATCGCCAGGGCGAGATCGCGCAACGCGAGGTGCGTCAGGTCGCGGCCTATGGCGGCGCGGTCGAACTCGGCCCGTATCGCCACTTCATGCAGAAGGAAATCTTCGAGCAGCCGCGCGCGATCACCGACACGATTCCGCAAGCCGACGCGTTCGATGCGTCGATCTTCGGCGAAGGCGCCCGCCAGGTGTTCGCGGACATCGACAGCCTGCTGATTCTCGCGTGCGGCACCAGCTACTACTCGGGACTCACCGCCAAGTACTGGCTCGAATCGGTCGCGAAGATTCCGACTCAGGTCGAGATCGCGAGCGAGTATCGCTATCGCGAGTCGGTGCCGAATCCGAAGTCGCTGGTGGTGGTGATCTCGCAGTCGGGCGAAACCGCCGACACGCTCGCGGCGCTCAAGCACGCGCAGGAACTCGGCCACAACCACACGCTTGCGATCTGCAACGTCGGCACGAGCGCGATGGTGCGTCAGACCGAGTTGTCGTTCCTCACGCATGCGGGCCGCGAGATCGGCGTAGCGTCGACCAAGGCATTCACGACGCAGCTGGTCGCGCTGTTCACGCTGGCGGCAACGCTCGCGAAGCTGCGCGGACGTTTGAATGACGAGCAGGAAGCGAGCTATCTGAAGCAGTTGCGCCACCTGCCGGCCGCGCTCAACAGCGTGCTCGCGCTGGAGCCGCAGATCATCGCGTGGGCGGAGGAGTTTTCGCGCAAGGAACACGCACTGTTCCTCGGACGCGGCATGCACTATCCGATCGCGCTCGAAGGCGCGCTGAAGCTCAAGGAGATTTCGTATATCCACGCCGAGGCGTATCCGGCTGGCGAGCTCAAGCACGGGCCGTTGGCGCTCGTGACCGAAGCGATGCCGGTGGTGACGGTTGCGCCGAACGATGCGCTACTCGAAAAGCTGAAGTCGAACATCCAGGAAGTGCGCGCGCGCGGCGGCGAGCTGTATGTGTTCGCCGATGCGGACACGAAGATCGTCAACGGCGAAGGGCTGCATGTGATCCGGATGCCAGAGCACTATGGCTTGCTGTCGCCGATCCTGCACGTGGTGCCGCTGCAGTTGCTCGCGTATCACACCGCATGTGCGCGTGGCACGGATGTGGATAAGCCGCGCAACCTGGCGAAATCGGTGACGGTGGAGTGACGGCGAAGCAGGAGAAGACGTGTAGCTGGAGAGCACTATTAGTTTCGGTTAACGAGCGCTGTTAGTTTGGGTTAGCAGTGGCTCCAAGCTGCTTCCAACTCCTTGTCAGAAAAGGATTAACTGGAACTAATGGTCGCTCTCCGCAGCCGACTCCATTGGTCCTTGTCTGCGCTGGCCGAATGTAGCAGGAGCCACTCAACCGCACCTTCCGGGTACTCCTGTGGCCAATTCCCTGCGAGCAACCGCACCGCCTTACCCACCTGTTCCCAAAGCTGGCCGCCGCTGTTGCCAAACCGGCATCCTCCCATTGCGTCCAGAATCGTCTGCGCGCAACCCAGCCTGTCGACCGCGCGCTGAAGGCGCTCAACCATCTGCTCGCCGAGGCCGAGTTCGCGGCGGACAACTTCCACGTCGGTGACCGCATCGGCTAGCAACAGGCCGACGAGGGTGCATGCCTCGCTGTCAATTGGGGGACTGGCGCTCATCGCTTCGATTTTTATCTCCATCTCCCCTGTAGCGGCGCTTGTTTAAACGGACTTCACGCGGGACCGGGACTGCTGGTGGGACCTCAAGACTTGTTCGCAATGGGCCGTTATCGAATTGGGGCACATACAACAAGAGAGAGCAGCAAGATGGCGCAGGAGTACACCGCGGAGATTGGTCGGGCACTCGGATGGGATTTGGCGTACTACGGATGGAATCCGCGAGAAGACGCCCCCGCTGATGTCAGGGAAGGACACGCTGCCGGCAAGGCTCACCATGGAAGCAGGACCAAACAGCCGACGCGCTTTGAGCGCAAATGGCTGCAACTTCGTCAGAACGCCCTAAGGCGCGGGCGAGTCGTCGACAGGAATGTCACACCCCAATTCATTGAATTCATCGACTACCCCACCTGCCCAGTAACGTTAGTGGAGCTGACACACGGCACCGGCGAAGATACGGATTGGTCGGTGGACCGGGTCAACAACGACGGGGCGTACGCTGAAGGCAACCTTGTTGTCATGAGTACTCGTGCCAACAAGGCCAAAGGCGACAAGTCGTTCCTCGACGTTACGGGGTTGGCGGCAGACGGGTTGGCGCTGCCAGGACTCTCGCTCCGGGAGACGCTCCGTATGCGCTGCCTGATGGAGGGGCCGTGTCGGGTCTCCGACTACGGGGAGCCGAGGAACACACTATGGACACGGCTCTGCCGGGGCAGCACGCGCACCGACTACCAGTCGCTGCAGCACATCTTGTTAATGGCGGCAGGTGAAGACTCGACACACCGCAATCGCATCACCAAGAAACTATCCGTCGCGCACGTGGATTCGAAGGCGAGCGCAAATCTGCTGAAAATCGCCCTAGCTAGTCTCGTCCATCGGCTCAAGACCGCCGACTACCCATATGACGCCTGTGGGGATGTCGATTTCCAGAGCCTACTGAAAAGGTGGGCCGAAGCTATTCCTGCTAGCCGCAAACACGCACTCAAGGCGGAATTGGACGAAACCTCCGGCAGTCGCGTCGTCGCGAAAGAAACACTCCGCGGCTGGGCGCTGGACACGAAGGGGCGCTACTCGGCTTAGGTTCCGCTTTCGTGTCGAGTACGACGGTGTGGCTCACCGTCGAATCGCTCATTAGAGGTTGCCAGACTACTGGCAGAAAACTGGAAAACTGTATATATATACAGTATCGATGGGTAGCGACGTACTCCGTACCTGCGCGACAGTGCCAGGCGGAGGCGATTCGCGAAGTGCCGGTTATGCCCCCGACCAGATTTTTGGGGCGTTACATTGCTCCCGGAAACGGCCCTTGCATCGCCAGCGCGACTCGATGACTCCGCAATGGAGACAGGGCCCAACGAAAACGTGAAACGCCATCGCGGTTGCGTTTCACTTCTGGATGTTTCTTTTTACTGGGAAAAAGAAACGAAATTGATACATTTATCCGCTTTCTTGTTGCGTTTTGTTGCGTGATGCAATACACTTTCCGGAATACTGGGGAAAGTGTCGATGCCAAAGGTAGTTCGTGACGAACAACTAGCTGCACGTGTTCGCGCATTTATCGAAAAATGTGGGTCGGTGTCGGCTGCGGCCACTGAATTAGACGTCGACCGTACGCTCCTTTGGCGCTTTAACCGCTCTGGTTGTGCCATAGAGAGAACGCGTGCTTTGCTAGCCGCGGGCTTGGAACAACATGAAAAAGAAACGGCAATTGGGGAAAGTGCAACGAGTGCGGCTCCTGCTGCCTTGCCGGCAAGCGTGCCGGTTGAGGACCTCATCGCAATGCGGGCTTTCTTGCAGAACATGCTGAACGTGATTGATGCCTATGTGGGGAGTCCTGCCGGTGGTGCCGCCTCGGCTGGATTCGCGCAGCCGATTGCGGGCAGCAACGTTACCCGCCCCGAGAACATGCCGATGATTGGGGGACAGAATGGCCAATCCTAATATCCGCGGCGACCGTCAGGCGCTGCAACGAACAATGGATGCAATTCTCGAAGCGAGTCGTGCAAGCAAGCGAGAAACGACGCAGCCGGCACAGACTTCGCTGTTCGCTCCATCGGCAAATGCTTTGCCAAATGGGATATCGGAACTGGTATTTGACGTTCCGACCAATAAGCGGCTGAGCGACCTCGTTCTGTCCGAACATCTCAAAGACAGCGTGGAAGAATTCATCTATGAGTTCTCTCATGCGTCATTGTTGCGCGAGCATTCTGTCGAGCCTCGGCATACGCTGCTGTTGATTGGCCCGCCCGGAAACGGAAAGACGAGTTTGGCGGAGGTCATTGCTGCTGAACTTTCGCTTCCGCTTCTCTCGGTGAGATATGACGCTATCGTCGACAGTTTTCTAGGCGAGACTGCAAATCGTTTTCGGAGGCTTATCGATTACGTCGCGACCAATCCGAGCGTCCTGTTTTTTGACGAATTTGACGCTGTCGGAAAGGACCGAGGGGATTCTCAAGAAACGGGCGAAATCAAGCGGGTGGTGAGTTCTCTACTCGTTCAACTTGACCGGTTACCGAGCCATTCCGTTGTAATATGTGCGACTAACCACCCCGAGTTGCTGGATAAGGCCGTCTGGCGTCGATTTGAAGTTCGGGTGGAGGTTCCTTTGCCAGGACCAAGTGAGCTTAAAGAGTGGTTCCACAGATTTGAGCGTTCGCTCGGTGCGAGCGCAGGAATCGATGCTCAGGAGTTTGCTGATTGCATGGCGGGCGAGAGCATGTCCGAAATCGAGGCATTCACACTCGACGTACGCCGCAAGCTCATTCTTTCACGCGGAAAGCTTACTCCGGCGCGTGCAGTCCAGGAGATTCTGGGACGCTGGCAAAGGCGTTTAAGAAAGAACTTGCAGAACGGGGACTATGTCGCAGAACTATCCAGTGGTCCGACTGCTGAGAGAGCAGCAGAGCGGAAAGCGAATAAAAGGACCGCCTCCAAAAGGAATCTTCGCTCAGAAAAGAACGCCGCAGGAGCAGAGTAACCGCTATTCCGGTGCTTTCGAGAAGATTGAGCAGACTACCGAACGCCTAAAGAATGGCATCGACGTTTCTAACGACCCTCGCGCGGTAACCCCCGATAGGGCGTTGGTGATTGAGCTTCTTGGTCGCGTCGAGGAGTTCGAAAGGGCTGCGAAAGCTCTCGGATTCGAGTGGCTGACGAGTGAATACGATGACTCGTCTCCGGACGATGACGACGAAGAGGTCGACGGCTCGGACGGCAACGATGGCGTAGGCGCGACGTACCTCTATCTCACTATGCCAACAGTGAAAGGACTGGAGACTCTCCTTTCCCGTTGGCGCGCTTTTAAGGCGGGCAAGAGTGCGCCGTCGGGTGACGGCCTATGGTGGGCGCTCTTCAGCTACCTCCACGATATTCGAGTCTGGTCCGCAAAGGACCGCATCGACCCGTCAATCGCCAGGTACGTGGAACTGATGTTGTCAGGAGACCCTGACACACCGGTTGTCATGGAGGTGGACCTCTGGTACCGCAATGAGGCTGAAAGGCGAGACAGGGCTCTTCGCACGCTTCTGGAACTGCTCAAGGAAGTGGGCGGGGAAATGCTCGACTTCTGCACAATTCCTGAAATCAATTACGAGGCTGCGCTTGTTCGCGTGCCGGCTAACGTCGCTCGTCTTTTGGCGAACAGGGACGGCAAACTTGCGAACGCGGATGAGATTATGACCATCCGGCCGCAGTCCCTGTATGAGGCCGAGGCTGGAAATAGCTCGACGCCTAAGATGCCTCCGGTAGATTCGAAGCATCAGGATGGCGCGGCTCCCGTCATCGCAGCCATCCTTGACGGCTACCCCGTCCAGGGTCACGAGGCGCTTGGCACCCGCATCGCAGTTCATGAAGTCGATATCGAAGGGAGGGATGTTCCGGTTGCTGCAAGGCGGCACGGCACTGCGATGGCGTCGCTGGTCGTTCACGGTGATTTGCACGCGCCGCAGGCGCCTCTGAATGCTCCTGTTGTTGTCGTGCCTGTGCTCACTGTAGGTGCAGGCGGAGCCGGAGAGACTACGCCCCCCGGAAAGTTGCCAATCGGCATCATTTATCGAGCCGTAAAGTCTCTGGTCGCCGGTCTGGACGGTGAAGCGGCCGGCGCTCCTGAAGTCGTCCTCATCAACCACTCTATCTGTGACAGGTACGCCCCCTTCGTCAGGCGACCGACACCTTGGGCGGTTCTGCTCGACCACCTGAGCCACGCGCATCGACTCCTGTTCGTAGTTAGCGCCGGTAACATTGAAAGCGCCTTCCCGGTGGAGCTATATCCCGACAAGAGTAGTTTTGACAGCGACTCCTCAGCACAGCGCGAAGCGGCCATCCTTCTCGCCATCGAGAAAGCGAAGGGTTTGCGCGGCATTCTGAGCCCGGCTGAATCAATCAACGCACTCACTGTCGGTGCGCTGCACGCGGATGGCTCGGCAGCGGCCCCGGCAGGGGTTGTCGACCCTTATCCGAGCGTCGCGATGACGAACATCTGTTCCGCGCTTGGGTTTGGAGTCCGACGCGGCATCAAACCGGACCTCGTCGAATTCGGTGGACGCCAGACGGTCGTCATCTCGCAGGAGCCGGACAACGTTGCGATTCGCGGATTCCAGTCAGTTCACATGGGGCAGATGGTAGCGTCACCCGACCCCGCTGGTGGAGACCTTCGGAAAGTCACGCTTAGCACGGGGACGAGCAACGCCGCTGCGCTCACGACCCGGGCCGGTATTGTGGTAGCACAAGCCGTGCGCGAGATTTATGCAGCAGATGGCATCAACTGGCTTAACCTTCCGACGCGCGCAGTCATACTCAAGGCTTTGCTCGCGCACGGCGCGCGCTGGGGAGAAATCGGCAAGCTTCTGGAGGAGGTGTACCCTCCAACCGAAGCCATGAGGCATCATCGTCGCCGCGAAACTATCGCGCAATTCATCGGATACGGCAGGCCTCAGCCTGAACTAGTGATATCCGGCGACCAGAGTCGAATTACGCTTCTCGCAGCCGACACCATTTTCCACGACCATCTGCACGAATACCGAATCCCCTTGCCAACAGCGATGCTTGGCACGAACGAGGTTCGCCGAGTTGTAATTACCCTCGCATGGTCCACTCCGGTAAGTGTCACCACGGACGCCTATCGAGGTGTCGGTCTAAAGATAGTCAACAGCCACGGGAAGAAGAACTTCTGGGGCGGTGTTGAGCGAACCTTGCAGCCGAACTCAAGGAGCACGGAGCGAGGCACTCTGACTCACTTCGTCCTTGAGGGACGAAAAAAAGTCGCGGCGATTGCCGACGAAAAGGGGCTCTTCGTCGGTGTACAGGCGTACGCGAACAGAAGCCAATTTCACGTTGCCGAAGTCCCGTACGCCTTGGCAATTACGCTTGAAATGGCGCAGTCGCAACGGTCAGCGGGGCTGTATGCCGAGGTCCGGAATAAAATTCAAGAACGCGCTAGAGTGCGTGGCAGAGCTCGAGCAGGAGCAAAAGCATGACAGGAACAATCTTCGATTCGTCTTTATCACTCGGAAGCCGCGACGATAACGCGATTGCCGAATACCTGATGTCCATCGATGACATCGACGGCGCCAAGAGCGTTTTGGCTCAGGCGCCCGGAGGCCAAGGCTTCCTTTCCTTCGGTAGCGCCTATAAATGCTCAGGCTTTATGCTGGGTTTCATCGAGCCACCCAAGGATGACGAGGTAGAGGTCCCAATCCGCGCTGCAAGTGTTGTTCAGGCAGACCATAGTCTCGTCGGCCAACGCATCAAGATTTCACTCGACAAGTTCTTCGTCCATGCATACCCCGGCTCGGGTGAGCACAACATCCTCTGTGAATTTGCTGGCAAGAATCAGGTCGCCGACGAAGTCGAAGAACTGCGTTTTGCCGTCAGAACGAAGGTTCGGGACAATGCCAGCGCCAGTATCTCAGGCCATCCTATTTTTCTTGGGGTCACAGTCGGTTCGAACGGAATCTCGTTTGAAGGCCGGGCAATCAACGTGGGCAGCAGCCTCGATGAAACTGTGCTTTCAGCGTTGGATAGCGCCGCATTCAAGAGCGGTCTTTCACTGATAGCAACTGCCCAACCGGCACTCAAGCCGTTTGCCGGGCTCGCGGCGTCGGTGGTAAAGGCTACGCTCGACCGGAAAAAGAACGTGCAAGTGCATACGTTTAATCTTGGACTGGATTTCGGTGGTAACGCGTCTTCGGTTCGACTGCGGGTCGGCTCCTACGTTGTTGTTCAGACCGATGACCAGCAGTGGGATTGGAGTGGCTATAGGTGGAATCGTGGCACCTTAAGCCTGCGGTCGAAGGAAGGAGCGGCGCCGAGCGTCAACTACATGGTGTTCGGCGTTACCAAGTTCGAGTCAGCACCTCAGACATAAGTGTTCCCTCAGGAATTGCTAGCGCCGCACTCCTTGTGGGTCGCCCGAAGAACGGGCGTGAGGGAAACGCAGCTTCTTGCGATGCTGCAGGAAGGCGCAGTTCCTCTGCGCATAGGCAAACTGAATGAGGCCGTCTCTAGTCGGGATGGCCTGAGAGACCATCCTGAGCCGCTCGTGATGCACGTCTCTGCGACTCACGGTATTTGCTTCGAAGAGCTGGCGAAGAACTAAAACGCAGTTGTGAGAGAAGCCGTTTGGCTTCTGGGGTCAAGGATGAAGCTGGCACGCTTTGCGAAGATTAGCGGATATCGCATTTTCAGGGATTTCGCTTGGCCGAACGGTCTTGAGGACTTCAGCCGGTTCAATCTGGTCTACGGCTGGAACGGCTCAGGGAAGACAACGCTCTCCATCCTTTTTAGGTCGCTTCAGATGGCGACACCCATCGCCGACGGAGACGTTGAGTTCATCTTTGACGACGCGAAAGTCTCGGGGAGGAACCTAAACGAGGCGGAACTTCCAGCAGTCCGCGTATTCAATCGAGATACTGCAGCGCGCAGTGTGTTCGAGGCTAGCGGTGGAACGCTCGGGCAATTTCCGCCGGTCTATGTATTCGGCGAGGAAAGTGCAGAAAAACAGCGTCAGCTAAACGAGTTGAAGCCGAAGCAGGAAAGTCTTGCAGAGGCCGTCAAAAAGGCTTCGGCAGACGAAGCGCGTGCTCAAAAGGAGCTTAACGAATACGCGGCGACGACAGCACGAGCGATAAAGAACCTGCTGGTTGCGCCAGGCGGTAACTTCAACAATTATAACGCTGCGGACTTTCGCGCGGAAATCGCGCGCATTTCTCAGGATACGAAGCAATTGCTCTCGGCCGAGGAGCGTCAATTGCTGCTCGACCGCAAGGACGCACAGCCGCGCGAGTTCATCCGCGTCTCAAACGTTCAGTTTCCAGACTTGACGGCCTTGCGGAACGAGGCTCGTGAGGCTCTCAAGAAGTCGGTAGTGTCGAACGTTATCGATGAGCTTGCCGCGAATTCGGACCTCAGTGCTTGGGTCCGCCATGGTTTGACGCTACACAGCCAGCCGAATGACTCGAAGACGTGCAAATTTTGCGAGCAACCATTGCCTGCCAGTCGGCTGAGACGCCTTGAAGCGCACTTCAATGACGAGTTCCGACGCTTTACCCAAGAGCTGCAGCAGCTGAATGCCTCAAACACAGTCCGGAGGAGAGTGGGGTCGTCGGTGCGTATTTCGGATGAACGTGACCGGCCGTTTCGGGATCGTGACCGGGGATTTCGGCAACGTGACCGGTCATTTCGGGAACGTGACCGAGCGGACCGGACGGCAGGATTGGCGTTGCGCA
>NZ_JBKGUA010000048.1:0-49786 GCF_046543485.1 Paraburkholderia sp. EG304 | reverse complement strand
GGTAACAATGGGCATGGATTTCCCCTCCTGTGGGTATTGATGAAGGCTCAGACCTCATCATGGCACTTTGATGCCGAACCGCGGCTTCCGCCGCAGCCTCGGGACGGGGAAGTCCCTTACATTCGAAAAGGCCCGTCGATGACGGGCCTTTTCATTTTTCGCCACCGCTTTTTCACCCACTTTCCTCCGCATTCCACGCCGCGTTAGCCGTTCGGCTAGCTGGCGCCAATCGACCTCATCACGTTGAAATGATGACTTCGTTCGAGGTTTCTCAGACGCCGCGGCTTCGAGGGGGCCGAGCATCGACGGGCGAAATCTTGTCTGCTAGTGAGTTTGTGTAGGTGTGTGTATGATGGAGGGTGTGATGTATGAACAGTGCCGAGGTCGTCAAATTGATTCAAGCAAATGGCTGGCAGCTCGTCCGCATAGCGGGCAGTCATCATCATTTCAGGCACGCGGGAAAGCGGGGGCTCGTCACCGTCCCCCCTCCGAAAAAAGATTTGCCGGCCGGCACCCTGAACAGCATTCTGAAACAAGCGGGGCTCAAATGAAGCATCTGATCTTTCCGATCGCCATCGAACCCGGAGACAACACGCACGCGTTCGGCGTCGTGGTGCCCGATATCCCGGGCTGCTACTCCGCGGGCGACACGCTCGAACAAGCGTATGCGAACGCGAAAGAGGCGATCGAATCGCATCTCGAAACCTTGCTCGACGAAGGCTTGCCGCTGCCCGAGCCGCTCACGCTCGGCGAGCATCGGCGCAATCCTGAGTTCGAGGGGTTCACATGGGGTTTCGTGACAACGCGCAATATCCCGGCGTTGAAGAAGGCGGTTCGCATCAATATCTCGTTGCCCGAGGTGCTGGTGCAGGAGATCGACGCGTATGCACAGGCGCGCGGCATGTCGCGCTCGGCGTTTCTCGCGCTCGCCGCCGAACATGAAATGGCGGACGCTTGAGCAACGGTGGGCGGCATCGGCGTGCATCGGCATCGTCGCACCGCCGCATCTGAACGGCAGCGCCTGAAGATCGCCGGCCTGCCCCGCGGTCGCGTCAGTTCGTTTCGGCGTTCGCCCAGGCCATTTCGCGTAACCGGGCGCGCAGGCGTGCCACCGCCTGGCTGTGCAACTGGCATACGCGCGATTCGCTGACTTCCATCACCGCGCCGATCTCGCGCAGATTCATGCCGCGCTCGTAGTACAGCGACATCAGCAGCTTCTCACGCTCCGGCAAGCGGTCGATCGCTTCGATGAGCGCCGAGCGCAAGCTGTCGTCGAGCAGCGCCGACAGCGGATCGGAATGATCGACGCAGTAGCGGTCCAGAAAAGGTTCGTCGTCGGCGGAGCGGTCGAAGTCTTCGTAGTAGATCAGCTGGCTGCCGTGCAGGTCCTGCAGCATCGACTGATATTCGTCGAGCGGCATCTGCAGGTGCTCGGCGACTTCCGCCTCGCTCGCCGAGCGGCCCAGGTTCTGCTCCACCTTGTGCACCGCGGATTCCACTTCGCGCGACGTGCGGCGCAGGCTGCGCGGCAACCAGTCGTTGCTGCGCAGCTCGTCGAGCATCGCGCCGCGAATCCGCTGGCTGGCATAGGTCTCGAACTGTGCGCCCTGGTCTTCCTTGTAGCGGCCGGCGGCATCCAGCAAGCCGATCATGCCGGCCTGGATCAGGTCGTCGAGATCGACGCTCGCCGGCATTTTTGCGACAAGCTGCAAGCCGAGTCGACGCACGAGCGGTGCGTATTTCGTCAGAACGTCGGCCTGAGAAATCTTTCCCTGAGCGTTGTACATCGTGCTCCCCTTATCCTTCGTGCACGCCTTTTAAGCGTGATGCGCGGACGGTTGGTCGGCGTGGTGCGCCGCTGTAACTGTCGCAGGCGCCCGCCAGGGCGTTTGCGACGACATCGCTGGCCGCATCGGCCAGTACTGCAATTCGGCGGCGAGATGGCGGAAGTCGCGCGCGGCCGGGGTCGACGGAAACGCATCGACCACACAGCGCGACAGCTCGAGCGCCCGCGCCATGCGCACGTCGGCCGCGATGCAGCCGGCGCATTCCAACGCGACGGTCAGGTAACGGCCGGCCACGCCGGCGAGCTTCGCGAACGCGGCTTGCGCGTCGTTGGCGCTTTGCACGTGATTGGCGAGCACGCGCAACTGCGCGATCGCGTGCGCGTAGTGCAATCGCTTGATGCACGCATACGCGTCGGTGATCGCCTCGCCCGACATGCGCGCGACGATCATCACGTCGTGCGCCTGCTTCGCGAGCGGCGACAGATGCCCTTCGACGTCGAGCTGCGCGTCGATCAGCACGATGTCGGCCGAGCCGCCGAGCAGCGCGCTGAGTTCGGCCTCCGTGTGACCCTCGCGGTTGTTGCGCGACGCGGCCAGCACCGAAAAGCCGAGCGGGTGACGCGCTGCGGCGAAGTCGACCGGCGTGTCGCCGCGCATCACCGCCGCGAAGTTGCCCGCGCCGCGCAAGCCGCCAAGCATTGCGCTCACCGAGTTCTCACCGACGCATTCGTCGATCACCAACACGTCCTTGCCCTGCTGCGCGAGCGCCGCGGCGAGGTTCACCGCCGCTGTCGTATTGCCGACGCGCGACGACGCACCCGCCAGCGCGATCACGCGCGCACCGCCGCGCGCGAGCAACCGCCGTAACCCTTCGGCTTGATCTGAACCGAACTTATCCAAAGCGAACCTCGTGCAGCTCGGCCGTCGAACGTGCGGAAAGCGAGGACAGCAAAGCAGGGATGTCGTCGTCGTGCGGCACGAACGGCGAGTTGTCGCGCGGAATGCAGAAGGTGCTCTTGATCAGGAATTTCTTCGTCGCGACGTACAGGTTCTCCGGCACCTTCTGTCCGGTCGATACGTAATGCACCGGCAGCTTGTAGCGGATCACCGTATCCAGCACGCCGCCGAGGTTGGTCGCTTCGTCGAGCTTGGTCAGGATGCAGCCGGCGAGCGGATGCTGGTCCGGCGCACGCTGATAAGCCTGCACGACTTCGTTCAGCGTGTCGCCGTGGCTCGTTGCGTTGAGCAGCAACAGACGCTGCACCGGCTGGCCGGCGCGGCTCAGCATCGCGATCTGCTCGGACACGAGGCGGTCGCGCTGGCTCATGCCGATCGTGTCGATCAGCACGATGTGCTTGTTACGCAATTCAGAGAGCGCGAGTCGCAGATCGGCGCTGTCCTTCACCGCGTGCACGGAAACACCGAGAATCTTGCCGAAGATGCGCAGCTGTTCATGACCGCCGATGCGGTAGCTGTCGGTGGTCAGCAGCGCCACCTTGCTCGCGCCGAAGCGCATCACGCAGCGCGCGGCGAGCTTCGCGGTGGTGGTCGTCTTGCCGACGCCGGTCGGCCCCATCAGCGCGAACACGCCGCCGCGCTCCATCAGCGCGTCTTCGTTTTCCATCACCGGCAGGTTCGATTCGAGCACCGAGCGCACCCAGTCCATGCCGCCGTCCATCGTGTCGACGGTTTCGGGCATGTTGTCGACCAGCATCTGCACGAGCTGCGCGGAAAAGCCCGCGGCGAACAGATGCTTGGTGAGCGCGGCGCGCGCCGGACTGCGGCGCTGTCGATCGCCCCACATCAGACCCGCGAATTGCTCTTCCATCATGTCGCGCATCGACGACAGCTCGTTCATCACGGTGTCCCGGACGACCTGCTCCATGCGCCCCTTGATCGCTTCGGCGACGGCGGCCGGCGTGCGGCCCTCGTCGCTAGGGGACGCCGGCGCGATCTTCTGCGCGCTGCGGCGCGCGGCGACTTCGGCGGCTTCGCGCGCCCAGTCGGGCGTGTCGATCACCGGCCGCGCGTCGACCGCGTTGCCGAGGCCTTTGGCGGTCGCGACGGCGGGCGTCATCGCGGCGGGACGTGCGCTGTATTGGCCGTCCTGTTGCTGCTGCTCGGCCGCGATGCGGCGCGCGTGATCGATCAGCCACGGATTCGATTCGGCCATCGTGCGCGGCGCGGCGGCCTCGCTCGCTGCGACGGCCGGCGCTACCGGCACGCCGGCGGCCTTCAGCAGATCCGCGCGGATGTCTTTCGACAGGCGCGTGGATGCGGCGCGGGCGCTCGCGCCGGAAGGCGCGGCGGCAGCGGGCTGGCTCGCGACGGGCGCGGCGCTCGTCGCGATGGCCGCGGACGCGCCGCTCGCGCCCAGCATCGCCGGGCCAACTGGCGAACCGGCGGGTAACGAGGCCGGCGCTGCTTCGGTCGCGGACAGCATGTCGGCCGCCTGGCCGACCGCGGAATTGAGCGCCGAATTGAGCGGCGTCCTGTTCGCCGGGCCGCCCATCGAATCCGCGGCTGCATTCGCAGGCTCGATCGCCGGCATCGCTTCGGCACCCGCTTCCGGGCTCGCGCCGAACACCGACGAAAACACGTCCGGCATGGCACTCGCATACGGATTCATCGGCGCCGCGGACAAGCCTCGCGGGGCCGCCGTCGATGCCGCGCCTTCGCGCGCCTTCGGCGTGATCGCGGCCAGATCGCTATCGGCGAGCGCGACGATTTCGACGCTGCCGTCGTCCATCGTCCGATTCGACAGCACGACCGCATCGGCGCCCAGTGCTTCGCGAACGAGACGCAACGCATCGCGACTGGTAGCACCGACAAATTTACGAATGTTCAAGCTGGACCCCCGATGAGGTATACGGACTGACGGACCGGCAATACACCGCTTCCCATTGCGATCAATTATTGCGAAACGCGTCGGGCGACGATCGATGGATAAAGACCGTTAAAGGCGGGCAATTCGCGCGATGGACACACGGCAGGCATACCGCCTGCGGAGGCCCGCAAAGGCGTTTTTACCGATCCAACGGCAGACGGAATCGCAAGCGCAAACAAAAACCGGCGCCCCACTGGAGCGCCGGTTTGCGTCGTATCGACAGTCACGAGCGAGCGGCCTGCGTCAGCCGTGCGCGCCGATCAGGTTCACCACCTTGACGTTGCGCGTATCGGGCACTTCCGCATACGACAGCACTTTCAGCTGCGGCAGGCTGCGGCGCAGGAAGCGCGCGAGCATCGGCCGCAGTGCGTGCTGCACGAGCAGCACCGGCGCGAGGCCGAGGTTTTGCTGACGCATCATCGCCTTCTGCGTTTCGCTGAGCAGCGTGTTCGCGAGACCCGGTTCGAGACCCGGGTTCGGTCCGGTCGAGAGCGCCTGCGACAGCACCCGTTCGAGGTTCGCGTCGAGGCCCATCACCTGCATGTCGGCGGTGCCGGGGAACCACTGCTGCGTGATCGCGCGACCCAGCGCGAGCCGCACCGCGGCGGTCAGCTCGTGCGGGTCGGTGATCTTGGTCGCGTGCTCGGCGAGCGCTTCGAGGATCGTGCGCATGTCGCGGATCGGCACGCCTTCTTCGAGCAGGTTCTGCAGCACCTTTTGCAGCGTGGTGAGCGGCAGCATCTTCGGCACCAGATCGTCGACCAGCGACGCCGTGTCCTTCTGCATCCGCTCGACCAACGACTGCACCTCGCGGCGGCCGAGCAGCTCCGACGCATGCGTGACGACGAGGTGATTCAGGTGGGTCGCGACCACCGTGCTCGAATCGACGACCGTGTAGCCGTACACCTGCGCCTGCTCGCGCAGGTTCGTATCGATCCAGATAGCGGGCAGGCCGAACGCCGGGTCCTGGGTCGGCGTGCCCGGCAGCGCGGCCGACACCTGACCCGGGTTGATCGCGAGCCACTGGCCCGGGTACGCCTCACCCGAACCGACCTCGACGCCCTTCAACGCGATCCGATAACCGTTCGGCCGCAATTCGAGGTTGTCGCGGATATGAATGACCGGCGGCAAGAAGCCGATTTCCTGCGCGAACTTCTTGCGGATGCTCTTGATCCGCTTGAGCAGCTCGCCGTCCGAGTTCTTGTCGACAAGCGGAATCAGCCGGTAGCCGACTTCGAGGCCGAGCGTGTCGATCATCGTCACGTCGTCCCAGCTCGCCTCGGCGTTTTCGACCGGCGCGAGCGCGGCCGGCGCGACGTCGACGAGCGCCGGCGCGTTCTTGCGCTCCTCGTTGCGCTTCTTCATCGTGCGGCCGAGCTGGATCAGGCCGCCGCCCAGAATCAGGAAAGCGAAGTGCGGCATGCCCGGGATCAGGCCCATCAGCACGAGAATGCAGCCCGTGATCATCAGCACGCGCGGGTTCGTGAAGAGCTGCCCCGTCAGCTGCGTGCCGATATCTTCGTTGGTCGCGACGCGCGACACGATCACGCCGGCCGCCGTCGAAATCACCAGCGACGGAATCTGCGCGACGAGGCCGTCGCCGATCGTCAGCAGCGTGTAGTTCTTGCCCGCCGCGGCAAAACTCATGTCGTGCTGGACCATCCCGACGATCAGCCCGCCGATGATGTTGATCACCATGATCAGCAGACCGGCGATCGCATCGCCGCGCACGAACTTGCTCGCACCGTCCATCGAGCCGTAGAACTCGGCTTCCTGCGAGATTTCCGTGCGACGCTTACGCGCCTGCTCTTCGTTGATGAGGCCGGCGTTCAGATCGGCGTCGATCGCCATCTGCTTGCCGGGCATCGCGTCGAGCGTGAAGCGCGCGGACACTTCGGCGATCCGGCCCGCGCCCTTGGTGATCACCATGAAGTTGATCACCATCAGGATCACGAACACGACGATACCGACCGCGAAGTTGCCGCCGACGAGGAAGTGGCCGAACGACTCGATCACCTGGCCGGCCGCATCGGGGCCGGTATGGCCTTCGAGCAGCACGACCCGCGTCGAGGCGACGTTCAGCGACAGCCGCAGCAGCGTCGAGAACAACAGCACGCTCGGGAACGCGGCGAAGTCGAGCGGCTTCATCGTGTACATGCTGACGAGCAGCACCATCACCGACAGCGCGATGTTGAACGTGAACAGCAGATCCAGCAGGAACGGCGGCAACGGCAGAATCATCATGCCGAGGATCATGCAGATCAGCACCGGCCCGGCGAGGGCGCGCAGGTTGGTGCTGCTCAGCGCATCCGGCCGTCGGGCGAGGAAACCGGCGCGAGCGTTCATGCGGAGGCTCCGTTGTTGTCGCCGCTAGTGGCGTCGTTGGCGTTGTCGGCGGTCGGGTTCAGCGTGTCCGCGGCTTCTTCGGCGGCGTCCTCGTCCGACACGCCGCCCTTGTCGAGTTCCGGCGGCACGTCGAGTTCGGTCGGCGCGAGCGGCACGTCGCCGCCTTCGGCCTTGAAGCGGCGCAACTGATAGACCCACGCGAGCACTTCGGCGACCGCGCCATAGAGCGGCCCCGGAATCTCGCGATTCAGATCGACGTTGTGATAAAGCGCCCGCGCGAGCGGCGGCGCTTCGAGCAGCGGCACGTTGTTTTCGGTGGCGATTTCGCGAATCCGCGCGGCCACGAGGTTCACGCCCTTGGCGACCACCTTCGGCGCGCGCATCTCGCCGTCCGTGTATTGCAGCGCGACCGCGAAGTGCGTCGGGTTCGTGACGACCACGTCGGCCTTCGGCACTTGCGCCATCATGCGGCGCCGCGCGATCGCGCGCTGCTGCTGGCGAATCTTGCCCTTGATGTGCGGATCGCCTTCGCTCTCGCGATGCTCGCGCTTCACTTCTTCCTTCGTCATGCGCAGCTTCTTGTGGAACGACCACAGCTGATACGGGACGTCGAGCGCGGCCACCGCGAACATGCCGGCCACCGTCATGCCGCAGCACACCGCGATCAGATGCATGGAGTTGGCGAGTGCGACTTCGAGCGGCTGCGTCGCGAGCGCGAGGAATTGCTCGTGGCGATTCCAGATCGCCGTGCCGCCGATCAGACCCACCACCAGCGTCTTCGCGAGCGACATGCCGAGCTGGATCGGTCCGTTGATCGAAAACATCCGGCCGAAGCCCTCGATCGGGTTCAGCCGGTTGAACTTGGGCTCGAGCCCTTTCGCCGAGAGCTGCCAGCCGCCCAGCGCCATCGGTGCGAGCAGCGCGGCCAGTCCGGTGACGCCGAGCACTGGCAAGAGCGCATACAGTCCTTCGCGACCGGCCGTGCCCGCGCCGATCAGCATGCGGTTCGTGTCGAACACGCTCGCGTGGTTGAACATCAGCGACGCACGCACCATGTTCTGCAGATGGTCGCCGATGTTGCCCGACATGCCCCATACACCGTAGAACCCGGCCGCGAGCAGCGCGAAGGTCGACAGTTCCCGCGAACGTACGATCTGCCCCTCCTCGCGCGCCTTCTGCAGGCGCCGAGGGGTGGCGGATTCGGTTTTTTCGAGGTCGCTGTCCTCTGCCACATAGCTCTCCAGTCGGCCGAGGCACGGCGCCTCTTTCCAGTGAGAGCGATTATTCCTGCTCGACGCAAGCGCCGATCGGCGGATAAAGAAGGAGAAACGGGGGTATTTCGACGGATGACCGGACGGCTCGCGCGTGTCTCACGCGCGCCGTCCGGCATCGGATAGACGTGCGGCTTTAGTAGCCGACGAATGGGGAAGGACCGCCGCTCGCGGTCTGATCGAGGTGGTAGTACACATGGCGGCCGTAGAAGAACGGCAGACCAAGGTCGAAGCTGGCGTTGCCGCCGATCTGACCGGCGAGGTTGTTGAACGCGAAGTTGCTGCCGTTCGCGAACAGCGTCTGCGCATTCAGAATGCCGATGCTCGCAACCGCCGACACCTTGTTCAATCCCACCAGCGTGACCGTGCGGGTTTGCGCCGACGACGGGCAATAGAAGCCCGCGAACTGGCTGCCGCACAGCGCGATCGAGCTATCGGTGAAGAAATAGCCGTTCGAGCCGGAATCGAGGAACGCCTGGACCGTCGCGCCGTTGAAGGTGCTGTTGTTGAGGTCGCCGAACGGGTCGGTCGTGAAGACCTGCGCAGCGGCGAGCGGGTTGTTCCCCTGCGTGCCGATGCCGAACACCAGCGTGCCGGTCGCCGACGCCTGCCCGAAGTCCGACACGGGTGCCATCTGTACGATCACACCGTTGTTGTCGAGCGGGAAGTTCGCGACCGGGTTGGCCACCTGTTGGTTGAGCGGCACCGCGGTGCGGCTGCACGACGTGCCGTTCGGGCAGGCGAAGTAGTTGCTGTAGGTCACCGCGGTCACCGGGTTCGCACAGGTCGCGCCGCAATCGGTCGGCGCGGTGCCGACGCCGAGAATGCCGTTGGCGCCCAGATCGCTGACCGTGTTTTGGGGCGAACCGCTGCCGCAGCCGCGCGTGGGTACCGTGCTGGTGGGCTTGTCGCCGATGATCTGCAGCGGAATGGCGCCGGTCGTCGTTTCACCGCCGATCGTCACGAGCGCGGTGCGCACCGAGCCCCACGTGAAGCCGTCCGCGAACGTCGCGCACTCGGCGAGCTGCGCGCCGTTGCCGCCGATCGTGCTGACCGGCAGCGCGCCGAGCAGCGTCGAATTGAGTACCGAGCTGACCACGCGCAAGCCGAACGAGCCGGTATCGAGCTGAATGTTGTTGATGGTCTGGCAGTTGGCGGTCGAGCCCGGCGCGCAGATCGTCACGCTGACGGTCGGGATGTTGATGACACCGGCCGCGCCCCGGCCGACCGTGATCGGCACCGTGTTCGACGCGTTCGCGGAAATCGGCTGCTGGGTCGGGCTGGGCGGCAGCGAACCGCCGTTCAGTCCGTTGGACGCGCCGCCGCCATTGTTCGAGTTGTCATCGCTACCGCCACCTCCTCCGCAGGCAACGAGCGTCGCCGTCAGCAGCACGGCAAGGGCGGCCTGCATCCAGCCTTTCAGATTCGCGGTCGTGAGCATGATTCGCATCGTCGTCCTCGCCGTTACTGGATGTCGGAGCCGCTGACGCCGGCCGGTAGCGCTGACGGCAGCCACGCGACGCCGCTGAACGCGCCCATATGGCCGCCCGAATGCACCACGATGTCGCTGTCATTCACGGCGACCGGCCCCCGCGCGTTGCCGCGCGCGGCCCGAGCGGCCTTCACGCCGGCCACGTACTGCGGGAAATAATTGCCGAGCAGATCATTGAGGTCGGGCATTTGCGGACCACGCCACGCAATGCCGAATACCGCGCCACTCGTGCTCAGATATTCGCGCACCACGGTGCCGTTGCCGAACGTGGTCTCGCGTACCGTATAGGAAGCAGGTGTGGAAGAGGTGGACGATGCCCCGCTCGCTTGGGAACGCATCACACTTTGCGATGATCCGCTGGAGGGCTGCACCACGCGGGACGACACCGACGCGTCGGACGGTGGGGTAAGCGGCGCGCTGCCCAGCGCCGCATGGGCTGACTGCGCGGCCGTCAGGGCCAGTAACGAACATGGCAACACGAGCGCCGTAACTCCGGCGCGACGAATACGACTCCACATGAGAAGCTCCTCCCGGGCCGCGGTGCGCTTCGCCGGTTACGCGAAGCGGCCGCTTATAGGCAGATGATACGGCGCCACCGTGGCCGCAATGCCGAGGGATCCCCTCACCACGCGACTGCCCGGCGGTGCGCGGGCCGGGTGCCGTACCGCTTTGACCTCGTAGTATGCCTGCGGATTCTTTCAGCCGGCGCAAGGTGCGCCCGCACGTGCGATTTACCGGCTATTACTAGCAGGAAATCGTAAAGAAGATGTGGAGTCGGTGCTGATTTACCGCGTGTTTGGCGTAAATCGCGGAGAAAGCACCAGCCCGGCGCGCTTGCCGGGCCGAATCGCCTGATCAGAAACCGAGACTCGCAAGCAGATCGTCGACCTGCGACTGATCCTGGACCACATCCGTCTTGCCTTCCGGATTGATCTGCGGACCGTTGAGCAGATGCTCGGGGCTGCCCGTCGACGACACCTCGGCCTTCAGAGCCGCCGCGTGCGCCGCGAACTGCTCGCGCCGTTCGAGCGCGATGTTTTCGACCAGCACGCCGAGCAGCTGCTGCTCGATCAGATAGACGACCTCGGTGATCTTCTTGATCACCTGGCCGGTCAGATCCTGGAAGTCCTGCGCGAGCATGATCTCCATCAGCTGCGAGTTGGTCGCGCTGGTCGAGTCGGGCACGCCGCGCAGGAAGGTGCGCGTGTCGTTCATCAGCGCGCGCACTTCCTCGCGTTCGATCGGCGCCGCGTACCACTGCTCCCAGCGCGCGTCGAGCGTGCACGCGTCTTTCTGCAACTGCTCCTGGATCGGCTTCGCGATGTCGATCGCCGACAGCACGCGCTCGGCGGCCTGCTCGGTCATGTTGGCGATGTACTTCAGCCGGTCGCGCGCATCGGGCACGGCTTCGGCCGCGCGCTCGACGTGCTTGTCGAGCCCGAGCTCGCGCATCGAATCGCGCAACGTGCGCGTCAGTTGACCGATACGGGCAAGGATGCGGTCCGACGCGAAGTCGCCGCTATCGCTGCCCGCTTCGGCGCCAGGCGTTTGGGTCGGCGGCGTCACGTCAGCTCCCGGCTTTCGCCATCTTCTCGAGGATCTTGTTGAGCTTCTCGTCGAGCGTCGCGGCCGTGAACGGCTTGACGACGTAACCGCTCGCGCCGGCCTGCGCCGCCGCGATGATGTTTTCCTTCTTCGACTCGGCCGTCACCATCAGCACCGGCAGATGCGCGAGGCTCGCGTCGGCGCGAATTTCCTTCAGCATCGCGAGGCCGTCGAGGTTCGGCATGTTCCAGTCCGAGATCACGAACTCGTAGTTGCCGCTGCGCAGACGCGCGAGACCGGCCGCGCCGTCTTCCGCCTCGTCGACGTTCGAGTAGCCCAGTTCCTTCAGCAGGTTGCGGACGATCCGGCGCATCGTCGGAAAATCGTCAACCACCAGAATCTTCATTCCCTTATCCATTTCTTTCCCTTTGCTTGATCCATGTTGCGGCGTTGAACCGCGTCATTCCATCCGGCACGCATCATACCCGCTGAACGCGGTCACCCATCGACGACAAACGCGCCATCACGCGCCGGCTCATGTCCGGCAGCGAGGCGATTTCGTCGGCCGCACCGAGCGCGATCGCCTCGCGCGGCATGCCGAACACGATGCAGCTCGCCTCGTCCTGCGCCAGCGTGTAGGCACCCGCCTTTCTCATCTCCAGCAGACCGGCCGCGCCGTCGCGCCCCATGCCGGTCAGAATCACGCCGACCGCGTTCTTGCCCGCGTGCTGCGCGGCCGAGCGGAACAGCACATCGACCGACGGACGATGCCGGTTCACCGGCGGGTCGTCGGACAGATGCGCAATATAGTTCGCACCGCTCCTCGCGAGCAACAGATGCGCGTGGCCCGGCGCGATGTATGCGTGCCCCGGCAGCACCCGCTCGCCGTGCTCTGCTTCTTTAACGGTAATCCGGCACAAACCATTGAGGCGTTGCGCAAAAGATTTCGTAAAGCCCGGCGGCATGTGCTGCGCGATCAGCACCGCGGGCGCATCGGGCGGCAGCGGCACCAGCACTTCGCGAATCGCCTCGGTGCCGCCCGTCGACGCACCGACGATGACCAGCTTCTCGGTACTCAGCAGCGGGTTGTTGAAAAGCGGCGCGGAGCCGACCGGCGCGTGCGCCGCCTGAGTGGCCGCCTGCTGCGCGGGCGCCGCCTGGCGCACGCGCGCGCGGGCCGCCGCGCGAACCTTGTCGGCGAGCTTTTCCGCGTAGTCCAGCATGCCGTCGCGAATGCCGACCTTCGGCTTGGTCACGAAATCGACCGCGCCGAGTTCGAGCGCGCGCAGCGTGATTTCGTTGCCGCGCTCGGTCAGCGACGACACCATCACGACCGGCATCGGCCGCAGACGCATCAGCTTCTCGAGAAAATCGAGGCCGTCCATGCGCGGCATTTCGACGTCGAGCGTCAGCACGTCCGGGTTGTGCTGCTTGATGAGCTCGCGCGCGACGAGCGGATCGGGCGCCGTCGCCACCACCGTCATGTCCGGCTGGCCATTGATGATCTCGGTCATCAGGCTGCGGATCAGCGCCGAATCGTCGACGCACAATACCTTGATCTTTTGCACAGCGCTCACGCCTCCTCTGTGGTTCTGGCGTTGTTGGAATAAGTCGGGCGCGGGCTCGCGCCGAACAGTTCGATTTTCGGCCGCGCGGCGGCCGGCTTCGCGAACAGCTCGACCCGGCTGCGCGCCGCGGCGAGCCGCTCGGCGCGCGCTTCGGCGCTCTGCCGCACGAGCGCCTGTTCGCGCTCGGCGACGCCCGCTTCCTGTTGCAAGCGCAATTTCTTCACCATCACCTGACCGGTGCGCGGCATGAACGCGACCTTGCGCGGATGCGAGCCCTGCAGGTCCTCGGCGACGATGCGGATCTTTTCGGTGGCCAGATAGCGGCGCACGAACTCCGAGTTGCGGTCGCCGATGTTCATCGTCGTCATACCCGCGAGCACCGCGCCGCCGCCGAACACCTTGGCCTCGAAGCGCTCGCGCCGGCCGCCCGCCTTGATCAGTTCGTTGATCAGCACTTCCATCGCGTACGCGCCGTAGCGCATCGAGTCCGACGCGGCCTGCGCGACGTCCGCGCCGTCGTCGGGCAGCATGAAGTGATTCATGCCGCCGATGCCCGCGGTGCGGTCCTGGATGCAGGCCGCGACGCACGAGCCGAGTACGGTCACGAGCACCATGTCTTCGCTCGTCGTGTAGAACTCGTTGGGCAACAGCTTCACGCCGGGGCGCTGGAAGTGGTTGTCGTAGTACAGGTTGGTAGCGATCGGCAGCGTGCTGCTCATGCGGCCACCCCGCTCGCCTGATGCGCGTCATGCGCGTTCGCGCGCGACGGCGCGCGCGCGCCGCTGGCGTCGCGCGTCAGTTCATAGACGGTCTGGCCGCGCAGCCGGAACGCCTGCGTCACGTACGTGAAGTTTTCCGAATGACCGGCGAACAGCAGGCCGCCCGGCTTCACCAGCGGCTCGAAGCGCGCCAGCACCTGCGCCTGCGTCGGCTTGTCGAAATAGATCATCACGTTGCGGCAGAAGATCGCGTCGAACTGCGTGCGCAACTGGTAATCGCGATCGGTCAGGTTCAGTTGCTCGAAGCGCACGAGCGCGCGCACTTCGGGTCGCACCTTGACCATCCCCGCATGCGCGCCCGTGCCCTTCAGGAAGAAGCGCTTCAGGCGCTCGGGGGACAGGTGCTTGACCTGATCGAACTGGTAGACGCCGGCCTCGGCCTTCGCGAGCACCTGGGTGTCGATGTCGGTCGCGAGCACCGACGCCTGGCGCGCGCCGGTCTCGCCGAGCGCCTCGATCAGCGTCATCGCGATCGAGTACGGCTCCTCGCCGGTCGATGCCGCCGAGCACCACACGGACACCGGTTGCGACCGGCGCGGCACGAACTCGGCGAGGATCGGAAAGTGATGGGCTTCGCGAAAGAACGCGGTCAGGTTGGTGGTCAGCGCATTGGTGAACGCTTCCCACTCGGCCGGATCGTTTTCCGCTTCGAGCAGATCGAGATACTGGCGGAACGTATCGATGCCGCGCGCCCGCAAGCGTCGCGCGAGGCGGCTATACGCCATGTCGCGCTTGTGGTCCGACAGCGAGATGCCCGCCAC
Source organism: Paraburkholderia sp. EG304 (assembly GCF_046543485.1). NCBI lineage: Bacteria > Pseudomonadati > Pseudomonadota > Betaproteobacteria > Burkholderiales > Burkholderiaceae > Paraburkholderia > Paraburkholderia sp. EG304. Next base: position 35,350 of record NZ_JBKGUA010000048.1, on the reverse strand, counting down.
GCGATGAATCAGATCGCGGATGCGGGCGAAATCCGCCGCCGTGAATTCGAAATCGCGTCCCGTCTCGACGGACCTGGCCGGCTCGATGCCGTCAGGTGCCGCCCGCACGGGGCGTTGTGTTGCGCGCGTTGCCATCATCAAAATTCCTGTCTGCGATATGAGCCATCACGCTCGCCGCCCAGCCGGACTGGCTGGGAGGTAGGAATTGTCTTCGCGGGGTCGCGCCCTCCCGCGAGTACCATCGACATACGGCCGGCTCGCGACACGCGTGCTGCGCGTGCTTCGATGCTTCGCCCATCCGCGGGCGCGATGCCGGTTGACCACATATCACTCTGCCGTTGCCTAAAACGTTTCCCAGTCCGCGTCCGAGCTTGCCTTCGCCGTGCTCGCCGGAGCGGCGCGCGCGGGCGTGTCGGTCGTCGCGCGAGCCGCTGCTGCGGCCGGCCTGGACTTCAATGCCGGTTCGACTCGTGCGGCTGCCTCGTGCTGGGCCGGGGCCGCCGGGGCCGCAGCGGTTGCCTTCGCTTCGCTGCTCGCGCCGGCCGGGTTCACCGGCGTCGCCGCGCTCGCTGCTTGCGGTGCGGCCTTGGCGAACTGCGCGGAGGCTTGCGAACGCGGCGTCGCCGGTGCGCTTTGACGCGCCGGTGTGCCGCCGGTCACCTTCCAGCCACTCAGCACCGCCTGCAACTGGCGCGTCTGGTCTTCGAGCGACGCCGCCGCGGCGGCCGCCTGTTCGACCAGCGCCGCGTTCTGCTGCGTGACCGAATCCATCTGCACGACCGCGCGATTGACCTGCTCGATGCCGCTCGACTGCTCTTCCGACGCCGCGCTGATCTCGCCCATGATGTCGGTCACGCGGCGCACCGCCTGGACGATTTCGTCCATCGTCGTGCCCGCGCGGCCGACCAGTTCGGAGCCGCTCTTCACCTTGTCGGCCGAATCGCCGATCAGCTCCTTGATCTCTTTCGCGGCGCTCGCGCTGCGCTGCGCGAGGCTGCGCACTTCGCCCGCGACCACCGCGAAGCCGCGGCCCTGTTCGCCGGCGCGCGCGGCTTCGACCGCCGCGTTCAGCGCGAGGATGTTGGTCTGGAACGCGATGCCCTCGATCACGCCGATGATGTCGACGACCTTGTTCGAACTGGTCGCGATTTCCTGCATCGTCGTGACGACCTGGCTCACCACCTCGCCGCCGCGCGTCGCGATGTCCGACGCGTTGACGGCGAGCTGGCTCGCCTGGCGCGCGTTCTCGGTGTTCTGCCGCACGGTGCCGGTCAGCTGATCCATGCTCGACGCGGTTTCCTGCAGCGACGCCGCCTGCTGCTCGGTGCGCTGCGACAGATCGGTGTTGCCCATCGCGATTTCGCGCGCGCCGGTGTCGATCGATTCGGTACCGCTGCGCACCGCGCGCAGCATCGTCGCGAGGCTTTCCTGCATCCGCTTGATGCCCGCGAACAGGCGGCCGATTTCGTTGTTGCTGAATGCCTCGACCGGGGTGGACAGGTCGCCCGCGGCGATCCGCTCGAAGCACGCGGTCGCGTCTTTCAGCGGCTGCACGATGAGCCCGCGCAGCGCGAAGCTGATGCCGACCACCACCAGCAGCGCGAACACCGTGATCACGCTGATCAGCGTGATCATCAGCGATGTGTTCGACTGCGCGCTCGCCTCCTGATCGGCCACGCTCTGCTGCAGCGCCTGGATCACCGCGGCGGCCGCCGCGTCGTAGGCGATGAACATCGGGCTGATCTTGGTGTCCGCGACCGCGTGATACGCGTCGAGATTGTTCGCATTCAACGCGGCGAATTCGACGTCGACGCCGTCGTGCATCACCGTCGTATGTTTGGCGAGCACATCGTCGAGCAAGGGCTGCTCGACGCCGTGCTTCGGCGCGTCGAGATACGCCTGCCAGCTCTGATTGCTCTTGCCGAGCAGCTCCTGCGCGCGATCGAGTGCCTTCTTCGCCTCGTCCGCCTTGCCGGCGGCCGTCAGCGTGTTGAAGCGTTCGATCGCGATGCGCGCGCGCAGTAGAGACGCCGACGCGTCGTCGAGCGCATGAATCGCGACCAGTTCGCCGCGCGCGATGCGTTCGAGCGAGCCGCTCGCGCGATTCAGCGCGGTCAGCCCGAGCGCGCCGACCGCCACGGTCAGCGTCACCAGAAGAATCCCCACCATCGTCAGCGACGTGCGGATCGACCACCTGCTCAGCATGTTGATGCTCCTTGTGCCGGGTTCCGTTGCTGCATGCCGTCAGACGCCGAGCGTCTCGGTCAGCGCCATCTCGGAGCTGGTCATCAGCTTCTCGATGTCCATCAGGATCAGCATGCGGCCGTCGACCGTACCGAGGCCGGTCAGGTATTCGGTCGTCAGCGTCGCGCCGAATTCCGGCGCCGGCATGATCTGGTCGATCGCCAGCGTCAGCACGTCCGACACGCCGTCCACGACCATCCCGACCACGCGATGCGCGACGTTCAGGATGATCACGACGGTCTGATGGTCGTACTCGACGCGGCCCAGATGGAACTTGATCCGCATATCGACGATCGGCACGATGATGCCGCGCAGGTTGATCACGCCCTTGATGAACTCGGGCGCGTTGGCGATGCGCGTCACGTTGTCGTAGCCGCGGATTTCCTGCACCTTCAGGATGTCGATGCCGTACTCTTCCGCGCCGAGCGTGAAGACGAGGAATTCCTGACCGCCGGCGTCCGCCTGCGCGTCGCGGCGGCCATTCGTACCGCTCGCGTTTGCGACGCTCGAATTGATGGATTGGACTTCTGCCACGTTAGCCCCCAAACGGTTGGGATGAATTGAGTTGAAGTTGTGTTGCGGTGTCTGTCATTGCGGCGTTTGCTGCAAGCGTCACGCGAGGCTCATCGCCTGCGCATGCCCATGCGCATGACGCGTTTCGCGGTTCAGCGCCGCGACGTCCACGATCAGCGCGACGCTGCCGTCGCCCAGAATGGTCGCCGCGGAAATGCCGTGTACCTTGCGGTAATTCGTTTCCAGATTCTTCACGACCACCTGCTGCTGGCCGACCAGTTCGTCGATCAGCATCGCGAAGCGCCGTCCCTCGGTCTGCATGATCGTGACGATGCCCTGGGTCGGCTCCTGCTTCGCTTCCGACACGTTGAACACCTCGTGCAACGCGACGAGCGGCAGGTATTCGCCGCGCACGCGCACCACGCGCTCGCCGTTGGCGACCGTGTAGATGTCTTCGGCTTGCGGCTGCAGCGACTCCATCACGAAGTTCAGCGGCAGGATGAAGATCTCGTTGCCGACCTTCACCGACATGCCGTCGAGAATCGCCAGCGTGAGCGGCAGCACGATCCGCGTGGTGCTGCCCTTGCCCGCGTGCGACGTGATCTCGACGTGACCGCCCATCGACTGGATGTTGCGCTTCACCACGTCCATGCCGACGCCGCGGCCGGACACGTCGGTGACCTGCTCGGCGGTCGAGAAGCCCGGCAGGAAGATCAGGTTCCAGACTTCCTCGTCGGTCATCGTTTCGCTGACCTGCATGCCCTGCTTGGCCGCCTTCGCGAGAATCTTGTCGCGGCGCAGGCCCGCGCCGTCGTCGCTGACCTCGATGACGATGTTGCCGCCATGGTGGGCCGCCGACAGCACCAGCTGACCGGTCGAATCCTTGCCCGCCGCGCGCCGCGCCTCGACCGTTTCGATGCCGTGGTCGAGACTGTTGCGCACGAGGTGCGTCAACGGATCGATGATCCGTTCGATGAGGCTCTTGTCGAGTTCGGTCGCCTGACCGAAGGTGACGAGTTCGACCTCCTTGCCGAGTTTCGCCGCGAGATCGCGCACCAGACGCGGGAAGCGGCTGAATACGTAATCCATCGGCATCATGCGGATCGACATCACCGCTTCCTGCAGATCGCGGGCGTTGCGCTCGAGCTGCGCCATGCCGTTGAAGAGCCGGTCGTGCAGCGCCGGATCGAACGTGCTGGTGGTCTCCGCGAGCATCGCCTGCGTGATCACCAGTTCGCCGACCAGGTTGATCAGCTGATCGACCTTCTCGACGCCGACGCGAATCGAGCTGCCTTCGCCGCTCGCCGCCGCGGCGGCCGGGCGGGCCGCCTTGCGGTCGTGTTCGGCGGACCCGGCCGAAGCGGGTTTGGCTGCCGCGGGAGCCGCCGCGGGCGGCGCTGGCGGCGGCTCGATGCTGTCGGCGTGACTGGCCGCGCTTGCGGGCGCCGCGGCGTGAGCCGCCGGAGCCGACGATGCCGGCTGCTCCGCATGAACGACCGGCTGCGCCTGCGCTTGCGCCGCCGGAGCGGCGGGGGCGACAGGCGCGCTTTGCGCCGGTGCCGGAGCGGCGGCAGCGGCGGGCGTTCCAGGTTCGCCCTGCTGCGCGTCGTCCGCCGGCGCGGTGCCGCGGCCGATCGTGATCTGACTTTCGTCGATCACGAAGCAGCACACGGCGATGATGTCGTCGGAGGGTACGTCGCTCGAGAGCCACAGCATCAGATCGCCGCCGCTCTTGACCTGCCCGACGATATTGCCCAGGTTGCCCAGCTCTTCGGCGAGCAGTTCCTGGTCTTTCTCTCCCACGCCCCGTAGCGTGATTTTCAGATGTGGGCCGGCGCTGTCGTCCGTGCCCGCGGCTTGCCCGGTCTGTGCCGGTTCGCCGTCCATCCATTCGCCCGCCATTTGCACCGCCTGTTCGACGACGTGCTCAGGCGGGGTGCCGCCTTGCTGCTGTACCGCGGTTGTTGCTGTTGTTGTTTGGGTTGCCGCCTGCGCCGCGACCGGCGCGGGCTCGACGGCTGCCGCTGCCGGCGCGCCGCCCATGCGGCTTTCCGCGTGCAGCTGCTCGAGCTTCGCGCAGATCGCGCGCGCCACCTCGGCGTCGGGCTCGGCGCTCGCGCGGTAGTCGGCGAGCTGGCCGGAAAGCACGTCCTTGGTTTCCAGGAACGTGTCGATCATGTCCTTGCGCAGCACCAGCTCGTTATTGCGCGCGCGATCGAGCAGCGACTCGAGAATGTGCGTGGTCTCGGTGAGCGCGGTGAAGCCGAACGTCGCCGCGCCGCCCTTGATCGAATGCGCGGCGCGAAAGATCGCCGCGAGGTCTTCGGGGTCCGGGCGGGCCACGTCGAGATTGAGCAGCAATTGCTCCATCTGCGCGAGCAGTTCGTCCGCTTCGTCGAAGAACGTCTGATAGAACTGTGTGATGTCGAGTGTCATGCCTGGTTCACCGCGAGAGTGCCTGTCTGGCGTGAGTTGCCGGAGAGGCGCGTCGAGAGCTATCGGTACTGTGTCTAAAGGTATTGATTGCGCGGATCAATCCGGGTCCGGTTCGGCCAGCGCCGCCACCAGCTCGGTCAACATGTCCGGGTCGAGCGGCTTTTCGATCCAGCCGGTCGCACCCGCTGCGCGCGCCGCCTCTTTGAAGGGCTCGCCCGATTCCGTCGTGAGGACGAGGATGGGCGTCGCCTGGTAGGCTGGATTTCCGCGCAGCGCGGTGATCAGATCGAGACCGGTCTTGCCGGGCATATGCTGGTCGGTCAACACGAGATCGAACGCCATCGCGAGCGCGTTTTCGAGCCCTTCGTTGCCGTCCGCCGCGAGCGTGACCTCATAGCCGGCGCCTGTCAGCGTCGCGGCGAGGATCTGCCGCATCGATGCCGAATCGTCGACTGCCAGGATGTGCCTGATCATGAAAACCTCGCTGCGCTAAACACTGGGCCGCCTGGCGGGGCGCGCCGCTCGGGCGCGGGCCCCGGCCCGGCGGCCGCGGTCTGTTACTTTGCCGGCGGCGCCGCCGCCGGCAACTTCGGTGCAGCCGTCACCGGCTGCGCAAGTTTTTGCAGCAGCGGCTTCGAGCCGGCTGCGTCGTCCGACAGCGTGGTCGTCGTCGAATCGTCGTGATCGAGCGCCGCCTCGGACTTCTTGTTCAACACGATGATGCTGATGCGACGGTTCTCCGGATCAAGGGGGTCCGCCTTGTTCAGGTTCTGCGTCGACGCGAGGCCGAGCACGCGCATCACCTTCGCTTCGTCCATGCCGCCCGCGACCAGCTCGCGCCGCGACGCGTTCGCGCGGTCGGCCGACAGCTCCCAGTTGCTATAGCCCTTCTCGCCGCCCGCGTACGGCACGGCGTCGGTGTGGCCCTGGACGATGATGCGGTTCGGCACGTCGTTCAGCGTGTGGCCGATCTCGCGCAGAATGTCGCGCATGTACGGTTCGACGACGTCGCGCGCGGTCGCGAACATCGGCCGCTTCTGCGAGTCGACGATCTCGATGCGCAGGCCGGTCAGGGTCGAGTCGATGCGGATCTGCTGCTTGAACTGGCGCAGCACCGGGTTCGCCTCGATCGCGGCCATCAGCTTGACCTGCAGGTCGTGCAGGCGCACCTGCTCGCGGCGTTCGAGCTCGCCCTGCAGCTGCTTCACCGAGTCTTCGTTGTTGCGCGACGCGGTGCGCTCGGCGCGGTTGCTGCTGCCGTCGGTCGAGCGGGTCACGCCCTGCGCGTCGGTCGAGATGTCACGCCCGCCGCCCTTCAGGATGCTCGAGTCTTCGGCGCTGCGATCGCCGCCCCACAGCGTGATCTTCAGCGGCTGATTGAAGTACTCGGCGATGCCCTTCAGCTGCACGGTCGAGGCCGAGCTCAGCAGCCACATCAGCAGGAAGAACGCCATCATGGCGGTCATGAAGTCCGCGTAGGCGAGCTTCCATGCGCCACCGTGATGACCGTGCTTCCTCGGTGCCGAGCGCTTGACAACGATTGCGCGGTCTTTGTCCTTGCTGCTCATCGATTCGGTTCCCGTCGCCGCCTTATTTCGCCTTGACGCGGCGCACGTGCTCTTCGAGCTCGGCGAACGACGGGCGCTCGGTCGAGAACAGCACCTTGCGGCCGAACTCGACCGCGATCGCCGGCGCGTAGCCGTTCAGGCTCGCGAGGATCGTCACCTTGATGCACTGGAACATCTTGGTGGACTCGGTCACGCGCTGTTCGGCGACGCTCGCGAGCGGTCCGATCAGCCCGTACGAAAGCAGAATGCCGAGGAAGGTGCCGACCAGCGCCTGCGCGATCATCTCGCCGAGCACCGCGGGCGGCCTGTCGGCCGAGGCCATCGTGTGCACGACGCCCATCACCGCGGCGACGATACCGAACGCCGGCATCGCGTCGCCGACCTTGCTCAGCGCCTGGGCGGGCGCCTCGCCTTCCTGATGGTGCGTTTCGATCTCCTCGTCCATCAGGCTTTCGATCTCGAACGCATTCATGTTGCCGCCGACCATCAGCCGCAGGTAGTCGGTCAGGAACTCGATGATGTGCTTGTCGGCGAGGATCTTCGGGTACTGCGTGAAGATCGGGCTCTTCGACGGATCGTCGATGTCGGCTTCGAGCGTCAGCGTGCCTTCCTTGCGCGCTTTCGCGAGCAGCACGTACAGGAGCCCCATCAGCTCCATGTAGACGTCCTTGTTGTACTTCGCGCCCTTGAACAGGGTCGGAATGACGCGCAGTGTCGCCTTGATCGTCTTCATCCCGTTACCGAGAATGAACGCGCCAAGTCCGGCGCCGGCGATCATCAGCACCTCAACGGGTTGCAGCAGCGCGCCGAGATGGCCCCCTTCCAGCGCGTAACCGCCGAAGACGGACAACAGCGTCACGAGTGTTCCCACGAATATCAGCACTGCCGAGCCCTCACAAAAATGCGACGGTCACCGTCGTTAGTCAGGTTTACGGCACCGAGGCGGAAAACTTTGGGGAAAAAGACGGCGCTCGCGTCCGGTGTAAACCAGAGGCTTGCGCTGCCTCAACGTGCGCCGCTCAAACTTCGGCGGTGGCGAGGGTGTCGAGCGTGGGAGCGGTGCGGCGGACCTCGTGAGCCCGCGTGTCGGCCACCTGCGGCACTCCGGCCGGGATTCCGGCGACGGCGGTTTGCCGCTCGGCCCGCGTTTGCGCTGCTTTTTTCGTTTTGCCCGCGCGCGACGGCGGCTGACACAGCCCGCAAACGAACGCGTGCTGCGGATCGTGCGCGTGCGCGACGAAGTGGCCGCCGCAGCGGCGACAGGCGCTCAGCTGCAGCATGCCCGAGTCGAAGAAGCGCACCAGCGTCCACGCGCGCGTGAGACTGAGCACCGGCTCGTCGTCGTGCAACTGCACGTGCTCCAGATACAGCCGGTAGCTCTTCACGATCGATTCGATCGCGCGGCAGCCGCCGTAGCCGGCCATGAAACGGTAGATGTTGTAGAACAGCGATGAATGAAAGTTCGGCTGCCAGGTCATGAACCAGTCGGTCGAAAACGGCAGCATGCCCTTGGGCGGCGACACCCCTTTCAGTTCCTTGTACAGCTTGATGAGCCGGTCGCGCGACAGGCTGGTTTCAGCCTCCAGCAATTGCAGACGCGCGCCCAGTTCGATCAGCTCGATCGCGAGGGTGATTTGTTGGGCTTCGAGTACGACGCTCTTACTGGCCATCAGCCGAGCTGCTCGACCGGCTGGCTCGCCATCAGGATGGCCGAATGAGCCTGCGCGATCGCGCTCGACTTGTCCTTGTCCGCGAGGGCGGACAGTACCGCGTGATCGTCGAAGCGGAAGCGGCACAGCATCTGGTTGGACGCCGCGAGCTTGACGGTCTGCGCCAACGACAGGTTGGCGAGCACGTCGGCCAGCTGGTCCGAAATACCCATGCGGAACATGCCCATCGGCTTGTCTTCGCGCAGCAGACGCTGGGCGAGCAGCAGATAGGACAGGTTGACTTCTCTGATCTCACTGAGCATGTGGCTGGTCGTGCTCATGATTCCCCCGTTCGTATGCCCGGCTGGTCAGGCCGATTTTTTTTGCGGAAACGTTTGCTCGAACGCGCGCGCTTAACCCGCGCGAATCGACTCGTCTCTGGTCTTGCAAGCATTGTCTCGAAAGGGGGCACAGCCGAAAATCGGAGAGACACCCCACCGGGATGACGGATTAATCCGTCATTTGTGTAGGAATAATTCCTACAAGCCAGGGTGCGGCGAGGCCCAAATTGGGACGAATTGAGGCGCTGGGCGGGACCGATGATGCGCACTGGGAATATTTACGGCTGCGGCGTGTACCGGTTGGTGAGTTTTTAGAATTTCATCACCGCACCGTAAGACGGTGAAAAAGAATTATAAGACGTTTTCACCCGCCTGCCATCCGCCTCCGTTACCCGCGTTTTCCATTCATCCGACCCCCGGGTCCGCTGCTTGCTACGGTGCATTTCGCCTGTGGCGCGCTCGATTGAGTCGGCGCAATTGCGTTTGCCGATCATGGGACGGTTGCGATTGGACTGTGTATCCAGGCTGTAACGGTCCATGTTTCGCGCTGTAACAACATTAAGCGTTTGAAAAATAACTCGAATTACCGCGGTCGATCCCGATAATGGAGGCTAAGGGATTACCCGATACCTATTTCGGACCACCCTTCGGGCGGGGAGAAACCGCGCCCAACCGCCCGTTAGGGCTACGTACCTCGAGCGGTCCCGCCGTCGTGCGAAGCCCCGGTGAGATCAAAAATCTGCATGGGATTCGGGTCAGCGCCCCTCGCGCTAACTCCAATCGATACAGGAGAAAACGCATGCGAATCGCACAAATCGCGCCGCTCTACGAAGCTGTCCCTCCGAAACTCTATGGCGGCACCGAACGTGTCGTGTCGTATCTGACCGAAGCGCTCGTCGACCTCGGCCATGACGTCACGCTGTTCGCGAGCGGCGACTCGGTCACGTCCGCCAATCTCGAGGCGTGCTGGCCGCGCGCGCTGCGCCTCGATCCGACGATTCGCGATGCATTGGCGCCGCACGTGCTGATGATGGAAAAAGTCCGCAAGGTCGCGCACGAGTTCGACGTACTGCACTTCCATCTCGACTACATGCCGTTCCCGCTGTTCACGACGATGGACACGCCGTTCGTGACCACGCTGCACGGCCGTCTGGACCTGCCGGAATTGCAGCCGGTGTTCGACGCGTTCTCGCATGTGCCGGTCGTGTCGATTTCGGATTCGCAGCGTCTGCCGCTGCAGCAGGCCAATTGGCTCAGCACGATCTATCACGGTCTGCCGGACCAGCTGTTGACGCCGCAGCCTCACAAGAAGCCCGAATACCTCGCGTTCCTCGGCCGCATCTGCCCGGAAAAACGCGTCGATACAGCCATCAAGATCGCCGCGCAAAGCGGTCTGCCGCTGAAGATCGCCGCCAAGGTGGACAAGGTCGACATGGAGTACTTCAAGCGCGAAATCGAGCCGCTGCTGTCGATGGCGCATGTCGAGTTCGTCGGTGAAATCAACGAGGCGCAGAAACCCGAGTTTCTGTCGGGAGCGAAAGCGCTGTTGTTCCCGATCGACTGGTCCGAGCCGTTCGGCCTCGTGATGATCGAGTCGATGGCCTGCGGTACGCCGGTTATCGCGTTCAACCGCGGCTCGGTGCCCGAGGTGATCGACCACGGCGTGACCGGCTATATCGTCGAGGACGTGCAAGGCGCGGTAGCGGCTCTGCAGCGTCTGGACGAGCTGTCGCGCACCGAAATCCGCGCACAGTTCGAACGCCGCTTCAGTTCGAAAACGATGGCGCAGAACTATGTCGACGGCTATTCGGCCTTGATTGAAACGTCGCGGCGCCCGGTATTGCGCCAGGTCGCGGTCGGCTAAGCGCGCTTGAAAACGGCCGGCGCTTTTACGGCCGGCCGTTTTCGGTCCGCTTTGAAGCGGCGCTGTGAACCTTCGCTTATAACGCCCAATAGCGGACGAATCCGGCATCGGTATCGTTTGCAGGACCGGAAGACGAAGTCATTCTCGCCGCCGGACGCGAAAAAGCCGCCCTGTATGGGCGGCTTTTTTAATACTGCGATGGTGGCGCTTCCACCGCGGATTAGCGCGTAGCGATTAAGCCGAAGCGGCAAAAAACCTTCAGACCGCTTGCACCGCGTCACCTCGAGCGGAGATCAGGCCGAGCCAATCAGAAAGCGCTCGCGATTCTTGCCAACGATCCATTTGGGCGGCTTGCCGCGCCCGCTCCATGTATTGCCCGACTTGGGGTCCTGATATTTTGCCGGCAGCGGCGTCTTCTTGGGCGGGCGGCCGCGCTTGGCGGCGACCGCGAAACCGAGATCCTGCGCGGTCAGACCGTATTCGGCGATCTTTTGGCGGATGTCGGCAACGACATTGTCGATTTCCGTGCGTCGCGCTTCTTCTGCCTGTGCCTGCAATTTGGCTATCTGCGCCTTGAGGTCTGCATATTGAGACATTCGGTTCTCCCCTTTCTAGAACTCATTCGACCGCAGACTAGCTGCAATTATAGAAATTCGCAATGGCCACTAATACCGGTTTAGCGAATTTTCCTCTGATAATTATTAAAGCGTGTGAATTGTAAAACATGCGCTTTATCTCGTAATAGTTTATAAATTCTGTCCAGATTGACAATCCTTGACACCTGATTTGGCGCTGCCTACCTAGAATTGCGCGCTCAACGTACGTACTCGCGGTTTCCGATGCGTGCTTCTGAAGTGCCAATTCTTTTTAGGATCACCAAACATGCAGTTGTCAAAGCGCCTCGTTGCCGAACTGTTCGGCACCTTCTGGCTCGTACTCGGAGGCTGCGGCAGCGCGGTCCTCGCCGCCAACTTCGCCGGGCCGGTTCATGGTCTGGGCATCGGCTTCGTCGGCGTGTCGCTGGCCTTCGGCCTGACCGTGCTGACGATGGCTTTTGCGATCGGCCACATTTCAGGCTGCCACCTGAATCCGGCGGTGAGCGTCGGCCTGACCGTCGCCGGCCGATTCCCGGTGCGCGATCTGCTGCCCTATATCGCCGCGCAGGTAGTCGGCGCGGTGTTCGGTGCATTCGTGCTGTCGCTGATCGCGTCGGGCAAGCCGGGCTTCGACCTTGTCGCGAGCGGTTTCGCGACGAACGGTTATGGCGAGCAATCGCCGGGGCACTATGCGCTCGCCGCCGCCTTCGTTTGCGAAGTGGTGATGACGGGCTTCTTCCTGTTCGTAATTCTCGGCGCGACTGATCGCCGCGCGCCGGCCGGCTTCGCGCCCATCGCGATCGGCCTGTGCCTGACGCTGGTCCACCTGGTCTCGATTCCGGTCACCAACACGTCGGTCAATCCGGCGCGCTCGACGGGGCCGGCGCTATTGGTCGGCGGCGCGGCGATCGATCAGCTGTGGCTGTTCTGGGCTGCGCCGATCATCGGTGCGGTGATTGCGGGAGTCGTCTATCCGCTGATCGCCGAGGATCGCTGCAGCGATGCGAGCAAGCTGGCGCTCGACTGACGGCTGGTTCGACGCGTCGGTCGCATGAATGGGCGCCCCGGCGCCCATTATTCATTGCGAGCGCCAATGCGATATCAATGCGCGGCGGCCGCGTGCCGGAGAGCACCGCTGCTAGAATCGGGCGACTTCCCAGCCTCGCACAGGTGCTTTCGATGAACCGTTTCCGCGGATTCCTGCAAGGCGTCGCACTGTCGCTCGGCGGCTTGTGCGCGAGCGCGCTGACGTTGCCGGCCGCGTCCGCGGCGACGAACACGGCGACTGTCGTCGCAACCGCAGCCCCCGCCACGGCTGGGGCGGGCGGCAATATCGAAACCCTCGTATTCGTTCGCCATGGCGAGAAGCCTGCGCAAGGCTACGGCCAGCTAGACTGCCAGGGGCTCAACCGTGCGCTCGCGTTGCCGGCGGTGATCGCCGCCAAATTCGGCAAACCCGATGCGATCTACGCGCCGGACCCCGGCCAGCAAAAAGAAGACGGCGGTCATCCGTACTATTACGTGCGCCCGCTCGCGACGATCGAGCCGACCGCGATTCAATTCCAGCTACCGGTGCAAACGCCGTACGGCTTTGCGCAGGTCGACCAGCTCGGCAACGCGCTCGTCGACCCGGCTAATCGCGGCAAGCTGATCGTGATTGCGTGGGAGCACAAGCTGATCGAGAAGCTGTTGCGGCAGCTGTTGAGCGCGCATGGCGGTCGCGCGGCCGACGTGCCGAAATGGCAAAGCGACGACTTCGACAGCATTTACATCGTCCGGCTCGACTGGCAGAACGGCATGCCGCGCGCGAGCTTCAAGCATGACCGCGAAGGGCTCGATGGCCGGGCGACCGATTGCCCTTGTGCTGCGTTGCCGGCGGTGTCGGCGTCTTCGGCAGGCGCGGCCTCTTCCGCCAGTTCGACCGCTTCGGCGCCTGCGGCGGATTAATAGGGTAATACAGATGTAAGCCACGATTACGTGGGCCGGTGCATCAAGCTGCAAGCGTGTGCGACGCGCCGCCTGCCGGCCTGAATTGTCCGGCCGCAAAGCCCCGTGGGGCGCGGCTGCCAGCGAAGTAAGGTGTCTGCGCGCAACGTCCGCGAGTTCTTTCCGCCTGCCTTCGCTGACTTCGACGATGCTTGCAGTCCGTAACATCTGGTCGCAGTCCTCCCCGGCTCGAGTGCGTACATTGGTCCTGTGCGACAAACCTACGTCGCCTCACAGGAGAGACCAACATGAAGCGCATCGTCACTCACTTGCTGGTTGCTGCCGGACTCGCGGCGGGCGCATGCGGTGTCGCGCAGGCGCATACGGATCTGAGCGTCGGCCTATCGCTCGGCGCTCCGGTTTATGCGGCGCCCGCGCGCGTCTACGCCGCGCCGGAGCCGGTGTATTACGGCGGATGGGATCATCGCTACCCGCGCGGCGACTACTACTACCGCGACTATCACCGCGATGACCGCGGCTGGGGTCACGACAATCGTCGCTGGGGCCATGACTATCGCGGTGAGCACCGCGGCTGGCGGGATTGACGGGCGTAAGCGGAGTGCATCACGCTCCGCGCTTCTCGCTTCGCGAGCAACTTTTGCGGCCCGCATCCACGCGAGTGTGGATGCGGGCCGCCTTCAATTTGAGTGATTGCGGTTCAGGACGCCAGTTCGTCTTTGAGAGCAAACAGTTTACGCAGATGATGGGCAACGCCGGCCTCGAAATTGTTGCCAATGCGCGGCACATGCGGCAGACGCGTGATCAGATCGGGATTGGCATTGTTCATCATGAATGGATGGCCGGCCGTCTCGAGCAGATCGATATCGTTCATGTTGTCGCCGAACGCGACGCACTGCGACGCGTCGATAGCGAGTCGCTCGAGCACGATCTGCAGCGCGCGCCCCTTCGACACATTCGCGGTCATCACTTCAAGACAATCCGGCAACGAATACGTCACGTATAGCCGCTCGCCGAATTCGCGTTCCAGATTGGCGGCAACCTGCGCGAGATCGGCGGGATCGCCGATATACAGCGCCTTGGCAATGTCGACGCCATTGTGCTTCGGCAGGTCGGTCACTTCGTACGTGAAGCCCGAATCCTGGTGAAATTCCAGCAGATGGGGCGCGTCGCGATCGATCAGCCACGCCTCGTCAGCAAACAGACTGACGATCACTCGACCATGCGCGCCGACAATTTCTGGCTGCACGAGACGCTGGACGATCGCGGGCTGCAGATCGTCGGCGTGAATCACGGTGTTGTCAGGCGCGTGAACCCGCGCGCCGTTCGACGTGATCAGGTATGGATTGATGCCGAGCAGATCGCGGATGCCCGCGACGTCGCAGTAGTGCCGCCCCGTGGCGATCACGAACTGCAGCCCGTCGCTTTCGAGCTTGCGCACCGTGGCGACCGTGAACGGGTCGACCTGGTGGTCGGCGTTGAGCAGTGTGCCGTCGAGATCCGTGGCGATGACTTTATACATGGTGAGTCCGGCGGCTGAGCCGTCGAGGCAGCGTCAAAGCCGATATTTTACAGGTCTCGTCAAGCCAGCCGCTGCGCCTCGCGCCGCGCCAGCTGCAAGCCGCCATGCGCCGAATCCGCCCGCGGCTCGCGCAGGCGCGCCTGATACGCCTCGGGCACGTACTCGCGCAGCGGCGCGCCGAGGCCTCCGCATAGCGCGACCGGCAGCGCGCCCGTCGCGTCCAGCGCGGCGATCATCTTGCCCACTTCGACGCCAGCCTCGCCGAGCAGGCGCGCCGCGAACGGATGTGCGCGGTGTTCGATCGCGATCGGTGCGAGCCGCGCGTAGGCAGTTTGATTAGCCGCGCACAGCCACACGACCAGGCTGTCGCGATCCTGAGTGCCGGTATGCGCGAGCAACGCATGCGCGAGATCGTCGACGGCAGCGCGGCCGTCTAGCGCCTGTTGCGCGTGCACGATCAGCCGCAGGCCGAGCCACGCGCCGCTCGCCTCGTCGCCTGACGGAAAGCCGTAGCCGCTGGCCATGCGGAACTCGCCGTCGTTCGCAAGCGAGGCCGCGACGCTGCCGGTGCCGAGTGCGACGATCACGCCGGGCGCGCCTTCGTGCGCGCCGAGCAAGGTCGTGTAGGCGTCGGATTCGACGGCGAGTCCGGCCAGTCGCGGCGCGTGCTCGTGAAACTCGGCGAGCCAGTCGCGATTGTTGACGCCCGCAAGTCCGCAACCGAGCACGCAGCGCGACCAGTCCAGCGCGATGCCGGCTCGCTCGAACGCTTCGCCGCAGGCGGCCTGAATGGACTGCCATGCGCGCGGGATGCCGAGCCCGAGGCCCGATGGTCCGCTTGCCGCCTGCGCCAGTTCGCGGCCCTGCGCATCGGCGAGCACGACGCGCGTGCCGGTGCCGCCGCCGTCGACGCCGATCAGAAAGAAGTCGTGGTTCATCGAATCGAATCAGTTCTGTGGGTGAATAACGCTTAGCGTGGCAGGTCAGTTTGAATCGCGCAATTAGCCGATTGGCCAGCTTGCGGCGTACACCGCTTCCGCTATGCTGGCGATCGATACGACCACGCGGGAGCGCGACAGTGACACAACGATGCAACTGGGTATCGAGCGAAGCGCTCGCACAGTACCACGACACCGAGTGGGGTGTACCCTCGCGCGACGACCAGCACCTGTTCGAAATGCTGGTGCTCGAAGGCGCTCAGGCCGGATTGTCGTGGTCGACGATACTCAACAAGCGCGCCGGCTACCGCCGTGCTTTCGCGGACTTCGACATCGACAAGGTCGCTGCCTTCACGCCGAAGCACGTGGACGCGCTCGTCGCCGATGAGAGCATCGTGCGGCATCGCGGCAAAATCGAGGCGGCGATCCAGAACGCGCGCGCCGTGCTGCAGATCCGGGCCGAACACGGCTCGCTCGCGAACTTCGTGTGGTCATTCGTCGACGACACGCCGATTCAGAACGAATGGGCTTCGTATAAGCATGCGCCTGCGTCGACGGAAGTATCGGACGCGCTGAGCAAGGCGCTCAAGCGTTATGGCTGCAAATTCGTCGGGTCGACGATCTGCTATGCATTCATGCAGGCGGTTGGCATGGTCAACGATCATGAGACGACTTGCATGTGCCGTGAGGGATGCGCGTCGCTGGGCAAGAAGGGGCGTCGTCGTAAGGCGGGGTAAGGCCAAGGGGTCGTCGGACGCGCAAACTCGCGAATTGGCGCCTTTTCATGCTCGTAGTCGGTCCTTCGTCGGACGGCGCACGGTGGATACTCATCGCCATGCGCTCGCTCGATGTGCGCTCAACAACAAATAACTACCGCCTCGGACGCGGGAGACCAACCATGAAAACTCTTCGCTTCCTGACGCATCAGGACATATACGATCGGTCCGTCACGCATCTGTTCGAACAGAAACGCGCTGCATTGCTACCGAGGGGTGGCGGCGCCTACCGCGGCTATTGTGGCGGATGCCCGGTCGGCAACCTGATCAAGCCGCGCGACTATGTGACTGCGATGGAAGGCGTGCCCGTGCGCTTCATCGGCAAACCACCGACGGAAGTGCCCGCTTACATGGATGTCGGCGTGGCCGCGCTGAAAAAAGCGCTGCTGCGCGCCCGCATCAACGTGTATGACCCCGTGACCATCGCTCTGCTCAGTTGCCTGCAAAACGTGCACGACGTGTTCGGCACGTGGGAGTGGCACGACCGGCTGGGCTCGATCGCGCGCGAATTCGGACTGTCGGCCGAGCGGCTGAGGAACGCGGCGTAACGGCTGCCCCGGCGGCGCACAAATCCGATGCCGCAAAAATAAAACGGCGGTGTGGCTTCTGTCGAAGCTCACACCGCCGTTCGGCGTACGTAAAAGCGTGCTTAGTGCAGCTTTTTCGGCAGCATCTGGCTGCGCAGACGCTTGTGCAGGCGCTTAACAGCTGCTGCCTTCTTGCGCTTGCGAGCCGTAGTCGGCTTTTCGTACGACTGGCGCTCACGCAGTTCAGCGATCAGGCCATTCTTTTCGATTGCGCGACGAAAGCGGCGAATTGCCACTTCGAACGGCTCGTTTTCCTTCAGAAGAATCGTCGTCATGTAATTCCTAACTCAATCACTAGATACGGGTTTAATTGCTTGGCGGTAACCGCTCAGGTCACCACTTACGCACCGGCACTCCGGTCACTCCGATTCATGGCCAGTAACAGGCAAACGCGAGGCTCATAAACAACCCCGGCCAAACCACGAATGAAGCGAGAGGCAAAGCGGCCACGGAGGCCGGAAAAGAGAGGTGGGGAGTTCACCGCGGAACGCGGACAGACGTAATGCAAAAGCCGCGTCTGTTGCCGTTTCGCCAACCTTTCATCAATGAAGAACACTGACGAAACAGGCAAAGATCTCAATTCACTCCCGATGATATCAGGAAACTCTCCATCCTACCAGGGGTTTACCGATTGCGCCAGGCTTTTCCCTGGCGCCGATGGCCTTCGCGTGGGCGATCGAGGCGCCCGCCTTATCAGGCGCTCGCTTCGTCCAGTTCACGGATATCGTCGGCGGTGAGGGACAGGTGGACAGCTGCGATCAGGCTCTTCAACTGCTCGACCGAGGTCGCGCTCGCAATGGGGGCCGTAACGCTCGGCCGCGCGATCAGCCATGCAAGCGCGATCGCGGCCGGCGTACTGCCGTGCCGTTGCGCGACGCGGTCGAGCGCGCCGAGAATCCGTAGGCCGCGCCCGTCCAGGTATTTCTCGACCCGGCTCCCGCGGGCCTTGCCGGCCAGATCGGCCTCGCTGCGGTATTTGCCCGACAGGAACCCGCTCGCGAGGCTGTAATAGACCACCACGCCGAGATGATTCGCCAGCGCCACCGGTTCGTTGTCGCCCTCGTATTGCGCGCGGTCGTACAAGTTGTATTCGGGTTGCAGCAACTGATACTCGGGCAGCCCGTGCTCGCGCGACACCGCAAGCGCTTCCTCGACGCGCGCGCCACTATAGTTAGACGCACCGATCACGCGCACCTTGCCCGCCTCGATCAGCTTCTGATACGCACCGAGCGTTTCAGCAAGCGGCGTCGCGGAGTCGTCGTCGTGGGAGAAATAGACGTCGACGTAATCGGTTTGCAGGCGGCGCAGCGAGTCTTCTACGGCCGCCTGGATATTTGCCGCCGACAGCCCCTTGCGCTGCGGATGCTTCGACACCTTGGTCGCGAGCACGATCCGTTCGCGCTTGCCGCTTCGCCGGAACCACTTGCCGAGGATCGTCTCCGACTCCCCGCCCTGGTTGCCGGGCACCCAGGCCGAGTAGACATCGGCGGTGTCGATGAAATTGAGTCCGGCTTCGACAAACGCATCGAGGATCGAGAAAGAGGTGGCTTCATCGGCCGTCCAGCCGAATACGTTGCCGCCGAACATCAGCGGGGCGACCTGCAACGAGGAAGTGCCGATCCTGCGTAGTTCCATGATGGCTCCAGACTGGGGTGGACGGAATGGCGTGAGCGAACTGCTTGGGACGATGCCGGGACCGTTGAGCATACGCCGCCTTGCACCAGGTTGCAGCCGGGACCGACGGCTACGCTGCACGCCTCGTGCCTGAACGCAGTCGATGCATGGGACAAAAGATGACGCAATTGCTCGCGCGCGCCTCGAGCATTTTCAGAACACCGCTGGAGTTTTATGAATGCCGCCCTGCATTGTGCGCATTGCTGACATCCGCTAGCACCTCGAAATGCTCAGGCTTGAGCCCATCGCACCACCGCTGCCACATGATGCGAAACGCGCGCGACGCGGCATTGGCGATCGTACCCGCATCGATAAGGACCGACTGCCTGCAGTAGTCGCGAAGCTCCCGCCGCACTACCGCGAGCGCTTCGGGGTCGGCGGCCAGCGCGGCGCACTTGCGCACGAAGTCGTCCTTGTCCCGCGCGACGAAGGCCGCGTCTAGCCCGAGGTGCGAAAGCCACCCCGTGCTGCTGCGGCTCGCCATCGAAACGCCGGGCAGCGTCATGGTGGGCACGCCCATCCACAGCGCTTGCATGGTCGTGGTCGAATTGCCGAAGGGGAACGTGTCGAGACAGACGTCGATCAGATGGTGCTGCTGCAGGTAGTGCACGACGTTTCCACGCTTCAGAAAGCTGAGGCGACTCACGTCGATGCCTTCGCCCGCGAGCAGTCCGGTCAGTTTGGTGATCTGCTCCGGCTCGCTAATCGCACCGACGAGCAAGCGGGAATCCGGCACCTCGCGTAGCACCCGCGCCCAGAGCGCCACAACTTCGGGGCCGATCTTGACGATCCGGCTGAAGCTGCCGAACGTGATGAAGCCGTTCTTCAGCGCGGGCAGATCGTTGACTTCGGGCGCTTGCGGATGCGGCTTGAACGGCGCGAGCGCGGGGAGGAACACGAGTTTCTCGGAGAACCAGCTCTCGAACTGTTCAAGCGGCGTGACAAACCGGTCCGACAGGTAGTAATCGACGGAATCGAGACCGGTCGTGGCTGGGTTGCCGATCCAGCTCACCTGGACCGGCGCCGGCTTGCGCGCGAAGGTCAGGAGTCGGTTGCGGCCGGTATGGCCCGACAGGTCGATGAGGATATCGATGCCGTCGTTACGGATCTTCTGTGCGACGGTGTCGTCGCTCATACCGAAGATTTCGCTCCAGGTCCGTGCATGGGCGCGAATCTCCTCGGTGAAGCTGTCAGTCACCGTGTAGTTCGAATAGATGTGCAATGACAAGCTAGGGTCGCGCGCCAGGTGCTCCAGCACCGACAGGAAGAAATACGCAACCGGGTGATTGATCAGGTCGCCCGAAACGAAGCCAATCCGCAGACGCCGCGCCGGATCACGGTCGTTGGTGTGCCGGGGCCGACGCGTGTTCAGCGGTGCTTCGTGGCGTGCCGCGAACGCGCGGAACTCCGCGAATGCGCCGGCTGCATCGAGGTCGGGCTTGTGCATCAGGTAGAACAGCAGGTTGCTGTGTGTCACTGACTGCATCGGAGCCAGTTCGAGTGCGCGGCGAAAGGCGGTTTCGGCTTCGTCGTACAGTCCATGCTTGCCCAGCGCGCAGGCGAGCGAGTCGAATTCGTATGCATCGTTCGGCGCTAGCTCCACGGCACGGCGGAGATAGCCAATCCCCTCGGCGAATCTACCCATTTCCAGCAAGGCGGAGCCCAAGTTGCGATGCAGTGAAGCATTCTCGGGGTATTTTTCGAGCGCCTGTCTGCAATGCGCCTCGGCACGCTGATACTGGCGAGTGACAATGAGCCGGTCTGCCAGTATCGTCTGGGCGAGGATGTGTTTAGGCAGCAAGCGGGCGGCATGCTCGGCCGCCTCGACGGACTCGTTGAAGCGTCCCGTGAGTTGCAGGATACGCCCAAGTTCGAACCAACATTCGCCGTGCGCAGGGTATTGCTGCGTCAGTCTGCGGGCAATCTTCAGCGCAGCTTCGAGTTTCCCGCTGTCCAACAAGTGCTGGTATTGGCGCATCTCCTTGAGGCTTGCTCGGCGTGTATCGATTTTCACGCGCTCGTCCGTCTCGGGTGCCAGAGCAGGTGCGTTGCAACCGCTCGCGTCGGCCTGCGGAGCGGTTGCCTCGCCCTCCGGATCAGACATGAGCCGCTCATTTTCCCCGTTAATCCGCGCGCCCAGCGTCCGGACGGCTGCATCGGGAAGGCCTTGTTGGCGCGCGACGTCGAGCGCGATCCGCGCCGCCTCGGTCTGCTTGCTGGCGACGAGGGCGTTGATGTAATAGACCCAGATCTGCCCGTTCTGCGGCACCTGCCCGAGCACCGTCTCGAAATGCGGCACGGCCTCGGCGGGCCGCTCCGTTTGCATGAACAGCACGCCGAGGTGGTAGTGCGCGTCGGTGTGATCGCTCGCGACCTCCAAGACAGATGCATAGAGCGCTGCGGCCTCACCATATTCCTGCTTCTGATGATGGTCGATCGCGCTCTGCATGGCGAGCGCGATGTCGTGATTCTGCTGTAGTTCGGAGGCAAACGGGACGGTGTCGGCCGGAATAGGAAAAGCGGTCATGACGAAGGCGCGCGTGTGCGGCAGGAAGTCGGAACGATGAAATTATGGGGGGCGGACAATTGCGCCGATGGTCCGAGCTAGCGTCAAAACAGCCGCCAATTTGGCTTCGATTACGAGGAATACGCGGGGAATCCAGCGTGAAACTCATCCTCAATGAGAAGAACGATGGCAGCGCAAAGGGTTTTGGGCAGTCGTGAACTCCTTCTTTCTTGCCTGAAGTGATTGCGAAAACGGTCCGTTCTCAAGTCAGAGCAACGGAAAGGCAAGAAAAAGCCCGCACAAGGCGGGCCGGGAAGCGCGCGCGCCGCGAACGGCGCGATGGAACGTTAGGGCAGCTTCAGTACCGCGCCATGTTCAGATACTGCCCGGCGTTCCGGCTCGCTTGCATGCTCGCCTGATACTCGGCGCCCAGCGCCTGCTGCGCGGCCTGCGCGGCCTCGACAATTCGGCTGTCGATCTCGTGGATCGCCTTGAGCCGCGCCATAACCTCCTGCGGCTGGTGCGCGCCTAGCGCCGTCAAGAGCGGCGAGCGCTCGTCCGCGATTTGCGCGGCCCGCTCCCACTCGCCGACAGCGACCGCCAGTTCGAGCTCTTTCGTCATTTGCCAGATGCGCTCGATCGTTGCAACGTTCTGCATGACTCGCTCCTCGTTGCGCTCACTTCTTGTTCGTGGCGAGCGCGCCTGCGCTGTTGGCGCCACCGAACAGTTGCGTGAGGTATTGCGAGTTGCTGCTCATCGTCGCCATGAGCGTGTTGAGCGCCGTGAATTGCGCGGTGTACATGCTAGTGAGCTGGGCCTGCCACGCCGTGAGCGTCGTCTTCTGATTCGAGAGGCTCGTCAGCTCGCTGTTGATCGCATCCGTGCGGTTCTGGATGATGCCGCCGGACGAGGTGTAGGTCGTGATGCTGTCGTCCAGTTGCGCGGCGATGCCGTTCGTCGGGTTGAACAGCGAGGCTACCGCCGACTGTTTGTTCTGGAGCGCATTGCTGAGCGTCGTGTTGTCGACCGAGAGGGTGCCGTCCGCCTGGAGCGTGATGCCGATCGCGGCGAGCGTCGTCTTCGAGGTGCCGCTGCCCACGCCGCTGCCCACGATCTTGGCGAGCTGATTCTGGATCATGTTCACCGTAGAATCGCCGATCAGCACGCCCTGCGACGTCGAGTTCGCGTTGTACGCCGTCAGCGATCCCATCGTCGTAACGAGCGTGTTATAGAGGCTGACGAAATTGTTGATCGCCGAGGACTCTGCGCTGGTGTTCTGCGCGATCGTGAGCGTCTGCGTGGTGCCGACCGCCGCTGCCGTGAGGTTCAGCGTTACGCCGGACACGGCCGCCGTCACGGTGTTCGAGGAGCTGGTTACGCCGACACCGCCGAGCGTAAAGTACGCATCCTCGGCGGCTTGCGTCTGGGTCCAGCCCGTGCCGGTAATGGTCGACTGGCTGGGGTTGATTGCTTTGCCGCTGCTATCGGTACCCGTGAGGTCGCTCGCACTGGAGATCGACCTGCCAGCGGTCGTCGTCACCGCGAGTTGGTTGAGGGCATCGGCGTTGCCGCTCGCATCCTTATTCGAATCGTTGACAGTGACGCTGATGCCGCTCGACGCGCCGGTCGAGGCCGATTGCAGCACGAGGTGCGCGCCGTCCGCGCCCGTCACCACGGTCGCCACTACGCCGGGATTGTCGTTTGCCGAATTGATCGCCGATGCAATGCCGGCGATCGAGCTGTTCGAGCTATTCAGGGAAATCGTGCTGCTCTTGCCGTTGACCGTCAGGGTCATCGTGGCCGCGTCGGAAGCCAGGTTCGTGGCCGAACCGTAGCCCGCCGAGGTGAGTACTTGCGACGTGGCGACCTGCGCCACATTGAGCGAGTACGAACCCGCCACCGCGCCGGTGCTGGCGGTTGCAGTCACACCGCTGCCGCTCAGGGTGGTGGAGAACGAGTTGAGCGTCGCGCCGTCGCTGAGCGGCCCGGCGGCTGCCTGCAACGCGGACAGTGCCGCGGATAGCGTGCCGTATGCCGAGATCAGCGTGTTGTCCGCGGTCTGCTCGGCAGCGATGGTCGCGGCCTGGCCGGCGGTCTTGGCGTTGACGAGCGCGCTGACGAGCGAACTTGTGTCCATCGACGAATTGGTCGAGCCGCTAATGATCGACTGGGCGGCTGCCTGCACCGTGGCGTTGGCGCTTGCGGTCGTGGTGGCGACTGCACTTGCGATCGCGCTGGTGGTGGATCCGGTTACGGTGGACATGAGAAGGCTCCGAGCGTCGGCAATGCCGGTTAAAGCGATTTAACAAGCGGGGTAACGCAGGAAAAGACAATCGGGAGGCAAGCCTCCCGACGGGTTTGCGTCCGGCGCGCATCGAGCCGCGCGCCGGATGCCTGCAGCGGGAAGCGCCTTACTGGAGGAGCTTCAGGATCTGCTGCGGTTGCGAGTTCGCTTGTGCCAGAACCGAGATACCGGCTTGCTGAAGCACTTGCGCCTTGCTCAGGTTCGCCGTTTCTTGCGCGAAGTCCGCGTCCCGGATCGACGACTGTGCGCTCGACAGGTCGGTCGATTGCGCTTGCTGCGTTGAGCCAATGACGCTGAAGCGGTTTTGCGCCGCGCCCAGCGTTGCCTGGAGGCTGTTAAGCGTGTTCAACGCGTTGTCGATCGATTCCATCGCCATGCTGCCGCCGCTCTGGGTGCTGATGTCGATCTTTGCAACAGTCGACGGCGTGTTGAACGCATTGATCTGAGCAATTGCATTGGCGTTGTCGAGTCCAGCTTGAGCTGCGTCGACGGCACTTTGCGATCCGGTACCAGCGGCGAGATTTGCCTTGGCGGTACTGAGCGCAGTCTGGTAGGCGGACGCAGAGCTCACGGCGGCATCCGCAAGCGTCATAGCCGCACCGGTGCCGTTGAAGCTGCTGGCTGCCGCACCGAACACACCCGAGACTTCAGCGCTGGTCAGTGCCTGGTTGTTCTGATCCGTGAACGTGAAGCCACCGCTGCCGTCGGAGAGCACGTTGATGGAGGTGATCGTGGCCGTTCCAGTCGTAGCAGCACCGGCCGAGTCCAGCGACAGGTTGGTGAGTGTGCCGAGCGTATTGCCCTTTACCGGCACGCCGTTGCCGAGCTTCGCAGCCGACATGTCTTGCGTCAGGTTCAGGCTGATCGTCTGGCCAACGTTCGCGCCGACCTGGAACGACACGTTGCCCATCGTACCGTCGAGCAGGTTCATGCCGTTGAACGTCGTTTGCGACGCGATACGGTTGACTTCCGAAACTTGCTGTGCAACTTCCTTCTGCAGCGCTGCACGGTCATCGTCGGTCATCGAGCCGTTCGCCGATTGCGTAGCCAGCTGGCGGATACGCTGCAGGCTGTTCGTCAGCGACGCCAGGCCGCTCGATGCCGTTTGCACCATCGAAGTGCCGTCGTTCGAGTTCGACACACCCTGGTTCAGACCGTTGATCTGGGTCTGCATGATGTTCGAGATCGCAAGACCTGCTGCGTCGTCCGCTGCGCTGTTGATGCGCTTGCCCGACGACAGGCGCGTGATCGCCTGCGACAGTGCGCTACCCGAACCAGACAGGTTCTGTTGCGCGACGAGCGAGTTGATATTGCTGTTGATTCCGAGCATTGAAATTCTCCTGATGGGGCCCTCGGCCCAGTAACGGCAGCGGTTCGTTGGTTGGCCGCCTTGTTTGTGATTACGACCCCACCCGGGAAAACTTTAGCCACTTGTTGATACGCCCCTGCCCCCCTTCCTACGTCAGCGCGTCGCGGGGGACAGGTCATTAGAGATCGGGGGAACCTGGGCTTCGTCCTTCTGGTTTCCGCCGTTTGAGGCTCGGGGGCGTCGATGACCTCTTTCGCGTCGCAATGCTGATGCGTCGCGGATCGCGCTCGATGTGCGCCCGACCTTACGGCTTCGAAATACAAAGCCCGCGCTGCCCGTCATCGGTCGAATTGAACCGCGCTTCGCGCTCAATTCGGGCCGCCACCGCGCGAGCTCATACCTTAAGCTGCAAATCCACGATTCCCCCACGCCCACCGTGACCGCTACGAGCCCACTCGCCCCCACGCGCCAGCACATTCTGAGCGAAGCCACCGCCCTGAGCGCCACCGGACAGTTCGCCGACGCACTGGCGCTGCTTGCGCCTCTGGTCGGCACGGAGGCCACCCCCGAGGACGCGCAGCACGCCGATGCGCTCAACCTCGCGGCCGTGTGCGCGACGGGTGCGGGCCGGCCCGCGCACGCGCAATCTCTATGGTTGCGCTGCATTCAGGCGAAGCCGGATTTCGCCGATGCGTATCTGGGCCTCGGAGCGATGCTCGCGACCCTCAACCAGCTTGCCGAAGCGGAAGCGGTTTACGGACTGCTTGCTGCGATACGCCCCGAGGATCCCGATGTCCACAGCAATCGCGGCATTGTCCTGCACCGTCTCGGACGGCACGACACCGCCGAGGCCGCGTACCGCGTGGCGCTCGCTCTTCGCCCGAATCACGTCGACGCGAATTACAACCTCGGCATCGTGCTTCACGAGCAGCGCCGCCTCGACGAAGCGGAGGCGGCCTATCGCACAGCGCTCGCCGCGAATCCTCAATTTGCGAAGGCGAACAACAACCTCGGCAATCTTTTGTGCGAACGCGGCCGGATCGAAGAGGCTGAAGAAGCGTATCGGCAGGCTCTGCTCGCGCACCCGCAATACCCCGAGGCACTGAACAACCTGGGCGCCACTTACAGGACGCGCGGCCGGCTTCGCGAAGCCGAGCTGGCCTGCCGGCTCGCGCTTCAGATCCGGCCGGCCTACGCGGACGCGCTCAACAACCTCGGCTGTGTGCTCACCGAACTCAAGCGCCTGCCCGAGGCGGAAAACGCCTACCGGCAGACGCTTGCGTTGCGCCCCGCGTTCGCCGAGGCGCACTACAACCTCGGTTGCGTGCTGCACGCCCTGGACAAACTGGCCGATGCCGAATCCGCGTATCGCGACGCGCTTCGGCTCGCGCCGAACCGTGTCGAAGCGGCCAATAACCTGGGCTGCACGCTGCTGGCGCAAGCTCGCCTCCCCGAGGCACTCACGGCGTTTCGCCACGCGCTCTCATTGCGCGCCGATATCGCCGAAACCCACTTCAACATCGGCAGCATCGTGAAAGAACTCGGCGACCTGGAGCAAGCCGAAGCCGCCTATCGCCGCGCGCTCGCACTGCGCCCCGACTACGGCGACGCGAAGTTCCGTCTCGCCACGCTGCTCATCAGCATGGGCCGCTTCGAGGAAGGCTTTCTGCTCTACGAATGCCGCTACCACATGCCTGGCTTCGCGCATCACGCCTCGCAGTCGATGCTGCGGTGCCCGCGCTGGCGAGGCGAGCCGCTCGCCGGCAAATCACTGCTCGTTTGGCAGGAGGATGGACTGGGCGACATGCTGCAATTCGGGCGCTATCTGCGCCTCTTGAAGGCTCAGGGCGCCGCTCACGTCGCGTTTGCCTGTATGGCACCGCTACAACGCCTGTTCGCCGATGTCGATGGAGTCGACGCCGTGCTCAGTCATGACGAAGCCTCCGCGCGTGCCGGCGATTTCGATTGCTGGACCAGCGCGCTCAGCGCACCGCTGTATCTAGGCACGACGCTCGACACGATTCCGCCGCCCCTGCGCATCACCCTGGCCCCGTCGCGCGTCGACCATTGGCGCGCGCGCCTTGCCGCTCTGGGCGCGGGACACCGCGTGGGTCTCGTGTGGAAGGGCAACCCGAAACACCACAACGACGTGCACCGGTCGCTACCGTTGCTCAACTCACTTGCGCCGCTGTGGAGCCTGCCGGACGTGAAGTTCGTGAGCCTGCAAAAAGGCGCGGGGGAAGACGAAGCGCTGTCATTTCCTGCGAGCCTCCCGATCCTGCCTCTCGGCGCGGACCTCGAAGACTTCACCGACACGGCTGCGGTCATCTCGCAACTCGATCTGCTGATCTGCGTGGACACGTCGACAGCACATCTGGCAGCCTCGCTCGGCAAACCATGCTGGGTGCTCTTGCCGGCACGCGACGTGGACTGGCGCTGGATGCACGGCCGCGACGACTCGCCGTGGTATCCCGATACAGTTCGTCTGTTCAGGCGAGGGCTGGATGAACCGTGGCCCGCGGTCGCGGAGCGCGTGCGACAGGCCTGCGCTGCGTGGTTCGGCGCGTGACATCAACGCCGCGCTTGCGGTGCAGTGAGCAGACAATTAATTAGGCCTGTGCGCGACGCGCACCGCCGTCTGGCGATCTCCCTGGCGGCATATGCTCAACGATCATCCCGGTTTCGTCCGCGTGAGTCCCCCGCTCATGTTCGGGCGCCTTCGCATTCGGCTGCGACCGCCGGCAAAGCCGCCTCGTTCTCGATCCTCGCTCTCTTTTCCGACGCCGGAATTCAACCCGCAATTTGAGCCGGAATTACCATTCTTTTCATAATTAGGCTCAACCTGGGGGACTCTATACTGCCTCGACGAAATTCCGTTCTCGAATCTGGAACGCAGCAAATGCGCGAGTCACTTGCTGCTGGTCGTCCTCCGTCATGCCGAACCAAAGCGGCAACCGGATCAGCCGGTTCGCCTGCGATTCCGTCACCGCGAGCGAGCCGTGCGTGCGGCCATAACGCAGCCCCGCAGGCGAAGAATGCAGCGGCACGTAGTGAAAGACCGCATCGATCCCGTTTTGACGCAGCCGTTCCAGAACACGCTGTCGCTCGCTGAGCGATTCGACCAGCACGTAATACATATGCGCATTGTGCTGGCAGTGCTCCGGAACGACAGGCCGCCTGAGCATGCCTTTCGCCTCGAACGGCTCCAGCATGGCGTGATAGCGCGACCAGTTTTCCAGTCGCGTTTTCGTGATCTGCTCGGCCTCTTCGAGCTGGGCCCAAAGAAAAGCGGCAATCAGCTCGCCGGGCAGAAACGACGAACCGATGGATTGCCACGTGTACTTGTCGACCTGGCCGCGATAAAACTGGCTTCGGTTCGTGCCTTTTTCACGGATGATTTCCGCGGCTTCGGCGTATTCGGGCCGATTGACCAGCAATGCACCGCCTTCGCCCGAAATCACGTTTTTCGTTTCGTGGAAACTGTAGGTGCCGAGGTCGCCGATGCTGCCGAGCGCCCGCCCCTTGTACGTCGCCATCACCCCTTGCGCGGCGTCTTCCACCACCTGGAGATTATGGCGTTGCGCGATCTCCATGATCGTGTCCATTTCGCACGCAACGCCTGCGTAATGCACCGGCACGATCGCGCGCGTACGCGGCGTGATTGCGGCTTCGATCAGACGCTCGTCGAGATTGAGCGTGTCTTCCCGAATATCGACAAATACCGGAATGCCGCCGCGCAATGCGAACGCATTGGCCGTCGATACGAAGGTATAAGACGGCATGATGATTTCGTCACCGGGCTGGATATCCAGCAACAGCGCGGCCATTTCGAGCGCCGCGGTGCACGAGTGCGTGAGCAGCGCTTTATCGCAGCCGGTCGTCGTTTCCAGCCAGGTGTGGCATCGCTTGGTGTACGGGCCGTCGCCGGCCAGTTTTCCGTTGATGTGAGCCTGTGCAATGTAGAACAGCTCTTTGCCGCCCATATGGGGCTGATTGAACGGGATCTTTTTCATTTTATGACTCTAGTCTCGACGCAGAATTGCGAGTCCGAATCCAGTCGCTCCGAACCGGTCGCCGTTGTAAAGCATGTATCGTTCGTTTTTATGATCGAACACGTACGGGTACTCGATCATGTTGGCGTCCCAACCTTGCGGTGACGGCTCGATGCCGACTTCGTCGAGCGCGAGCACCCAGTTTCTGCCGTCGGCGCTTTTTGCATAACCGATCTGATAAGGCATGCCGCTGCCGCTGCGATACGAAAACCACATCTCGTAGCCGCCTTGCGGATGCAGACAAACGGTGGGGCGAGAAAACGCCTGTGCCGTGCCGAGTTGATGCGGCACGACCTGACCGTGACGGACCCACTGATCGCCGTCGTCGGAGGTGGCGTAGTTGAAGACGTGCAGCATTTCACCGTTACCGGCATTCCACGTCACGGTGGAGCCGTACCACATCTGCAAACCGCCGCCCTCGGCGCCCATCACCCACGGATACGACAAGCTGACGGGATCGCAGGCATCGGAGCCCATCAGCATTTCGACGCGACTTTCGTCGAGCATCAGATCGTCGGTAACGGGCACCCGGCCGATATCTCCGCGCCAATGTCCGCCTTCGGGGTTTTGCCAGCCCATGAACAGCATGTAGCGGATGCCGTTCGCGACATAGCAATTGCCGATACTCACGCCGGCGGCATAAAAACTGCCTGCGGGGCCGTGAATCAGGAATGGCTCGCGATGCGTCGCGACAATCTCGCGCCGGACAATATCGACATCGACCGCGCCGACCGACGAGCGATTTTGCTCATCGCGGCCGCTATAGAAGATGCGATAGACGTCGCCGTCCAGCTGCAAAGGCAGCGGATTAGCCGCGTGCGAACGCAGTTTGGGATGCACGCCTGTTTCGGGCGGGCAGAAGATCATTCGCTGCTTCTCCCACCGTGGCGTCCTGTTCATATCCCGCGGAGCCTTGTGCTGGGAACGCGCGAACGTTCCGTCGCCTGGCCGATATAGACGCCTTCGCTTTCGGCATTGGCCAACAGGATGGCGCCGGCGCCAACCACGCATCTATCGCCGATCTGAATATGATCGC
Source organism: Paraburkholderia sp. EG304 (assembly GCF_046543485.1). Classification (NCBI taxonomy): domain Bacteria; kingdom Pseudomonadati; phylum Pseudomonadota; class Betaproteobacteria; order Burkholderiales; family Burkholderiaceae; genus Paraburkholderia; species Paraburkholderia sp. EG304. The sequence goes on along the minus strand of NZ_JBKGUA010000048.1, from coordinate 5,489 downwards.
GAAGCGTCGCATTGACGCCGATAAAACACTGCTCGCCGATCTTTACGCCGCCCGACACGACAATGTGCGAAGCCACGAAGGTGTGATCGCCGATCTGCGAGTGATGGCCGATATGATTGCCGCTCCAGAGCGTCACGTTGTTGCCGATCGTGGCGAACGGCTGGATCGTGTTGTCTTCGAGGATGAAACAGTTCTCGCCGATCCGGTTGGGGTCCGGCACATACGCACGCGAGCTGACATAGCTGGCGATGCCATAACCCATTGCCTTCGCCGCCAGATATTTCTCTTTGCGAATCGCATTGAGCTTCGAATAACTCAGAGCGATGAAGATGTCGTACTTGTCAGCGGGGTAAGTCGAGGCCAGCGATTCGAACGCCACCACCGGCCGACCGCAGAACACCGGCTTGTCGATCCAGGCCTCGTCGACCGTAAACGCGGCGACTTCACGATCCGAATCGTGCGTGAAGTAGAAGTGCGCGAGCTCAGCAATGTCACCGGCGCCAAAAATCACCAAGGGTTTCTTCATGGTTTCTGCCTTACGAGGATGGTGAACTCGTACAAACCGTAGTCGTGCAACAGCGCGACGTGCGGGGAATAACGGCGCTTGCAGAAATCGAATGCCCAAGCCGGGTCGGCGTAATAGAGGTAGTCGCGCATCTTGTCGCGGTCGGAATACGACGTCAAACAATTGAAGGAGAAACCTTCACGACTGGATTCGGCGATCACATCGAGCGTTGCTTTGACGTAGTCGAGCCACTCGCCGTCCGTGCGCTCCATCCGCACATTGAAAATGCCGCTCGCCACGCTATAGTCGGCCGGCTCGGCGGGGCGTTCGGTAAACAGGAATTTCGCGTTATCGGCTTCGGCATGGCGATTGCGTGCGGCGACCACCATGTCGTTGCTGATGTCGGTGCCGACATAACTGAAATCGCGATGCGTCGTCGACAGAAAGTCGTAATACGCGCCGTACCCGCAGCCGATATCGTTGATCGAAAACTGTCGATCCGGGGCGATCACTTTGGAAAGCTGGACGAATCGCAGCGTCTGGCCTTCCTCGCCGTTCCAGTCAACGCCGCGCGGGCTTTCCCCGTGCTCGCTGAGCTTGCCGCTGTAGTACTTCGCCACTTCGGCGTGAATCGTGTCGTTATTCCGGGTCATATTTTTTCCTGATTACTGTCGCGATTCGCGCTGCGCGAAATAAGCATCGACAGAGGCGGGCTCCTGATGACCGAAGCCTAGGATCGCCTGATCCCGGGGCGTCAACGCCGCCGAAGCCAGATTGGCTGGAATATTGATCTGCTGCTTGAGGTACGGAATGGTGAATACGTGATTCACCGCGCGGCGTTGCAATGGCGAACTGTTGATGCCGCCGCAGTGGTAAAGCATGCAGTCCAGCAGAATGAACGAGCCGGCTTTGGCTTCGACCTGAAGCGCATTGCGGCGCACGTATTCGTCGCTCGGGAATTTCTCGGACTTGTGCGAGGCCGGGAGAATAAAGGTCGCACCGTTCTGGCTCGTGAAATCGTCGACGCAAAAGAGCGCGTTGATGGCGATCGGACGCGACGCCACAAAATGCTGGTACGGCAAATCCCGGTGCCACGCGCCCTGGCTGTACGCCTCTCCAGGCGGATTCACCAGTGCATTCTGCTGATTCAGAATGAACGTCCCGGTGATGGCGCACCTGAGCGTATCGAGTAGCGCCGTATTCAAGGCCAGGTCGAGGAACGAGCGGCTATCGAGCGTCAGCGGCGAGCGCACCGTATGAAACTCGTTCAGACGGCGCAGGCGGTCTTCGCCGAAATGATCGATATAGGCGTGGCGCACTCGTTCGAATTCCGCCTGCAATGCCTGCAAACCGGCGGCGTCGTATCCGGCGTCGAGAACGGCATAGCCGACATTGCGGAGGCTTTCGGCCGCGAGTTCTGCTTCGGAGGTTCCCTGGACCTGTTCCGTTATGCCGTAACGGCCGGTGGGGACAGTGCGTTCGACGAACATGGTTTCAGTTTTCCCGTCTTCCGACATCACGACGCGACGTACTTCATATACTGCGCCGAGGATTTCCCGCAGTTGAACAGCAGGTCCAGGATGGTCACGCCGTGCGTGAACTCTCCCCACTGCTGCGGATACTCGGGATACCCGGCGTACTCGAACCACTGCAATTCGATTCCGGCATTCTGAAAAATGCTCTCGTCGACGTAGTCTTTCGCCGCCGGCCCCGAGATATAGGTCGCCCCCCCGGCTTGCGCACAGAGATCGGCCAGCCGCTCCGTTTTGCCATCCGCCAGCACGTAATCCGACGAACTCGTAATACGCGTCTTGATGCCTAGATACTTACAAATCTCGCTGATCAGACTTCGATTGAAATCCGAAAGCAAGACGAACGATTTTTCCTCGTAGAACGGCGCAAGCCAAGCCGCGATTTCTTCGAAGTGCGGCGCCCGGCGGTAGTTCTGCGTCAACGCCTTCCAGTGATTGCCGGCCCAAGGCGTCTCGCTGTCTATCTCCGTTTCATTGATTTTCTGGTCGTAACGGCCCTTGACGCGCACGGGCACCGTTAGCCATTGAACGCCTTGCGGCGTTTTGATCTGATTGCGATTGCGCCAGTCGCGTCGCGTGTATTGCATGTCGTCGTAGAGAATGAACTCGTCGACGGCCGCGATCATGTCGAAATATCCTTTCCACGGAATGTAGTTGGATTGGACGATGGCAACTTTTTTCATTGCACTTGCATTCCCGCTTGAATGGTTCCCGCCTCGGTCACAAGCGCCCAATCGAAAGTCGGCAGCGCGAGCAGTTGAGCGGCGGCGGCTTCGTATTCCCGCGGATTGGCGGCTTTCAGATATCGCAGTTTCGTCGTCCATTCCGGCAGGATGTCCTGCTGAGTAGTCAGCACAACACGAATCAAATCCCTATACGGCGTGGAGTCGATATAACCGAAGGTCCGGTCGATCTGCTCGCCGCAACCTTCGGGATCGAGAACGAGCACGCCGCGCACGATTTCCGACGCACTCTCCGTTTGCGACGGCGGCTCGGGTTGTTCGACACCCAACGCGCTCATTAGCGCGCCTTCCAAAGACGCGGGCAATTCGCGCAGCGAATGCCATCTGCGCACCTTGGCCTGCGCCGTATGCGCCAGTTGCCGGCGCAGCGACGGCGTCTCGATCAATTTGCCGATGGCATCGATCCAGTCTTGCTCGGTGTCGTTCGCCAGCAAGCCGTCGTAACCGTTTTGGATCGCCGCGCCATAGGCCGCGCGCGCGCTCGCGATGGTGGCCATACCGGCCGCGGAGAATTCCAGATACGACGCCGTCGAGCCGCTTTCATTGAAAGCGGTATTGTCGAGCGGCACAAGCGCGATATCGAGCTCGAGCTCATGCAGTTGACGCGCGCGCTCGTCGAGCGTCGGCGCGACTTTGACGAACCGGGCGCCCCGGCCTGCACCCCAGCCCGCAGGAGATGTCTCGCCCACGAACGCGAATTTGACCTGGTTGCCGTAACGGTCATGAATCTTGCGAAGCGCTTTGTCGAGCACCGCGAAATTCGACGCTTCCAGCGAATTGCTGAATACACCGATACGAACCACCGGCGCGGCCGCGCGAACCGGATGCTCGAAGAGCTCGAATACCACCTGGCTCGGTACGACATGCACGCGCGACGAGATCGCGCGATACGCGTCGGCCAATTGCTCATTGGCCACGATTACCGCATGGGCATGTTGCACGGCATAGTCGATCGATGCCTTGAACTGCTCGCTCTGCGCATCGAAACGCGCGTCCGTATCGTAGACAATGGGGATGCCGAGACGGAACAACTGTTTCAGCGCATCGAGCGAGAACATGCCGACGATGGCCCGTTGAAGCACGATCAGTTGCGGCGGATTTGTAAGGTCGACGTTGACCTGACCGTCCTGCAACCCTGACACGACTTCCCAGTCGTCCGGCGCGAGACCCAGCGGCTTGATGAGGCGCATGAGCGGCGCGGTGGCGCCTGCGGGATCGGCCGACAACAAAACCACGCGCTTTTTTGCGGGAATCAGGCCGGCTTGCGCGGCTTGCGCGGACGCGAATTTGCGCACACGCGCTTGGGTCCGATCGATGAAAGCTTCGAGTTCGCGCAGGAACGATTGATTGACCTGCTCGTAGACCTCGGGAACGCGATCGATCGTGCGCCGCGCATGCTCGATCTGTTCGGGCGAATTGCCCCACGCCGAACCGACATCGGTCAGGTAGCTCGGCGGCGGCATGTCGAGCATGACGTTATTCGGCAGATACACGACCGGGCATCCGCACAGCATCGCCTCGAAGCAGGCTGTCGAGGGCTCGTACGTGTAGAGGAATTCGGCCGACCGATAAAGCGCGGCAAGCTGTTCGGGCGTGCGCCGCACGACACGGAACGATATTTCCGTGCACCCTTCCGTAATCGGACTGAGTTGCCCCCCGCGGCCCAAATAGCGATTAATGAAGACCAGAGTGCCCGAGCGCTTCGTATCGTCGACGCCGTCGCGGTTGTAAATGCTCGTATTGATGAGCGGCAGTTGCAGCAGATCCGCTTCCATACCCGCAGGAACGACACAGCTTCCATGCGCGTAAATGAGGTCGTCGGCGCCCCACGTATATCCTTTCTGATGCAGAAAGCCCGGCACATTCAGCAGATAGCGGACGACGTGGCGGGCGTTGGCAGGATTGCCGCTCACGACCTCCGGATAAACGATGATCGGCTCGCGATTTTCGGCGCGATGACGCTCGACCTCCTTGAGCGTGAGCGTGGGCGTGCGCAGACCGGGAGACACCTTGTCGGTCGTGACGTAGGCTTCTTCGCCTGCCAGATTGAGCGCATGACACAGGTAGTGCATCGCGCGAATGCCGCCGGATGCAAGCGTGAAATCCGGCGCATAGACGTAGTACGGCGAGTTGAGCTTGGCAAATAATTGCAGCTGGCGATTCATGAGTTTCTACTTTGCCGGGAAGGGGAGCCGATCAGCGGATCGCTACAGATGAGGATGAGACTAAATCGGATTGGGCTCAAACAAACCCCCGAACTGACGGTCAAATCCTCGCCAATTCCTCTGCCAGTCCATTGAATCAGAAGAATCGGCGGTAATGGGTCGTGTTTGACGGGGGCGATCGAGGACCTGGCGTCGGCGCTTCATGCGTCGTGCGTGACGCTGCGCGGGGCCGGCGCGGCGTTGCTCGCCCGCGCGCAGGCCGACGGCGATGCGCGCGCCGATCGTGTGTTCGATTTGATTACCGGGGAGATTTTGGCGAAGCGCAGCGCGGGAACGGATTGACGACCTTGCCTTGCCCGCGCAATCGACCGCCGACTATGAACTCTAGGGGGAAAAATTCTTGGCGCGCCCGGCTGGGAGGGAGTGTCTGAATTTTTGTGTGCAAGGCGTCTGAACATTTCAGGCGTGGCAGGCGATCAATTTCATTCTAGCTGTTGGGTCGTGTGAAGCGATCCTCGTAGAGGATCGCGAACTGCCGCATGGC
>NZ_JBKGUA010000047.1:0-50664 GCF_046543485.1 Paraburkholderia sp. EG304 | reverse complement strand
GGCCGAGCAGGTATGCGCGTTCCTTTCAATGAGTGAAACAACCATCACCCTTCGTTTCAAGCCCAGCGGCACCGATGACTAGCGAGTTACTCGATGGACAAGAGTAACGTGTTTTCACACAGCCTCGGTCGATATGAGGCGTCGGCTCGACGTCCCGAGCATAAGGTCCGATGCTTCGATCGGACGAATCATGCTCACCCTACCGAGGCGGTCGTTTTTGCATCGATATCGGCGAGCTTGACGATGCGAATGGCTGTGGCCCGAGCAATTCCTCAGAGCAGCCCGTATAGGCGCAGAAGTGGCCGAAGTCGACCATCGCAGCAAAGCCACGATCATTCGGTACGAGCGGCGTGGCTTCGAGCAGGTTCTCCAAAAGCTGGACGGGTTTCTGATAGCACATGATGACCTCCGGGCGAAGAATCTGCCAGAGCAAGGCAGATTCCCGATCGCACTTGTCGTCGGCTTCCGTCACATCCGTAACCGCCAAACTCTAGCGTCTGGCTGGCGCAGTGTCCCTGGTCAGCCATAGAATTGATTTGTCCGCATCCACGAGTGGACAGTTAGATCGGCCCGTCGTTCGCGGCGGGCTTTTTTTCGCGCTGAGCTTCTACGGTCTTGCCGATAGCGGCTCCGCGTAGTCCCGCAGTAACGGGCGTGCCTCTCGTGGCTGCGGGACCATGCTGGTGTCGCCGCCGATGTCGGTCAGCGTGTTGCCGTTGCCCGCGATGCGCACGCACGTACAGCCGAGCGCGCAGACGATCGCCACGACGCCGGCGAACACGATCACGCACAGCAGCGCGGAGCGCAGCGCGCGCACGAGATCGGGTTTCATGACTGAGGCAACTGCGGCCAGTCGATGTCGAGCGGGAACCCGGCCTGCTGCGGTATGTCGCGCAATGCCTGACGATACGCGAGGATGGCTTGATATTCCGTCTCAGGGATCGGTGGCGGCTTTACTTCGCTCTGACGCGTCGTGATCCAGTCCGTCTCGTGCAGCAGCACGTCACGTTGCGCCCGCACGGATATCGCGAGTTGTTCATCAGTCGGCCGAAGCTGATCGAGCAGTACTGCGCCGCCGCTTTCGTCGACGCTCATACGCTTGCCGTTGCTCTGTCCATCGAGCAACATCGTGTACGTGTCGTCGGTGATCGCGACGGCATCACCGGGAACGTTCTCGCCGTGAATGTCCTCGTCGTAGAAGCCGATTACGATGCGGTCGGCGTCGAGGTGCGCGTGCTTTTGGCCCATGTTCAATTCCCCATTGCGATATAGTTGGTGCCGGTGCCGGCGATGCTTGTCCCGGAAAGGTTGAACAGCGCAAACGGAAAGCTGGAGGTGTTCTGATTTGTGGTGGGAATGACGGGAATAATTGCTGCACCGATTGTCGGCGCGGCAAGCGCGACCATAAATAGACTGTGCGGAAACGTCGTGGGAAATGTCACATTACTGCCGCCCACTACTGATGCGCCGGTATATCCCCATTGCACCATCAAGCCGCTGGCCAATGTTTGATAGCCACTGGAAACCAGAGATTTCTTTCCGACGCCTTCAATCGCAACGAACCATTGCGTCGAACTGATTGCGACGAGACGGAATGCGATGCCTGGCGGCGGCGTATAGGTCGACGCGTTTGGAGTGCTGTCATTGAAATAAAAGTTGTCACTCCCGGAACAGTTGAAAACTGCCGCGCCCGTACCGACCGAGAAAGATAAGGCAGAGCCCAGGGGGACGGAATTAGCGGGTGGAGCGGTTACGGTCGCATTCGAATAGATATCCCAGAATCCGCCCACCTGTGCGGAAGTGATATTGATCGTTCCGCCTGCCGTCACCACGCCTGACTGATAGTTCCCGAGCGCGCGTTGCACGAATTGCGTCGTGGCCGTCTTCGTCGTGTTATCGAACTGCGGCGGCGTCACGCCCGGGTTCTTCGCGATGGTCTGCATCGCGGTCCAGAGCTGATTGAAAGCAGCCTTGTTCAAGGGCTGCCCGGAACTCGTGACGGCGTTGACGAGTTCCATCATCACGGAGTTCAGGAACTCTGCGGGCACGATCGTGGCCGCGAGATTCGAGGCCGGACTGCCATCGGTAAAGAACCCCGCCGCGCCTGCCGGCGTCGAAGGTGGCTGCGCACTGACAGCAGTCGAATTGTCGATCTGGAACATACGCCAGCCCCCTATGAATAGTGGAATTGCAGAATCGTGTGTGCGGGCTTGAGCGCGTTCATCTCGCACTCAAGGACGGCGTTACCCCACGTCGCGAGCGGATCGCCCGCTGCGGACTGACCCGCTGCAAAGTGAGTAACGGAGTTCTTCGGCGCGTTGATCGACCACGTAAAGAACCAGTCCTGAGTGCCTAGCTGCTGTCCACAGCGGCTCTGTCCCGCGCGAAACGGTGCGTAGTCGATCGTCGTGATCTGATAGCCGAGCGCCGCGGCGTAATCGATATAAAAAGCGGCGTTCTGTCCGCCCTCATTGGTGAGGCGCGCGACGACCTGCGCGCGGCGCTGCTGCGTCGAAGGATTCGAGCCAGTACATGGATCGGGTAGTCCTAACGTCGCTTCCCATTCGGGAAGGAAGTCCGTTACGGTCCCCGGGAATGCGGCGGCAATCAGCGTTAGCGCTGCGCCGTCCAGTGACTCAGCGGTAAAGCCGAGCGCGTCGAGTACTGCCGCCTGGGTACCATCGTCCTCACGCGTCCATACGCGCCCGCGAGGCTGGAGCTTGCGCAGCACGTCGCCATAGTCGGCGGCGCTATTACGCGGAGCGGTCATCGCGTCCTAGCTCCACGTGATCGCGCCGAGCGTCGGCAGAGCGCCGGTCGACAATTGAATGTCCGCCGTCGGTGAGAGAATCACGAAGTCGTTCACGCCCGGGACGGACGAAACGGCGCTCCACAGATGCGAGACGAGCACCTTGCCGCCTGGCTGACCGTCTGCGAGCAACTGAGTCTGTAGCGCGGCAGTGACCGCAGCCTGATACTGCACGGCGACGCCCTTGATGCTCATGGGAATAGCCTGCGCAGTCGGCGCGACGGCATACACGAGCGCCGTTACCGGTTGCTGCGGATAGATCGCATTCGCGACCGTCAACTGATCGCCGGTCGCAGTCGTCCCGCGTGTCTCCGCCGTCGCACAGCCATTGGTACCTTGCGGAAAGCCGCCTTCTGCGGTATTCGCGTTATCGAGCATGATGTACACGACGACCGTGCCCGGTCCCATGCCATTCGGCGTACACCACGCGCGCGTGACACCCGGCACCGCGAGAGCCCATTCGATATAGTCAGATGCCGAGCCACCCTGCGGCGGCTTCTGATACTCGTATAGGACGCGCTCGCGGTAGTCGTCATCGCTCTCGATATCCGCGCCGCCCGTGAAAGCCGTTGCCGCTGTCCCGGTCGAGTCGATGCCTGCGACTGCATTGGCGAGCGTGAACTGTGTACCCGCTGCGCAGTCGCCATTCGCGCCAGTCAGTCCCTGCGGGTCCGGGTTCGCGCTCGCCGTGACGGTCACGGTTCCGCTACTGACCTGAGCAGCAGAGGTCGTCGTGTACGGGACGTTATCGCTGCGCGTGACGATCGAGCCAATCGGCAACATCACGCCATTGGTGCCCGTGAACGTCAGTTGTCCGGACGCTTGCGCGCATGGCTTGCGCGTGACGCCTTTAAGCGCGCCCCATGCTTCTAGGTATTCGTCGGGCGCCGTGAATGGCGTGGCCTGTAGGGCAATCCAGTCGAGATAGCCGTAGAGCATGCAGGCGAGGCCTGCATCGATATCAGCAATCACGCGCAGATTCGAGAAGCGCAGCAGCGCGTCTGCCCCCGGCAGTTCCGCATTCAGTTGCTGCGCGCTCGCGTTGCGCAACTGCGTAAGCGTTGGGCGCGAGAAAGGCATGATGGGGAGGACTGCTTTAGCGCGTCCAGACCTGCGGGAAGTTCATCGCGACGTGCGTGCCGTCTGCGCGATTCGCGATAACGGTGAGGTCAAGACGATTGGGGTTGATCCACTGCGCCGAGATATCGAAGCTGGCCACCACGCCGTCATCGATCATCCATTGCAGGGCTTCCTGCGCGTAGTCCTGCGCGCGTTGCGGTACATCCATCGGACCCTTGACGCGGCCGAGGAGCCAGAGGCGCGAGCCGATCGGATGGAGCGGATCGTCGCCCCACCAGCCGCGCCGGTCGCCGTCCGGTGTCTCGTCGGACGGCAGCGCGAGGCGATCGGAAAACAGCGAGATCAGTACCGCAGTCTGGAGGTCGTCGCCCGATTGCAGGGACGCGCCGGCCATCGCCCAGTCGCCGCGCATGTCGGGAATGACCCAGACTGTCGAGACGTCGGCCATCGTTGCTCAGGCGTGGGGATCGTTCGCGGCGTCGCGCTGCAACTGGTTCGGAGCGTTCGTATTGATCGTGCTACCGCCGCTCTGTACGCTCGCGACCGGGTGCGTATGACTGTTGTACGTCGCTCGCATACCCGACATGGTTTTGTTGCCGTGGTCGGATATCTCTTTCTGGCCGGTGATATTTCCATCTACGTTCAGATTGCCGGTGCAATGCACAGTCGGAGAGTCGAGCGTGACCGTTGGCGTATTGGTCACGAGTACCGGATTGCCGCCACCGTTGAGCACGATGCCCGACGCCGTGAGATAGACCGACTGCCCGATGTTGTCGCTGATCGCGACTTCGCCCGACTTCAGGCCGCGCATACGGTATTGCTGGCTACCGCACGCGATAACAATTCCGTTTGAGCGCTTGCCGGCGAGAAAGACCGCGACCGCATCGCTACCTGCGGGCGGATTCGACTGGAAACCGTATTCCGCGAGGCGCGGTGTCGAGTCCCGTGTCTCGTTCTCCGATAGCTGCATCTGCACGAGCTGCACCACGCCGCTATCGTCGATGCGCGTCAGCCGTCCGCGCGAGAGCGAGCGCACGATGCTCCAGAAAAGCGAGTCCATTCCTATTGGCCGAGCGCTGCGCCTACGTCCTGCGCGAGTGGCAGATAGAGGATCGGTTCGGGCTGGAATGCCTGCGGCGGCATGAGAATGAGATCGCACGAAGTGCCGCCCATATCTCGCCGGTACGTGACCTCGCTAATGGTGAACTTCTGCCCCTCGATGAGCTTTAGCTGCGGCATCGAGAGCGCGGCGAGCGTGTTCGGCGCGTAGAGGGTGCCCACGTTATCGCGCCATGACGAAGTAGTCACGGTGACGATATTGCCGCGCCCGATGCGCCGATTGCACTCCCAAAGCGCGTGCTGGTTCGATACTGTTGCGCCCGCGTCATTCGTCTCCGCAATAAACGCCTTCGGACGATAGCGCGGCATCATCGTGTCGTTCACCGTATATTCAATGAACGACTGGTTGCCCGCGTCCTTCGTCGACGAGACACCGACGAGATACACGCGGTACTCGCTGAATCGCTGCGAGGTATCGCGCAGATAGCCCGCGCGCTTGCAGTTCACACCGAGCGCGAAGCCACCCGCCGCCTCGTCGGTCGAGAGCGGCGCAATCACGAGATCGCCGTCCGTGTTTTCGTAGCAGAGCAGTTGCGAGAGCTTGCAGACGGTATCGATGACGCTATATGGCGTATCGCCTACATTCATGACGTACTGCGCGATTTGCAGCCCGCCCGCTGCTGCCTTCACGCTGATACCGAACGGCTTCGCGAGTACGGTCGCAATTTCGGCAGCAGTCGCATTCATGAACTGGAACGAGTCGTACTGCGCAGAGCAGTCGACCAGATCCTCGCACTTGCCGCGCCCCGATATCGAGAGCAGATGATTGTGCGCGTCGTACTGGTCATTCACGCGATCGACATAGCCCGTGATGACGGAATCGCCACCGATCGAGAGCAGGCACGGATCGCCCTCATTCACGACCACATCGGCCTCGCCCGGGTAACGCTCGGTAAGTGCAATATCGAAGTCGGCCGGAATGCGCTCCATACCGCGCGTCACCCGCACGGCAGTCCACCCGGATATCGTCGAGCTGCCCACCGTGAGCGAAACATCGTCAGCCATCGTTGACGCGTCTCAGGCAGTCCGCGAGCCAGACGTCGACGAAGGGAGCGCGGCGCGGAACGAGACCGGCGAAAACGCCGGATTGACCGGATCGACCTGTTGCACGAGCGCGTCATACTCCGAGACGTCCTGATACAGCCGGTACGCAAGGACGAGCATCGGCATCGATTGCGCGAGATCGACTTCCTGCGTGGTCGCGAGCGAGTTGCCGCGCGTCGTGAGGTCCTGCACGACCGCCGTCTGTAGCGCCTGGAGTGCTTGATACGTCGCATCGCAGCCACTATCCGACGCGGCCACGATCTCCGTATCGAGCGCGTCACAGACCGTCTCGCGCAGCGACTGCGCATCGTCGTAAGAAGTGAGCCCATAGTCGGCGGTGCTGTCCGCGAGTGCAATCACGGCGCTGCGGCGGTAAAGATCGGTGCTCGATGTACTCGCGGCGGCGAGGTCCGCATTCGCGCGCGGCTCCGCAGTCGTGGCCTGCTGCAAGGCGAGCAGCGACTGGACCGCCTGGTGCGGATCGGGGTTCGCGCTCTGTACCGCGCCGACAAGCGACTGCGCGGCGCTGCTCATACCGCCATAGTCCGCCACTGCTGCGGCGCTGGTCAGCGCGTGGCCGGACTCGACCACGGACTCATGCGCCTTTGCGACCTGTCCAGAGAGCTGCGCCATTGTTGTGTAAGGATTCTTTATGCTCGCGGTGAACTGCCCGACATAGCGCCCGAAGTTACCCGGCAGCGTCGCGACCATCGAGACGAGATTGGTCGCGCGCGCCGTGATCGAGAGCGCGTTATTGACGAAGGCCTGCGCGGTGCGTTCGAGTTCGCCAATGACGGGCGGCGTCGTAAGTAGCGCCGACATCTGATTGGCGAAGTCCTGCGCAGTAGCAGCGAACGCGGCAAGCGCCGAGAGGCCGGTCTGCGCCTGCGTCGCAATGAGGAGCGTCGGAAACTGCTGCTTGCCCGCCGTAATGAAAGTAAAGCGGACCTCGAACGCGCGGCCCTGATCGGCGCTTTCCTCGCATTCGAAGTCGAGCAGCGAAACGGTCAGCCGCCCCAGCGACGGATGCACGAGTTCGCCGTCGCCCTCGTCGGGCGTCTCGCACGCGGCGATCATCGACGCGCGCTGCGCGATGACGTCGCCGCCACCATACGCGGCGTCCTGCACGAGAAACCCCGTAATCGAGATACGCCGCCCGGCGCGGCCCAAGTCCTCGACCCAGACGTCATCGCGGAACGGGTATTCGTGCACCGCGACGCGCCGCCCGACCTTCAGCGTTCCGCGTCGCGTGGCGAACGGCACGCCTCGCCAGGAGGCGCGCTGCAATTCGCCGAAGTAAGGCGAGGAGGAAATCAGCGTGCTCATGCTCTTACGCCGCCTCCGGCTGCATCGAGCGCTCGATCTTCAGACCCGACGGCGTCTGCGTGCGGATTGTCGCCTGGCCGTTGCTCGCGACGTGGAATGAATTCGTGACGTTCACGACCGGAGCGGGGACGATGACGTTCTGCGGCGGTGCGACGTTGAGCGACGGAAGCGCGGCCGTCTGCTGTTCGCCGCCCATGCGCGCGAGTATCCGAGGCGCGTAGTTCCGCGATTCAGCCGGCGCATTCGCAAGTCCCTTGCGGTCGACGTTACCTTCGCCCCAGTTGTACGCCATGAGTGCGGCAGTCATGTTGCCGTGATAGTGCTGAAGCAGTCCCGAAAGTTTTTTCGCCGCGGCGTTTGCCGACTGCGCCGGATCGAGCGCGTTGATACGGTACTCGCGTGCGGTCGCTGGCATGAACTGAAAGAGCCCCTGAGCGCCTTTGGGCGAGACTGCCGCTGGGTTCCCTTGCGACTCCTGCTGCGCGACCGATGCAAGCAGTCCAGCGGGCAGGCCGTACTGTTTTTCGAGCCCGGCGAAGTTCAGTTTCTTCGACCACTCCGCTACGGTCGCGGTCAGCGCGCCGCCTGGTGGCGCAGCGGCGGCGACCGGCGCGCCCGCTGCCATCGGTGCGGCGGCAGCGATCGCGGGCGCGCCCGCACCCGCAGGCGCACCCGGCGCAGGAGCCGCCTGGGGCGCGACGGGCTCACCCGTACCGAGCCAACCGCGTACGCGCGCGGGCAGACCGGTGAAGAAGGCCGGAATCTCCTTGAAAGTGCGCTTGAGATCTTCGAAGTGCGTGACGATCTCATAGATGGCGAGCGAGATCGCGCCGAGCGTGGCGAGGACCGGATTCGCCCACATCAACGCACTGAGCGCACGCAGTACGGTGCTGATCGTCCCGATGCTCGACACGACGCTCGTCAGGAACGAGCCCGCCATATAGACGGCGACGGCCGTCGCAATGGTCTTGAATCCGCCGAGCGCGTTGACGGCCTTAACGACTTCGGCTGCGAATACCGCCATGCCCTTGATCGACTCGCCAAGCGCCTTGAGAAAGGTCGGCCAGTCGATACCCTGCACGAGCTTCGCAACGGCGTCTGCGACGTTCGAGATCATCGCCCCGACGTTCTGCGCGATCATGTCGCGGTTCGCCGCGATCCACTCGGTAAAGCGGGCAATCACGGGTCCGAATACCGGCGCGAGGCGATCGCTGATCGAGGCCTTCAGGCCGTCGAGCGCGAGGCCCATGCTGGAGATCGATTGCGTGAACGCGAGCGCACGATCGGCCATATCGGGCGTGAAGTCGCCGCGCAGGCGTCGCGCTTCGGCTTCGTGGCGCTGGATTGCCTGTCGGCCCTGCACGAGCATGGGCAGAAGCTGCTCGACGCCGAGATTGCGCGCGAGGTTGCGCGCCGCTGCGGGGTCGCGCTTCTGGATGCGCTGGAATACGTCCGCGAGGTCGTACATTGCAGCCTGCGTGTCGATCGTTCCGGCCTTCGTCTGTTTGAGCTTCACGCCCAACGCGGTCAGCGTCGCGAACGCGGCCTGATTGCGACCCCAGCGCGCGTCCTGCAACGTGTCCTGCAATGACTGGAAGCCCGCCGTTACCGACTCCGACGAGACACCCATCAGGTTCGCGGCTCCGCGCATCTGCGTAAGCTCGCCCGCAGTAATGCCGAGCAGACGCGCAGTGCGTTCCGTCTTTGCGCCCATACGCTCCCACTGCGTGACCATCTCCGCGAGACCGGCGATTGTCCCGCCGCCGACGATCGCGAGCAGCGGCGCGCCCATTTTCATGATGCTGCCTGCCGCTTTTTCCGCATTCTTTGCGACGTTCGCGAGGTCCTTCGAAACGCGATCGAGTCCCGACGCCTTGGCGAAACGCTGCGCACTGCGGGCGAGCTTCGAGTACGGGCTCGTCATCTTCGCGATGGTGCGATTCACGCGATCGACGGTCGCCGTCGCCTTGTCGACTGCCGTAATGGTGAACGAGATGGATTTAGCGGCCACGGTCTAACCCCGCTGCGTCTGCATGTTGGCGATGCGTTGCGCCTGCTCGAACCACTCGCGCAGCTCTGTCCACGTCAGCGCGCCCGCGTCGCGCGGTCCCCAGTGATAGAACCATGTCACTTCGGCTATCACGTCGCGCAGGTTCGGCGGGACTACTCGAAAAAAGCGGAAAGGTACTTGTTGCACGCATTGAAGTCGCGCGCGCCCATCTTGCCGACGACCGAGACGTCAACGCCTGCCATGACCGCGATCAGATTTTTCATGGCGCGGACTGCGCCGAACTTTTTTTCGTCGTCGGTGACTTTGGCGATCTCGTCGACGGTCGGCTCGCGCAGGGCAATTTCAGTAATGCCGTCGACGGGCGCGAGGAGCGTTATTTTTTCAGTCATGCGTGCCCCCTTACTGCTCAGTCACCGAACCACTGAAGCCCTCGAACTTCACTTCGAACGTTGCTTCAGGGGTCTTGACTTCCTGCGCCTCGACGGTCCACATATTGCGACCAATGACGGTCTTGCCGTTCGCGAGTTCGCACGTGACTGTTACATTGGTCATCGCATTAAAGTCCGCGACGGTCAGCGTGCCTGCATCGCGGAAGCTACCCGAGATGAACGGCGCGCGCGGCTTTTCCGCGTAACCGTGCACCGTGTCCTGTCCGATAAGTGACTCGCGCTCGACGACGCCCGGCGAGTAGGACAGTTCGGCCGCGAGCATGTAGCTCTGGCCGTTCACGGCGATGTACGCGATCCCGGCAAGGCGGTTCGTGTTGTCTGCCATCGCACACCTCCAATTAGGATGCGGTCAGGCGGAACTGAGCGAGCAGCGCGAAAATCCGCAACTGATCGATCAGGATGCCGGGCCAGAGAACATCGAGACGGTTCGGGTTGCCGGAATTGCGCTCGACGATCAGCGCATCGGCAAAGACGGTGCTGTCCTGCACAAGCCCGTTCGCTTCGTCCTCCTGATACGCCGCAATCAGGTCAGCGCGGACGATGTTCGGCGTGACGATGTTCGAGCCCGCCGCGAAGCGTGTCCCGTCGTCCGCGAGCTTTACGCGCCCGTAGCGGCTCGTGACGATGATTCGCAGGTGCCGCAGCAGCGCCGCGAGCGTGAACAGCGTTTCGACTTCGAGGTAGCTGTCGTCGGGCTGACCGTAGGCGTTTTCCTGATAGGTGGTAATCAGGTTTTCAATCGCGACCGTTCCGTCATCGGCCACTGTGAAAGTGGCGATACCGTCATAGAGGAGCGAATTGCGCTCCGAGAGCGTGAAGCGGGACTGCACGGGCGGCGGTAGCACGCCGGTAAGCGGTAGCGTCTGCACGGGCGTCGCCGGATCAGCGCGCAGGCTGACCGCTGACGATGCCGCGAGCGCTGTCGCCCAGAGCCATGACGGCGTGGGGCTATCGTTCGCGCCCATGATCGACGCGTGCGGATCGTTGCGCGCGGTACCGATCGCGACGAGTTCGCCGAGCGTGCCACGCGCCGACGCGAACACGTGCCCGTAGAGCATCTGTTGCCACGACCAGCGCCCGTTCGCGTCATCCATGAAGGTCTTGAGCGCATCGAGCGAGATCGGATCGCTATACGGGCTGATGATGAAGTCATAGGACTCGTCGCCGAGCGCGTCGAGTGCTGCGCTCAGATCGGGCGCGGTCGCGCCGCCCGACATCGGCATGATCGTGACCGTCAGGCCGGTCGGCAGGACTTCACCGGCCGGCGTGCCCCGGTAGTTCACACGCAGGTCGATATCGTTCCCGCACGGCCCCTTGTTTCTCGCAGTCAGCGAAACGATGCCGCCCGTTCCGACGGTTGCCGTGACTGGCAACCCCGGCGTTACGCCGATCGTCGCGACGAGCGCGGCCGCGATATCCGAGACGGTCTGCGTAGGCTGTACCGGCTGCGCGATTCGGACCCCAGCCATGTAGAGGTAGAGCGTGCCGGCTGCGGTCGGAGCCGCCGTGATATCAACCTGGCCTGTTGCGGCGAGTGCACTCGGAGCGTCCGCGAGCGGGAGATACCAGACCTCGCCAAAGGCATCGTTGACGCGATACATCGCGAGCATCAGCGCGAGCATCGAGCCCTGTCCGCCTGCGGCGATTGCGTCGTCGCTGCCCTGGCTGATGGCCGGCACGTTCGGCGTCGCCGTACCTTGCGCCGTAATCTGTGCAATCACGAGCGCGCGCTGCGTCGTCTGCGCCGTGTTCGCATAGCTGTTATCGACCTCCGCGTAAAAGAGCGGGACGCGGATATTCGCGGGAATCTGCTTGAACGGGATCATTGCGGGTCTCCCTCAGTCGTGCGCTTCGTACTCGCGGCGGCTTTCGCGGCACTGCCTGCATGCGCGGATGCCCCTGCGGCCTGCGAGGCGGCTACAGGTGCCGATGGCGGGGAGTCGTCGAGTGCGACATCGCCGTCACGGATGCGGCGACGCCAGAAGCTCGTCGCGACGACCGTGCGAGGCTCGGTAATGAGGTCGTGCAACGCGGGATCGCGCACGACGCGGCCCGCAACCGGGCGGATGCGTAGCGTTTGCATGGCGGGAGTCCTTCCGGCTATCGACGGGCCGGGTCTTGCGGGTTGATGACGAGCGTTCCCTCGTCGCGTCCGTCCGGTCCCTGCGTGCGTGGCGCGGGCGTAACGGCGTCGGGAAATGGCGGATTGGGATACGTGCCCGTCTTGTCGGCGGGCGCGATCGTGTCGACGTGAATGGCGACCTGATCGAGTGGTGCTGGCGGCGGCGGATCGACCGGCCACGCACCGGGCGCGGGCACGGCCTCAGTCGGATCGAACGATTCGAAGCACTCGCAGCGGAATGACGCGGCTATCCCGGCGAGGTGCCGCGCACCGTCCGCGCGAATCTCCAGAGCGCTTTCGACGGCCTCGAACTGCTGGAGCATTCCGACGAGCGAATAGTCCGTGAATAGCGCCTGCTCGACGCTGAACCACAGCGCCTCGATCGCGTCCTGCGCCTCTTGCGCGCTCGACGCCTCGACGGTCGCTTTGACTTCGAGCGTGCATGTCGTCGTGAAGCGGGGCATGCCGCGCCCCTCCGACTCCTTGCCCTCGTGCGAGGTCCGCACGATAACGACCGGCAGCACAGCCGCGGGCACGGCCCAATCGCCCGGCGACTGCACCGTGACGGGCGTACCGCGATCGGTGAGCGCCGCGCCGTTGAGCGCGCCCAGAGCTGCGAGCCGCAGCCGCCTGCGCACCAGCATTGGCAGCACGACGATCGCCGTGCGCTTCGCTTTCATGACGGGGAGACAGACAGAACGCGTCGAGGCTCAGGACGCGAGATTGAGCAGGAGCAGACACCAGCCGTGCCCGTCGACGCGTACCTCGCGCACGACATAGGTGGTATCAGCGAGCGGCGCACCGGGTGCAGCGGGAATGAATAGCGAGTCGCCCTGCTGCGCGGTGACGGGTAGCTGCGAGACACGAAAGCCGTAACAGGGGCGCTTCGTTGTTACGGGTACGCCTTCCATTACATCGACGTCTGTCACCGCCTCATCGAACACGCCGTTCAGCGCCGCCACGACCGACCCGTCAGCGGAGCTATACGTCGCGCTCTGCCCGAAAACGCTCTCGACCGGCGCGAGCAGCAGTGGGTCCCAATCGATCACGGCTATGCCTTGCCGTGCGTCGACTTGCCGCCCTTGTCGGCCTTGTCGTCGCCCTTGTCGGCGCTGCCTTTCTCGATATTCGCGAGATTGGCATCGCGCGCCGCCTCACCCGCAGCGGCAGACGCGAGTCCGGTCCCCTGAAACAGGACCTCAGGCCGTGTGCAGATAAAGAGCGGATAGGAGTACGTTTCCATCTTCCACCACATGCGGCGCAGAAGATCGAAGATCGGGAGCACATACACGGGACGTCCCGGCGTATTGACCCAATCGACCGTTTCGCCCGGTGCCATCGCTTCGCGGAAAACGCCCGGCGCGCCGACCGGGAAAAACTGCACGTTCTCGTCCGGTACCTTGATCGTCGAGTTGTCATCCGAGCCGCGATAGTTGAACCACGTGATGCCCGCAAAATCGAACGCCTCGAACGCCGCGCCCTGCGAGTTATCGCGCAGCGCGCGCGCATCGGACCAGTTGACGAAGGTGCGGATAACGTCAGGGTGATTGACGAACGCGTCATAGAACGCATCGCCGCACAGCCCGTACACGCGCGTCGTCGCCGTGAATGCACCCTGCGCCTTGCGCGCCATCGAGCGCACCAGTCCGTTACAGATCGGGCGTAGCGTATTCGCCGTTCCTGCCGCGAGATTGAACGGAATCACGGCAGGCTGCGCGATGCCGAACTGCGTGAACCAGTTGTAATACACACTCCCATCTTTCGGATTGAGCACGAGCCCCTGCAGTGCCGCGAGACGCAAGTACTCTTTCGTGTACTCGACACTCGCGAGCAGGCCCGTAGGACCGGACAGACGCCGCGCGACTTCGGTCTCTACCTGCATGAGCACGCTTTCGGTACCGAACTCGCGGATGCCTTCGACTTCCTCCGCATACACCGTATCGTCGTGCATGAGGCGAGGTACGTCGAAGTAGCGCATCTGGCGCTTTTCGGTCGTGCGCTGCGTGCCTTCCGCGCCGCGCTCAGAGAACGGGATCAGCGCGAGCTTGCCCTGACGTTGCTCGACAGCGAGCGCCTTCGTGCGGATCGGGTTCGGTTCGAAAACATTGAGGGCACCAAGTCCGACCGGCTGGAACGGATTGCGCTGCACGGCATCCGTGAGCGCGATGGCCGTAAACGGGTCCTGGTGGAATACGTCGAGAATTTCGCCAGCCATGATCGGGCTCCCCGAAAAAAGAAAGGCCGCGCCGGAATAAACCGGAGCGGCCTTCGTGAAGTGGCAAGCAGTGAATAAAGCGCTCGTTGCGCGAGCAACTAGCGGAGGATGATGCCGACTGCCAGAAGCTGTTGCGTAGCGGTCGTAATCTGCGCGGGCGTGGCACCCGATGGCCAGATCAACTCGGAAGCGTTGACTTCCGCGTTGCGGTCAATCACCGTCGCCTGCCGGTCGCCTTGTGTTGCGTCGCGCGTGCCGTAGAGGATCGCCGCCGCAGTCTGCGAGCCATCGGAGCCGGCCGGATTGAGCGGCGCGAGAGAGCCCGACGCCGTGACCTTGCCGAGTACCGTACCGGCGAGCACGAGCACGCCGCCGGTCAGCGTCACCTGATCGCGTGACTGGTGGCCGTTCGCTTCGGAAACGATAAAGCCGCCGTCGTGCCATTGCTCGTTGAGCGGCGGTACAGTTGGAGCGCCCATGTTCGTATCTCCTTGAGGGGTGAGGAAATCAGGCTTGACGGGCACGCATCGGATTCGCCTTGGCAAAGGCGCGGTCCCAGCTCGTCGCGATTGCCTGGTGGTGCGTCAGTTCGGCACTACCCCCAGGGCCAATACTCGGATTGCGCGCGACGCGATTCGGCGTGCCCGATGCGGCAGGCGCGGGCGCGGCTTCGAGCATCGCGATTGCCTCGCCACGCGGCAGACGCGTCTTGAAAGCGAGTTGCGCAGCGAGGACCGGGTTGCGCGCCGCTGCGCGCGTCGCGAAGATCGCAGCGCAGCGCGCCTGCTCGCGTCGACGGGCCAGCGCGAGCGCCGACTGCCCACGCATCTCCTTGTCGTCGTCCTCGTCGTCCTCGGCTTCCTCGTCCTCGCCGGTATCGCCCTCGGCGCGTTTGCTTTTCGCCTTGCCCTTGCCGCGCTTGCCCTTGCCGCTATCGTCGTCGGGGTCTGCGTCGTCGTCGCCGTCGTCGCTTTCCTCGTCGTCCTCGTCGCCCTGAGCGCGTGCGCCTTCGTCATCCTCGTCGCCCTGAGCGCGCGACTTGGCCTTGCGACTCTTGCGGGTACCCGTGTTGTTGTCCTCGCGGTCGCGCTCGCCCGGGTCCTTATCGTCGTCCTCGGCTCGCGCGTCTCCGTCCCTGTCCTTTTCTTTCTCGTCGTCCTGCGCACTGGCGCGAGCACCGATGCCCGACAGATGCGCGAACGAGAGCGCCTTTTGCATGCCCATCTGCATGCCTTTCATTGCGATACCCATTTCGAACCTCCCGACTTTTGCTGCAACGTTGACCAGAGCGCCAAGAGCGCTTCATCCGGGGCTTGCACTGCGTCGGCAAAGCCGATATCGACACCCGCTGAACCGAGAAACGTCCCGGCCTGCGTCGCGCCGACCTTCGCGACGGAGAGGCCGCGATTGCGCGCGACTGTCGAGATGAACAGGTCCGCGACGCTATCGACGTCCGCCTGAATGCGCGCGCGTACCTCGTCCGCAAGCGGCTCGAATTCGTTCCCGTCTGCCTTGCGCGCGCCTGAGGTAATGAGCGTGACGGTGATGCCCGCCTCCGCGAGCGCCCGTGAAAAGTCGACGTGCGCGACGACGACGCCGACGCTGCCAGTCCCACCAGTGCGCGGAACGGTAATCACGTCGCACGCTGAGGCGAGCCCGTAGGCAGCAGAGAATGCGCACTCACTCAGAATTGCCCAGATGGGCTTCGTCCCGCGCGCGGCGTGGATCGCGTCGGCAAGATCGAAGCATCCGGCGACCTCGCCGCCGGGGCTGTCGATATCGAGCGCAATAGCGCGCACCTCGTCATCGGCGAGCGCCATCGAGAAGTTCGCGCGGATACCGTCATAACCGGTCATGCCGGAATACGGGTGCAACGTGCCGAGCTTCGCGACGAGCGTGCCCTGCACGGGAATGACTGCGATACCCTCGATAACCTGATAGGGCCGCTCCTGCGCGGGCTCGCCCACATCAACACCGTCCGCGAACATCACGACATTGCCATCGGCGCGAAAGAGTCGCGCGAGGCCGAAGCGGTCCGCGATCGCCGCCATCACAATTTCGATCTTGCTCGGCGTGATGGCGAGCGGGACGTTAAACAGCCGCTGCGCCAGATGCGGGTAATCGGGTTTCATGGCGCATCCCTCATTGCGGTTGCGGCGCTTCAGGAACCCGGCCCGCCTCAGCGGCGGCGACGTCTCCCGCCCAGTCGGGCAGCGTCAGCCCCAGTTCATTCATGAGGCGGATTTCTGTCGCGCGCTGATGCAGTACTTCCTCGTAATCCAGACCCTGTTCGGCGCATTCCCGTTTGAGGGTCGAGAGTGCCGCGTCCATACCCATGACTGCGCCGGCCTTTTCCTTGGTCGGATCGATCCACCCGCGCGCGACACCCATCCACGAGCAGCGCGAATAGGCCGATCGCGCCTCGATGAATGGCGGCGCGCCGTCAGGTAGCGGGAGTTCGCCCCGATCCATTGCTTCCCACAGCCACGACGTATAAAACGGCGTGGCAAAGTTCAGGCAGAACTCGTCGCGCCGCCGCTGCAATGTTTTCCAGGCCTCGAGGAGCGCTGCGCGCGCGCTGCTGTAATTCGTCTTGCTCCAGTCCTGCGTGACCTGTTCAGCAGAGAGGCCGAGCGTTGCAGCGAATACGCGCTGCATCTCGTGCGTGAACATCTCGAAATTGCTATGCGGATGCGTGGCCGAGACGTTTTCGAGTGATTCACCCGGCGCGAGCGTCGGAATGCGCGCGCCGTTCAGATACGCGGGCCGCTCGTTTGCCCACTGCGCACGCAGCGACTGGTAAAGCGGAAGCTCCTCGCCTTCGCCTGCGCCGAGCGCGTCCTGCACCAGTGCCGGATCGTACGGGCTCGTGACGTAGGTACCGAAGATCGAGCCGATGGCCGCGGCCTGCAATTCGACCTCGTAGTAACGCGCGAGCATCTTCGCGTGCGCGAGTACCGGCATGAATACGCCGAGGCCGCGATGCTGTCCCGCGCGATCGCGGTCGAAGTCGTGAATGACGCGTTGCCACCCGTCCTCGTCGTACCGCTCGATGCGCTCCCACGTGTTCGCCTCGATCGCGAGATACCAGTCGTTCGGCTCGGCGCGGCGGATGTGATAAGCAACGGGCGCGCCGTTATCGTCGATCTCGACGCCGCCGCGCAGGTTGCTCGAATCGATCATCTGATACGGATTGCACAGACGATCGGGGTCGACGAGCAGAAGCGCGGTCGCATAGTCGGCCGCGCCATAACCGACCTGATCGGGAAGCCAGAACGTAAGGCCGAGTCCTTCGCCGTCGATCAGCTTGTGACGCATCGCGAGGCGGAACTGCTGGCCGATCGTCAGTTGTCGCGCTACGTCATTGAAGCGCCCCGCGTTCTCTGCGTAGCCACGCCAGAGTGCTTCGGCAGTGCGGCGGAAGTCGTCCGCCCAATTCGCATCGAATGCGGCGATACCGAAGCGCAGCGCGAGCGCGCGGTAGTCAGGATTCGCGGAGAGTTGGAGATTCGTGCCGATCGTATTGTCGAGAATCCGGTTGACTGCACCGTTAATCCATCCGTCATTGCGCGAGAGGTCTCGCGAGCGCGCGACCATGCGGTCGCGAAAAAGGTTGATCTCCGAATCGGGCGAACGTATCCACGGGAGCCAGTTTCCGAATGCCTGGCTCATCCAGTCCGCAGCCTGATACGGGAACTGGTACTGCGTGCCGACGCCGAGCGCGGCACTCGACGGCCAGCCGGGACCACCTTCCTGCGCGCGTGCGGGCCCACTACCGCGCGCCGGCACGAGCGCGCCCGTATCAAGCGGCTTGCCGCTCTCGTCGACGATCAGACCCATGACAGGAACTCAGAAAAAAGGCGCGATCGGCGGGCGGCGATTGCAGCAGTAGCCGCTCAGCGCAGCGATCTGCTTCTGCACGGCGAGAATGCCCTGCACGAGATCGGGAATCGATGCGCGCGTGAAGGTAATCGAGCGGCTTCCATCGGCCTGCGTATAGGAGGCGCCTTCGGGCTTCGTGCCCGCAATCAGCGCGAGATACGCCGCCTGCATCGAGGCGAGTTGCGCTTGCAATGCGGCGAGCGGCACACCGTCGAGAATGCTCGTGCAATCACAGGTAGCCATGAGTTACGCCAGTCGGTTGATGAACGATCGGGGCGGCGCGGGTCGCGCTGCCGGTACGTTTGCAATAGCGGGTAGTTCTGCGAGTTCAACGGGCGCGAGCGGCGCGCTTACCGCGTCCGCGCGACGGTTCAGTTGCAGGCCGAAGTGCAGCAGTCCGCACAGCGCCCCATAGGCATAGACGCGACAGTCGAGCGCCTCATTCGCGCGCCCGCGTGGCAACTCCCAGACGCGATAGCGCTTGCCGCCCATCTCTTTCACGACGATCCGCTCGGCGGTCAGTTGCGCGTAGTAACCAATGTCGCGATCAGCGGGAAAGTGCATGTAACCCGGTCCCGCCGCTTCGAGGAGCAGACGCAGGCGAATCGTGTCCTTCGCCGCGTTCACGCCGAGAATCATGGGCCGATACGTCTTTTTCGAGCGCGAGGTCGGGCGCTTCGCGGGCCAGACGGGGTTACGCTCGCCACCGCGCGCGCTCTCGCCCTTGATCGCCCAGATTCGCCGGCCAATGCGGGCCTTCGAGAACTCATAGACGCTTTGTGTGTGGTGCCCGCCTGAGTCGATACACGCGGCCATGATCTCGAATGGTCGACCATCAGCGCGCGACCACGTGCGCCGCAAGTACTCGTCGACTGCCGCCTGCGTGGTCGCGTCAGAGAACTCGCCTTCGATAACCTGATACTCGATCGACCACGATTCCTCATTGCGTCCCCAGCCGACGACTTCGAGCTCAACGCGGTAGTCCTGCACGTCAACGCCGACCGTGAGCACGGCGACGCCATCGGGGACTTCTGCGGCCCATACCTCCCCACGCGCGGCTAGTAGCTCGTTCTGCACGCGCCGGCCGGTATGCGCCCGATAGGGGAGCCCCATCTGCGTATTCCACCAGGCTTGCAGCTTTTCCTCGTCGCCCTGCGCGGCGATCCACTTCTCAGCGATCGCGGGCGGACGGTCGCGCGTCCACGGGCTGAAAAGCTTCGACGCCTGAAAGCCGGCGTGACGGTTATCGACGCGCCACTCGCCGCACTTCGGGCACTTCGCGCGCCATACCGCATAGCGCCGGTTCGCGACGTCCTCCCACCAGTCCCACACTGTCTCGACTGCGCCCGCGCCGTCGTGCTCGCGCCACGCGCGTTCGTAGTCGTCGAGCGGGACATGCCGCCCGCCGCAGCAGACGAACGGTCTTGTCTGGTGCCAGCGTACGGATTGGAGCGCTTTCAACCGGTCCGCTTCGGACCACGCCGTGCCGCACGCTTCGCAGTACAGGCGCGCGGTATCGGTCTCGTGCGCCGAGATCGCGCCCGTCTCGCTGCGCGTCTTGTCCCACTCGACGTGTTTAAAAAAGTCCGGAAACATGCGGTGCCCGCAGTGCGGACACTCGACCGACGCGCGGCGCTGGTCGGACGCGAGGTAGCTGTCCTCGATGCGGCTTTCCTCCGAGATCGTCGGCGAGCACGCGCGTACGCTCAGCCACTCGGCAAACGTCGCCGTGCGCTCCTCCGCGAGCGTGATCGGATCGCCCTCGCGCGTTACCGGGTACTTGTCGATCTCGTCCGCGAGCACCACGCGGATCGGGCGGCGCGCGAGGTTATCGGGGCTACCCGCACCCGCGAGCGCGAGGAACCCGCCCGGGAATGCCTTGAAGAGCAGCGTGTCGCTCGCGATGCGTGTGCGCAGCGGTCCGATCAGTTCGCGCAGTACTGGCGTCGCCCGAATGAGCGGTGAGAGTCGTTCCTTGCTGAACTGCTCGGCCGCTTCGTCCTTCGGCTGAAGGAGCAGGATCGGGCACGGGTCAAGCTGCGCGAGGTAGCCGAAGATGTTTTCGAGCAGCGCGGTTTTCAGAAGCTGCGTGCAGACCATCACCGTGATCGTATGGACCCCGGGCTCGGTAACGGCCAGCATCGGCCCGCGCGCGATCTCGACGGTCGTCGTACGCCACTGTCCCGTCAGACTGCCTGCGGCTCGCGCGAGCTTCCTGTAACGATCGGCCCAATCGGGCAGCGACAGGCGCGGCGGCGGCGTCCAACCGCGGCGACCGGCCTGCGCGATCTGTTCATAGCTGTTCGCCGTCGAAGCGCGCGTGGGGCTCTCCGAGATCGGCAAGCTGATTGTGGACATGGGCAGCCAGGGAAGCGGTCAGCCGTTCGAGGTCTGCAATACCGAACTCAACCGCGAGGAACGGCGCAACCTTCGACGGGAATGCGAGCCACGCGTCGCGCTGCTCGCGGCACAGATCGAACACGACGCGCTGCGCGGTCGCGACCTCGACGAGTGAGCCCGCCTTGTGCTCGTAATCGAGCCGGCGCAGCAGCGCCAGCCAGTTCTCTTTCAGTCTCAGCGCCTCGCCATAGGACACGCCACGCACCGGGCCGGCGCCCGTCGCGAGTTCTTCGTCATTCTTTGCAGCCTCTGCAAAGCGCTTTGCGCTCGACTCCTCCTTGTGCCAGCCGGAGCCGACGAGCGCGGGATTCATCCGCCCGTCTGGCTCGCGCGAGAGCTTTCCCTTTTTCAGCGCCTGGTGTACGAGCGTGTCCGACACTCCCTCACGTCGCGCGAACTCGCGGATCGATATCGTGTCGTCGGGCATGACGTCTCCACAGCAGGGAATGCACAGACCTTTCAGACGTTGGAGCTAGAGAAAAAACGCGACGCGCAATTGCCCGCGTCTGCAGGAGGCGGGGAAGGACCCGCCCCTCGAGTGCGGTATGACCGCTTCGCGGTGCTACTATCGATCCGACGTCACCCGCCATTCATGCCGAGAAGGTGGATCAATGAGACAGAGGCAGCGCGCCAAGCGCAAAACGAAGCCAATTTACCAGGCGCGGCGAAAAGCTCCCGCCCCGGAATATCTGTACAAGTACACCCCGCTGCGCCCACCGGCAGACACGCTGGAAGAGCGACGGCAGGAAAAACAACGGCAACTTGATGCGCTTCTTACGACGCCACAGTTGTGGCTCGCCGCGCCATCAACGTTCAACGACCCGATGGATTGCAAGCCCAAATTCAGATTCACCGGAGGCACGCCCGAGGCACGCGAGCGGTTCCGCCGGGTCACGATCTGTCGCATGGTCAAACGCGATCATCCACACGCAGAAGGCGATGAACTCAGAAACCTGATAGTGGAATATTCGCAAACAAGGCAAGACGTCGACGCTAACTTCGAAATGGATGCTGACCTCGCACTCACAGGCGCTATCCAGAGCATTGGCGTTCTTTGCCTGTCGGAACGGCCAAACGATCCCGTGATGTTCTATCACTATGGCGACAGACATACCGGTATGTGTCTCAAGTTTCGAACTGACGGCTTCCTCGCAGGAGTCGAGCCTGTGACATACAGCGAAAACTATCCCGCAGTCGAATTCTTCGACGATTCGGACAATGAAAGGCAGTTCGAAAAAATATTCCTAACGAAGTACAAACGCTGGGAGTACGAACACGAGTGGCGCTACGTTGATGCACACCTCGGAGAGAACCCTCAGCGCCTTCGCGATTACCCGCCTGAATTGCTCAGCGGGGTAATCTTTGGATACAAGATGCTGCAGGAGGATCGTGACCGCGCCGTCGATCTACTGAGGCAACGCCCCTCAAGGGTCGACCTGTTTGAAGCCCGATTGGATCGCAACCACTATCAGTTAGATATCGTGCCCTACACTCGCGGCAACTGACGGCGGCGCGACCTCTTTTAGTGTGTGGGTCAGTCGCTGTCGCCTTCGTCAATTGCACGCCCACAGCCGCGCGCTCGCGAGAAGTCTCAAGTTTTTGGTGCCCCTGCCGATACCATGTAGGTCGCCACCCAGGAACACACAATGAATAACGACCTTACCCACGATGAGATGGCAGCCGCAATCATTGACACTTTCAGCCATACGCCCGAAACACTCGAAGGCAGGGCTGCGCTGATCAATCTCGCGCTCGATGCTGGCGACGCGGTCACAGCAGCGAGCGTAGTTTTTGACCACGCTCGTGATCTTCGCATTCCGCTAACAGAACTCGATCCCGAAGCGAACGCGACGTTCCCGTATCCCGCGCTCGTGCAGTTCGAGAATCCCCTGCTCGCGCAATTGATGGAAGCTCTGGAACATCTGGCCCTGAAACTGACGGTCACGCCGCGCTGAGAGCGTGCCGTAGCCGGGCGAGCGCCGCGCATCAGCGTGCGGTCGCTATCGCCTTCCCAAGCTCCCTGCCGAACACGCGGTCGAAGTTCGCGAGCACAACAGACTGCCCGCGCGCGCTGAACTCCAGGCGCTTTTTCGTCTCGACCGGCGCATGGAACGCGACCAGCAGCTTGAGCTTGCCAGTCGTGTTCGGCGCGAGTCCCCTGGGTGCGCGTCGGATCTTTCCCGGCTGCGACGTCGCGGCGCGCTGCCAGACGCCGTAGAGTTCGCCGCCCTTGGTCCGCACCGCGCCGATAAAGACGTCGGGCCGGTTGAGATACCTGCGGATCAGTCCACGCGGCAAATTGCCGTACTGGTTGACCGCTGCACCGACCGGGACGAGATCAGCGGGCTTCTGGCCGAGAAACTGAACGCCGCCGTACTCATACGGCGCGAGGTATTGCGCCGCCGCGGCGCGCACATAGACGCGCGCAATCGGCAAACCCCGCTTCGCACCCTGAACCGCCACGGAGTTGACCGTGAATGGCGTCGGTGATTCGAACACCTCGGGAATTGTCTTCTTTTCCGCCTGTGCCGCGAGCTTCGCCAGTTCGGTCACCGTGCGCGATTCGGCGAACGGAAGCTGCCGGCGCGCAAGGTTGTCGAGCTTCAGCGATACCGCGTCCACCTTCGCCTTGAATGAAATCCCGAGCACGGCCGCAGCCCTCTAACGGATGCCGATGAAGCGGTGCGTCTGTAACGAAACCCTCCAGTCGTAGCGTTGCGCCGCCGCGATACACAGCGCGGTCGCCGTGCTTGACTGGCTCAACGGCTGTAGCCAGATCGGTGTGCCCTTCTCGCGGTGGATCGGTTCGAGCCGGTATAGCACCCGCTCGATATCGCTCGGCTTGCCGACCGGATACTTCAATTCATCGGCGCGCATCAGCGCATCGGGTAGCACTAGCCGCCCACCCGGCATATTGAACTTCGGGCTGACCGTCAGAAATGTGGTGGGCGTGATCTGTGGCTCATAGGTGCCTGAGGTTTCGACCTGCACCCGACATGCCTGTGCTTGGAGCAGCGCAATCAGTGGCCGCAGATCGAACGCGCACGGTTCGCCGCCGCTGATCACCACGTGACGCGCGTTCGCGCTGCCCACGATGCGCCCGAGCGTCGGCAGATCGAACCACGCCCACGTCTGAACCGGTGTGTCGGTCTTGGCGCTGATCACATCGATGCTCACCATGTCGTCCATGTCGCGCCGCCATGTTTGCTTGGTGTCGCACCACGGACAGCCCACATCGCAGCCTTGCAGGCGGATCAATACGGCGGGCGTGCCGGTAAAGCTGCCTTCGCCCTGCAACGATTCAAACGTCTCGTTGACGGGATACGCGGCCGACTCCGTGCTCACAAGCTGTAGGTTGCGCTGCACTTGCGCGTCTCCTCCACGGTGACTTCAACGAGCCGCACGCCCGTCCCTTCCAGCGCCTCCGGACCCACCACGGTAACGAGGTATTCGGCCATGTTCTCGGCGGTAGGATTGAACGGCACCTTAACGACGGTTCTATCGATCTCCCGCAGGTAAACATGGAGCAGATCGTCGGCCCACATCAGCATGCGATGATCCCACTGGTCTTCCAGCCACATGCACAACCGTTGCTTGATTACGCTGAAATCGATTACACGCCCCAGTGCATCGACTGCCGCGGCTTCGCACGTGAAGTGGACGCGGTAGTTGTGGCCGTGCAGGTTGGCGCACTTGCCCTCGTGGCCCACCACGCGGTGACCGCAGGAAATATCGTGATATCGCGTCACTCGGATCATCGTCAGAACTCCTGTCCGCGCACGAGACGCATGAATTCGTCGCGCGGGTCCGGCTTCTCACGCAGCAGCCCGCGCATGACACTGGTCGTCATGGTAGTGTCGTGTTCGCGCACACCGCGCGCAGTCATACAGGAGTGCGTGGCGCGGATCACCACGCCGAGTCCCTGTGGCATGATCAATGTTTCGATCTCATCGGCAAGCTGCATGACTGCTTCTCCTGAATCTGTGGGCGTGCCATCACCCATTCGGTGATGCGGTTAAACTTGGACAGGCCGATCACGCGCTCACCGGGTATGACACCGATCCACGCGTGACCCGTGACGCTGCACAGGTGATGCGAGCACATCGAGCGCACGCTGATCGGTCCGACCGTGTACAGCTCATCGAGCCGGCGCACGTTGGGGAAATCGGTCAGGTTCGGGCGTGGCTCATAGCGACCGGCGAACACCTCGCGCACGTACATTTTCGCGACGCGATGCGCGATGTCGATGGTGTTGTGTCCGGCTCGATCACGAACGATTCGAGCAGCGCCCGCACATGCATTTCGGCTTCGTCCTGAATCGAATCGACTTCGCCGGCCACCAGGTACGCCGAGATACTGTCGTTCGCCTTGAACGACACACCGGCCTCGCGCAGCCATTCGATGATGCGCTCTGACGCGGTCATGGCAACTGCCCCCTGTGCGCCTTGAGCCACTGTATCTGATACCCGATTCCCGCGCCGGGCAGACGCGGAATGATCTGATCTACAACAAAGCGCTCGCGTGCAAACAGCCCACGGATCGCATCGTGGTACAGCCTGCCGCCGAGTATGATGGCTTCCTCCTGTTTCAGCCCAAGCTCCCGCACCTGTTCGCGCAAACGCGACCGCTCCACGTGTCCCGGCCGGTTGAACGTCTGTTCGTAGGGTTCGAGCCACCGGTCAGACGGGATCAGACCGTGCCGCGCCGAGAGGATGAACAGCCGGTTGATGGGGACGAGTGACAGCGCATAGGCCCGGTTCGCGCGGAAATACGTCCCCGTGTAAAGATTCACGGCACGTGCGGCATATCGCAGCTTGGAGCCGCCGCACGGAATGACCGCGATCATGCCTGCGCCCTCGCGATCAGGGGGTCTTCGACTCCCGCCTCATCAAAGCCATGCGCCCGCGGCACGCAGGCATGGCATTCACCGCACGGAGGAAACTTTCCGGCATAGCACGTGTGGCTGTAGGCGAGCGCGTCGTAGGCACCGGGCAGCGCGAGCGCCAGATCGATGCTGTTCGCCTTGGTCATGTGCATCAGCGGGGTCTCGATGCGGAAAGTTGCCGATACGCGAGATCGTCTAACTGACGCGCGACCGCATCGACGTTCGAGCGCAGCGAGATATCGAGCGGCGCGCTGCTCATTCCGGCACCCAGGCGTGTCCGAATTCGTTGCTCGCTGCGCGCTCGCCAATGCGTCGCGGCATGCCCGAGCGATCGGTCAGCCGGTCGATCTCCTCAGCTTCCATGCCGAGCCTGCGCCCGGCCTCGTCGGTGCTCACACCTGCCTCGATGATCGTTCGCACGATATCAGCCATCGGGATAACCGCGTGCGTGCCGCGCGCGCGGTTATGGCGAATCGTGGACATCATGCGATGGACCGGATCGGCTTCGATCAGCACGACGGGGACGAAGCCGCCATAGCGCGCGACGAGGCGCGGTTCGTCGGAAACGTGCCAGCGATGAAAGCCGTCCACGACCACGAATTCACCGGGCTCGCCTTCGGCGCTCGCGCGAACCACGAGCGGTTGCGTAAAACCGTCCTCGAGGATCGAGAGAATCAGCAGTTCGAGTTCGGGCGGTGCAACGCGATTCGGGTTGTAGGTGTTCGCAGTAATGCGGTCGCGGTGAATCCACTGCACGCGCGAGACTGGCGCGCGATCGATCGCCGCCTGTATCTCGTCGGGTGTCGGTAGCGTCGCTTTCGCCTTAGTAGCGCGTGCCGTCATTGTCCTGCTCCAGTGCGATGACTTCATCGAGCGTGAGGCCCAAACGGTCTTGCGTCTTGTGCGCCTGCTGCACGAGCGAGCCAATCTTGCGATTCTTGAAATCCCCCTTGAGCGCCATCTGCGCGAGTACGCGCCAGCAGACGCCGCTAAACGGGTCCGGCTCTGATTCCGAGATTGGGCGCATCGTCTTGCGCTGGTGCTCGCCGATGGCGGTACGCAGCGAGAGCGCAACGCGCGAGCGCCACGGCTGGCCATAGAGATCGAGCACGCGCCATGTCCACGCGCGCCACGTGAGCCCATCGGGCGGCGCTTTCAGGTGGTGGCCGTAGAGGTCCGTGAGTGCATAGCGCGCAGCGGTTGCCGCGCCGGGTACGCGCGCGATCATGCGGTGCCACAGTTCGGGGTAGCAGATCGCCCACGTGTGCAACAGTCCTAGCGGCTCCTCGCCAAAGGGCGGACAGACGCGCTGCTGCATGTGGTTCAGTCCCATTGCTTCGAAGCGGTCATATTGCCGGTTGTAGTCCCAGCCAAAGCGCGACGGCGCGACCCATACATCCTCGAAAGTCCAGTCATAGATCGGATCGCACAGCCAGAGGTTGCGCGAGTTCGGACTTTGATGAATGTAGTTATCGACCTGCGTCATGGTCGTCATGCGCAGACGTCGAAGCGATTCCTGCGTACGGATACCGCGCAGCATGGCGACCGTCTGCGCGCTACCGAGAAACGGCAGTTGCGAGCAGTCGGGAATCATCATTCCCTTGATGAATCCAGGCATCGAGACGACACCGGCAGCGGGCAGCGGACGGACCCACTTTTCGCGCTCGTCGGGATTCCAGCAGTACCAGTACGGCTGTTGCCGCGAGCACGCATTGCGATGCTTGATCGGCACGCACCACCACGTGAGCGCAATATCGGGCCACGCGCAGACGCGCTCGACATAGGCCTCGGTATCGGGCGAAATGCACTCCTCGTCGTAGAAGTGCGCTTCGAGTGGCAGACGGCCAAGCTCGCGCGCAACGTCGAGCGCGAGCTGAAGGACAACGGTCGAATCCTTTCCGCCCGAAAACGAAACCACCACGCGATCAAATCGCGCGTACAGGTGGCGCATGCGTTCGAGCGCCGCGTCATAAACGCTCTCGTCGACAAAGCGGCGGTCGCGTGTCTTGCGGGGCTTCGCTTTCATGAGCGTTCCAGCGTCGCATCGTCGCGGGTGCGGATCGAGGCGAGGTTACGCGCTGATACGCCGTCGACAATGGTCCGGTTAATCATCGCGTGATCGTCGTCGGTCGGTCCGCAGTCCGAGTCCGGGTGATACGCGAGTACGCGCAGTTCATCGCCGCGATCGGTCGAGAAGTAATGCCGGCCTTCGGCGTGAATGCAGAAGATCATCCCGGGTTCGAGCGCGATGCGCTCGTCGTCGTCGCCATTGCGCGCGATGCACGTCCCGTGTCCGGATAGCACCAGGCCGAGGCGGTCCGATGGATGCGTGTGCGCGGTCTGTACGACGCCGGGCGGAAAGTACAGCAGGTTCAGACAGGGATCGCCACGCCGTACCGGCTGGATCAGCGTGGTATCGCTGCACCGGTCGATATATCGCAGTCGTCCTTTGTGCTCGACCGGCCCGCCGATCATGAACAGTCCGCGCCAGCCTCCGTGCTCCATGAGTACGCCGCGGCTGTTACGCGCGCGCAGCGCGAAGCGGCCCGGCACGCAGAAGTACTGCCCCGCGTGAACGGTCCACGCGCGCCCGTCGCTTTCGAGACGTACTGCACCGTCATGCACGTAGCCGAAATGCGTTGTACCGGGTGCGCCTGCCGACACGTCATCGGTCCACGCGCTGAACGCATCCGAGAGTGCGCCATGCTGCCATGCGTAGGCAGAAAACGCATTCA
Organism: Paraburkholderia sp. EG304; assembly: GCF_046543485.1. Lineage (NCBI taxonomy): Bacteria > Pseudomonadati > Pseudomonadota > Betaproteobacteria > Burkholderiales > Burkholderiaceae > Paraburkholderia > Paraburkholderia sp. EG304. The sequence continues at coordinate 22,587 of NZ_JBKGUA010000047.1, read as the reverse complement.
CGGGTGCGTGCGATTCGCCGGATTCACTCATTTTTCTGATCCTCGCAACAGGGAATGAAACGCGGGACGAGTTACCGCCGTCCAGTGTTCGTCGGGACGGACACTGCACCAGTACAGGCCCGAAACGTCCTCCAGCATGTAGAGACTTTGCCCGCGCGCGGCGAGTAGCACACCGCTCGCGACCTGATACGCGGCGAGCGCGAAGTGTTCGCCGAGATCGACGCGCGAGCGTGCGCGCGCGAGACGATCGGGGAGCGCGCCGGACTCAGCGGCGAGACACGCGGCGAGCAGTTCGCTATCGCATCCGGTCGTGACGTTCGCCGCTTCGGGCAGTTCGCGCGAGTTCCAGACGCTGCCGTTATGCGCGAGCACGATATCGGCGCATTGAACCGGCTGACCGTGTTCGGGCCGCTTCGTGCCGAGTACGGTCGCGAGTCGCGCGTGGCCGAGCATCACGGCGGCGTGAATGTCGACCATCTCGAACGATGCGCGACCAGCGCCTCGCCAGAGCGCACCATCGCACCAGACACCGAACGCGTCAGGACCGCGCCGGCTCGCGAGCTTCAGAACCTCGCGAATCACGTCCGCGTGCGCTTCGTCCCTGCGCCCGACGTAGCCCCACAGACCGCACATCAGAGACTCGCCATAAACCGGCGCGCGCTCGTCAGGCGCTGCGCTGCCCACGGCGCGATGTCGGGATCGATTGCGTGAACCTCGCGCCAGCCGTGCGCCTCGCTCTCGCACCACTGGCGCGCCGGCCAGCAGTGCGTGCCGGTCCGAAAGCCGCGCGGCCAGCCATAGAACGGCGGCAACGGGAGGCTGTAGCGGTCGATAACGGCGAATACGTCCTCGTGCGACCAGCCCGCCAGCGGCGCGATGTACGTCACGCCGCGCTTTTCGTACGTGATGCCGCCCGCGCGTCCCGTGAAATTTCCATCTTCGCGGCGACGGCCGAGCAGCAGCGCGTCGACGTCGCGCTCGCGGCAGAAGTCCTGCTGCGCACGGTGCTGGATGCGATGAAACCAGCCTGAGGCCGTTTGCGCGTCCTGAGGGAACAGCATCGATTCGTGCGCGGCGAGCCAGTCGAGATCGAGCCCGGTGTTGATGACGTGAAGGTGTTCCGGCATGTGGTCCGTCACCCACCGAAGGAAAGCCGGGAATTCGAGATCGCAGATACCGAGCACGCAGTCGACCACACCCGCGCGCTCCGCGACGAAGCGCAGCGCCTGCGAGTCCTTCCCGCCCGACCACGCGAAAGCCGCCTGGTGGCCCCGGCACGCGTCGCGAATCACGTCGATTGCCTGGTCGATCTTCAGTTCGAGCGCGTCCTGCGGGATCGACTGCGCGGCGGCGCGAAGCTTCAGAAAATCTTCGTGGCTCAGGCTCTGCTTGCGCATCTCAGTCCGCCTGCAACCACTCGCGAGCGATCAGCACGAGCGCCGCGCCTGTGTCGGGCGCTCCGCGCGATTTGGCGCGATTGATCGCGTCGAGCAGCGCCGGGCGATCCGCGATTGTCACCATGCACGAAAACACCGCGAGCAATGCGCCGGGCGAGGCCGTCGCGTTCACCGCTTCGGCCTGCGCCTCTGCAGTGGCGTGCAGCGTCGCGCCTTCGGGATACACGGGCGATATGCCGTTAGCTGGTGCCGGTGCGCTCGCACCGTTCGTGGGCGACGAGTTCCGCCAGTCGGTCGGATCGGACTGGCTCGCGGACTGCGCGGCATGTTCGAGCGCGAGGCGGTCCGTATCGTCGAGCAGACGCGCCATGTCCGCATCGGAAAAGCCGAGTACCTCGATCGGAAATGAATCGTTGGCGAGCGCGGCGAGTTCCTCGCTCAGTAGCGCGGAGTCCCAGCCACCGTTGAGCGCGAGCTTGTTGTCGAGAATGCGATAGGCGCGAATCTTCGCGTCGCTCCATCCACGCGCGACCATCACGCGCGCGTCAGTCAAGCCGATCAGGAGCGCCGCGCGATAGCGTCCGTGTCCGGCGATCAGCTCGCCCGACTCGTCGACGAGTACGGGAAAAGTCCAGCCGAAGCGGCGCATCGACTCCGCGATCTGCTCGATCTGCTCGTCGGAGTGCGTGCGCGGATTGCGCGACGATTCGCGGATGCGTCCGATCGGCCAGACGGCGTCGTCAGGCCAGGCAATCTCGCCGCTCGCGGCGCGTTCGATGGTCGTGGACATGGCGGGGGTACCGGTAGAGCGTCAGGCGACGCGGGCAGCAGCTTCGTTTTCGGGCTCGATGACGATCCCGGCCTCGCGCAGTAGCGCGTCGATGCGTCCGAACGCTGCGTCGAGTTCCCCGGCGCGCTGCCGGTTGCCCATGAGTGCCGCTTCGAGGATCGCGGCGTGCTCCGCGACGGTCTGGCGATGAACGCCGCAGCGCTGCGCGACGCTGACGGCCGTCTCGTGCGTACGCGTCAGCAGGTTCGCCACCAGCACGGTACGCAGGCGGATGTTCGACGCGTGGCCGACGAGCAGTGGCGCGCTGTGCGCGAGTACCACGTCGAGCGCTTCGCGCCACTCGGGATTCGGATAGCGCCCCGCGCAGCACGGCGCGCGGCAGTTGCAGGCGAGATCGCGCGGCGCGTGGGCGACGACGATCAGCGCGCGGGGAACGGGCGCGAGGCGGTCAAGCTGGCGGCGGATGCGCCCGGCCTGCGCTGTCGCTTCGTCGCCCGTCAGGATGGCGGCACCGGGTACGCCCTGATGCAGCACGCCAAGCGAGCACGCTCCGCCACGATCGACAGCATGGCGTAGCGCATCCCGCAGGGCCGTAGCGGTGCCCGCGTAGAAGTCGCGCATGGTGAGGAAATCCGGGAGAGGTCGGGAATGAAAAAGCCCGCGTTGCGCGGGCTTCGGAATCTCAGGGACAGCAAGCGAGCGTCCTGATTAACGGGGATGTTAGGCAACATTTGTCGAATGTCAAAATTTCTTTCAATGGGTGCCGTTAGTCCTGTCGGTCGTTGGCGAATTCGTGCGCCCAACGCAGCGCCGCGCGATGCGCGCGCAGGTAGCTCGCAGAGGGGTGAATGTCGCAATCCATGCCTTGCCGGTACGCGCGACCGATCCATGCGCGAAGATCCGGCGGTAGCGTTCGCCAGTGCGGTTTGCACCCCCAGAGATCGTTTCCCACAACGCTCGTGCATCCGGGCCACCGGCATCGATGGCTCGTGTGCTCGCGTCCTCCACGTGCCGGGCCGGCGCGTTCCCGCTGTGCTCGCCCGTCGCGAGCGACGGATTCGGCGGTACGTGCGTCGTGACGAGCGCAAGGCGTGCAATGCGGGCGATATCACCGAGCGACATTGCGCTCGTCGTGTTCTCGCTCATCTCCACGATCAGGCGCAATGCTTCGCGCAGGCGATCGTTCTCGTGCTGGAGGTGGTGACGCATGGCGATGCTCTGGCGGTTAAGCTGTTGCGCGTTCATGCACATTCCGAAAATGGGTCGAAGTCCGGTTCAAGCGCGAGCGCGATCTGCTGCGCCTGCAACGTCTCGACGATGATCTCTGCGCGAGGATTCGCGCGGTCGATGCCGTGAAAAATAAACTTCTGCCTTACTTGCCGATCGTTCGCGAAAACGCCTTTGCGCAAGCACTCGCGAACGTCGCGCCCCTTGCGCCTGACGGTTCGATACCGCGATTGCAGCGCGTCGAGAATCACGCTCTCGTCGAGGTCGGGCCTTTCGGTCGCGTAGAAAATCCGCATCGTCACGCGCACGGGTCCCGTGAGTTCGACGCGCGCAGCGGGCGGCACCTGTAGCAGCGCAGCGCGCTCATAGTCGCCCGCCTTGTCCGACTTGATCGACATCGGGCGAGTGCGCACCTTGCCGGTCGCGTCCCGGTAACTGCGCGCGACGATCGAGCGAGAATTTGCCTTGCTCGCAGGTTCGCCATGGATCACGAATTCAACTCGCATGTCATGCCTCAGGGGTTATCGGCTTCGGCGCTCGCGTAGTGGTGCGCCGGCTCAGTCGTGGGACCGATGACGCCACCGCGTGCACCGCGAGTGGGTTTGAGCGCGTACTGCTGACCGACTGCATGCGTACGCTCGATAAGCGCGTCCTCAGTCGAGCGGATAGCGAGGTAGTCCGCATACGAGCGGCGCGCGAGCAGCGCCGCATCGACGAGCGGCTTCTGCCGGTGAAGGACGGCGGTAATCGCATCGAACGCGCCGACGGGCTCGTGCCAGTGGCAGCAGCACCAGAAGCGCCCCGCGACGCCAATCGCCGCGATCATCGGACAGCCGTGCGCTGCGCATAGCTCGCCTTGCGCCGGTTCGCTCATGGCAGCTCTCCCTGCATGGGCTCGTCGTCGTCGCCCGGTTCGCGCGTGCGATGCGTAACGGCGTAACGTTCGGCCTGCTGTGCGATCTCGCGCTTGCGCTCGTTCGTCGCATCGCTCGCACGCGCGGCAGCATCTTCGCGCTGCTGCGCACGCATCTCGTGCGCGGCGGCGATACTGCCGATCAGGTCGCGCAGTTGCGCGCGATGGCGTAGCGCGTCAGCACTCGGCGCAGTGTCGGCCGCATCGGGCGCAGGCAGCGCGGGGACGGCGACGCGGGCATCAGCGAGCGAGAGACGACCGACGCGCACGGCTGCGTCGACGACCTCGACGCGTCGCTCGTGATCGTGCCCGAGCGATACGCGCCAACGCGCCGGAACGCCGCGCGCCTCGGCATCGTCAACGAGGCGCGTGTACGCAGCCCGAAACGCCAGGCGTGCGCCGATTTCGTCGGTGACAACGAGATCGCGTACCGCGTGCCATGCCTGCGCGGTTTCGTCCGTCCAGACGACCGTTTCGCGCTCGTGGCGCGCTTCCAGTGCTATCGCCCACGCTTCATCGGCGAGCGGTCTGCCGTCCTTCTCGCGCGGCAGGCGGCGAAGGATCGAAGCCGGAGCCGGTGCGTGCTCGCTTTCGTCCAGGTGCCTCGAAAACGCGTTTGCTACGGCGTCGAGCGGGAACGGCGCGAGCTTCGCCCACCAGACGTCGAGCACTTCTGCATCTGGCATGGGCGTACGGGTCGTACGGAAGGCGCGGGCGAGGATCGCGGCGAATTGCGGACGGTCGGCAGGCGTCATCGCTTACGGCTCCATGTCGATGGCATTCGGGTCGCCAGTAGCGTCGCTCTCAGCGGCCTGGCCGTGCATTGCGAGCCATGCCTTACCGTTCGCCTCGCTAAGCTCGCGCCTGCGGTCCTCGGCGCTTAACGTGCGCGACCCGTGCTGCGGCGGGTTCGCATCGTTCGCGATAAAGCGGTCGACATGGGCCGCGTCGCGCAGTATCAGCGTGAGGTCGTTGAACTTCTCGCCCCGGTCGTTATCGCCCATGTTGTGCGGCGTCAGGCTGCACCCACGGATAGCCGTGCACACTTCGCGCGCGGTATAGCCATTCGTGAGCGCGATCGAGATCGCCTTCGTACGCTTCGCGTCGAGCTTTGAACGTGGCGAGTTCATCGTCTTTTGCCAGTACGCGAAGATTTCCGCGATCACTTTCGCGTCGACGTTCGTCGTTTTTTCGGACGAACTCGACAAGCGCCGAAGGCGCAACCGGCCGGCGCCGGAAATCCCGGAAGTACCAGAAGTACCAGAAGTACCAGAAGTACCAGAAGGAATAGAAGTACCAGAGGTATTAGAAGGCTTAGAAGAAACAGAAGTATTAGAAGTACGTGCCCGGTCGGTTCGCATCTGGGTAAGAACCGGGTCCTTACCGGGTACGAACTCGCCCGCACCCATAAGTTGCGCCCTTGACTGGCGGGCCTTTGCGGGCGACTCGGGCGGCGCGGGCAGCTTGCTTTCCGTTTCCTTCGGGTGCGGGTGCTGATGTGTGCGCCACTTCGTAATGAAGATCAGCGGTTGCTCATCGACAACGTAGCGGCGGATCAGGTCGCGCAGATTGAGCATATCCAGCATCTCGTCGACGTCCTGTTCGGTGATGTCCTGATCGTAAGGAAACGCCTCGTCCCGAATTTTCCACGGCAAATCTTCGAGGCGTCCTTCACGATCGGCCTGCGTCCAGAGCGAGATAAAAAGCAGGCGGCACGCGACCGGCGTGTGCTGGATATCGGGCGAGCGAAAGAACCCGCCTTTAACCGTCCGTGAGCGTGGCATTGCGTTCACCTTCGTGCGTTAGTCGCTGTAGTCGCACGGCAGCCCGCGAACCGTCATCAGGTTGCGCGAGCGCATTTCGTGCTCGTCGTCGTACGCGTCACACGCAGCGGTCACGAGCTGCGCAATCCTGCCGCGTGCGCCGACATGGACATGACGCGCAAACGTCTCCATCGCCTTCATGAGCGCTTGCGTGTCGAGTGTCAGGCGCAGGGTCATCGGTTCATTCACGGTCTTTCTCCTCCATGTCGTCATCACCCGGGAGGACGAACGTGCCGCTCAGGTGAACAAGTTCCGGCATCTGCCGCTGCCTGTTCTCCTGCTCCGCAAGCGCTACTGCGATCTCGACCTTGTGCAAGTCGCGGTGCATTTTCACGATGCGCTCGCGCGTGGCACGGTCCTCGACCTTCGCGAGGTCGAAGGCGTTTTTTGCAGAGATGCGGTTATCGAATACCGCGTGCTGCAAGCGCTCGTAGCGGATGCCCGCGGCGCGCTGGAAGGTGCGCAGCTTGACCCCGAGCGCGGCGAGAATGCGGTCGCGCGCGCCCGGCTCCTGGAGGAAAAGGCGGTCGTAGTGTTCGAGCCAGGCGGGTTTGCGCTCGGCGAGTCCGGCGAGCCATGCGGCGACGATCGGAGCTTGCGCAACGGTCAGCCGTTGCCGGGCCTGACGCGCGACAAACAGCGTCAGCGGCCCGTCAGTGTGCGGGTCGAAGTGGCGCGCGGGACACGCCTTGCCCAGGCGCACGGCCTCGTCCCTGCGAGCGCGTCCGTCGATGATGCGCCAGTGGTCGTCCACGACGATCGGGGTCAGGATCTCGTCGCGAACCGAGACGGTCTGCGTAGAGGGGCAGAATGCGCCGATCGGATGCGGCTGAAGCGCAGACAATTCGGGCTCCTCGACGACGAAAATTCTCTTGGTCACTTCTCGTCCTCTTTAACCGTAGTGGGAATACTGAGGAGAAACCCCTCTATTTCCCTGTTTGAGAAACTCGTGATACCTTTTACTCGTCCTCTTTACCCGATTCACTGAGTCGGGAAAGACTGAGGCGCTGGAGTTAGCTCCTCCGGCGCCTTTTTTTCGGGACGAATGAATGCAAAAGGGCCCCGAGCGTCCAAACGCTAGGCCCAAAATGACTTCAACTGACTCCTATCGGTATCTCTTTACACGTCCTAATGCGACGGTGAGACCGATACTGTGGCGGAGCTTAGGCCGTCTCGCGTATTGGCTCCTCCGAGTTCAGCAATTCTTTAAGCATCCTCCAGCCTTTGCTGTACTCAGGACAAAGCTCAAATACTGAGACTGCTCCGTCGACCGCTGCCGAAATGAACGGCGCGATCTCCACCGGGACGGGGCTTTTTCTGTGGAACCACATATCGAGGCGACCGGCCGTACAAGGCACGTGGCGGGCGATGCGGCGCGCCAGTTCCCGCCGCGATCCAGCAAGCTCGATCGCGGTCTGAAGCGCCGCCAGTTGCGGCGGCACCGGGTTAGTCATCTGGATGCGGCGATCCATATTGCCTCTCAGGTCGCCATGCAAACGTTGGCGACTCCAGAAATCATAGACCCGTAATTCTCGTTTTGCCAACGGTCATTTCGCATTAAATCCCGAATGCCCAGGTGATTTCCCGCTTAGGGTTTGCACCGGTTTTGGCGCGTGCGGGGCGCGTGCGGGGCGCGAGTGGGGCGCGCGCGGGGCGCGTAAAGGCTAGTTTTCGTTGTTTCTAAAGACTTTTCTGTTTTGCCGATTATGTTGTCGTATCTCTAGTTAGTCCGATCCTTAAAACGCTCGTGAAGCGCCGCCCCTCACTTGCGAAAGAAAATGAATTGACTACGCTGAAGTTACATCAGCCATTCAATCGGTAAATTCAAAAGAATATGGAATATAAATTGAATAAATCGATTTATACCGGCATCGCCGTCGAGTTCGATCGGGACGAATACGGCGCGCGTCGTGCGACGGTTACGGGCGTGCAATTCGACGCGGTGAACGACTGGGCGCTCGACCTGAAAAACTCGTTGCCGGTCGAGGTCTGCCCCGAAGTCGAAGGGCCGTTCCTCGATATCGAGACAGGCAGTTATCGCGCGACAGTCCGTGTGCGCAAGGAGCAGTCATGACCGACCTTCATGAACTCGCGAATATCGGCCTGAATCTGCGCGTAGCGAATCGCCTCGGCGCGTCCGGCATCTGTCGGCTCGAGGAGTTGTGCGCACGTAGCGCAAAGGACTTGCTACAGCTTCCCGGCTTCGGTCCCCGTTCGCTCCTCGAAGTGCGCGACGCGCTCGCGCAGGCCGGCCGCACGCTGCGCGCAGACGGTCCGGAGGTCGCATGAAACCGCATTCATGTCTGATGCCCGGCGCGTTTGTCGGCGTGCGGGTGATCGTCCGCCATACGGTCGATGGACGCATGCTGCGCGAGGTTCGCGGCTTCGATGCAACGGCGGTACTCGCTCGCGCACTCGACGTATCGGACAGCATCAGCCTCGACGCGCATCCGCTCGTCTCCCGGCTGGAGCGCATCCGCTTGAATGAGCATGGCTACGTGATCGCTTCTGGCGAAGGTGGGCGCTTCAAATGACCTGCTATCGATTCGCGAGTCGCGCGCCGATGAGCTATCGCCGCGTACTGCGCACGGTCCCGAAGGCGCTGCGTCGCGCGTGGTGGCGACAGCGTTACCACTACGACGAGCCGCGCACGGCAATTGGCAACGGTCCGTTCTGATTTACCTCTCGCGTGCCTCGCACCGCGAGCCGGTGCATCAGGTAATGCAACTACGCAGGCGTCTGGAGGGCGCAGCGCGTAACAGAAAGAGGTGAACAAATGAAGTTGAGGGAATTTTTGATGGCCGCATTGTGCGGTCGTCACAGCGCGCCGACCGTGGCAGCGCGACGTCGCATTGCATGGATGCGTCGGGTGACTTTCGTAGCGGCGGCGATCTTCGCTGCGCGCGCGGCCGGCGACGTCATGCACATGGACGTGTTGCACGAAGGCGGTCGCGCCTGCCTCGATGGTCTGATCGCATTCGCAGTCGAGAAACTTTGCAGCGCTGAATAGCGCGCGGGCAACTGCGCGCCTCGATCGATGGAGAGTGGATATGACCGCAATAACGATGGCGACGCTTCCAGCGATCAGCGACGCGCGCCTGCCGGATACCTATCAGAGCGCTGTCATGGCGCTGGAAAAGGCGACCGCCATTGACGAGTGCCAGGCGTGGGCGGACAAGGCGATGGCGCTCGCCTCGTACGCGCGCCAGTCGCGAGACGACCGGCTGCAAAAGATGGCCGTACGCATTCAGGCACGCGCAACGAGGCGCTGCGGCGAACTGCTCGCCACAGTCCCACCGGCAACGGGGACGCGTAGCGATATCGAACCTCGGGCAGGCGACTGCCCGAAGTTGACGCGCGAACAGGCGGCGGCTGACGCGAATATGTCGCCGCACCAACGCAAGACGGCTCTGCGCGTCGCGGCAGTACCGAGAGCCGAGTTCGAGCGGCAGGTCGAGAGTGATGCACCGCCGACCATCACGACGCTCGCCGAGCAAGGCAAGAAAATCCGGCCGCTTGTCGATCTTGGCGGTATCCCGCCTGAGGACTACGCGAATGCAACACGCTTTCAGGGCGCGGTCGCGCGTCTCGCGGAACTGTGCGAAACGCAGGACGCGGCGCGAGTCGCGCGCGCGCTTCAGCCGCACGAGCGCAAGTCTATTCGAGATCGCATTGCCGTCATTGATGCCTGGCTCGATCAGTTCGCCGTCAACTTACCGGAGTAACGATCGTGTTCAACAGCAATGATCTTAACCGCGAGATTGATGAGGTAATCGTGCTCACAGTCGGCAAGAAGCACCCCGACTGGATCACTGAGGCCGTCATGCAGCGCCACGTCGCGCTGGAAGGCGAGGAATGCGAATTCTATCTCGTCTGCTCGCGCGGTTACGTGCGCTCAATGGTCGGCAAGCGCCTTGGCCGCGCGAAGCTCTCGACCTCGATCGTGCCCGACGAACAACTCGTGCTGCCCGGTTTCACGCGTGTTCAGAAGGAATATCTGATCGAGGAGGACGGCACCACCGTTTCTGTCCCGATCGAGGATATGACCGACGAGCAGATCATCGAGAAGGAAGCTGAATTGACCGCAATGGGCACTGGCTGCTTCGAGCACGCAGCCGAGTTGCAGCGATACCGTCTCGCGCGCGCTGCGTCTCGCGATCAGGGAGAGCAGGCATGAACGCTCGCGAACAATGGCTGGCCCAGCGAAAGAAAGGCCTCGGCGGCAGCGACGCGGCAGCAGCGCTCGGCGAGTCGCGCTATAAGACGGCGTTTCAGCTTTATCAGGAAAAGCTCGAACTCATTCCTGGGGGGATGCTTGTCTCGCCGGATGCGGCGGAGCGTATGCGCTTCGGTCAATTGATCGAGGACGTCATCGCGACTGCTTACGCTGAGCGCTATTCCGTTAAATTGCGGCGGCATAACAAGCTCGCGAAACATCCGCGCCTTCCGTGGATGATCGGCTCATACGATAGAACGATCGACGGCCAACGCGTCGGCTTCGAAGCAAAGAACGTTGACGCACTGACCTATCGTAACGACGAATGGGGCCCAGAGTTCGGCGATGCAATTCCGCGCGAGCACTACCTGCAGTGCTTGCACTATTTGAGCGTTAGTGGCTATGACGCGTGGGTGCTCGCGGCTTGCGTTGGCGGCAATAGCTTGAAAATTTACCGCATCGAGCGCGACGAGGAAATGATCGACATCCTCGAACAGAGCGAAGCAGAGTTCTGGGAGCGCGTCAGAAACGAGGACCCGCCACCGCTCGATTACCGCCACAAGAGCGCCATTCCGCTCCTGAAAAAACTGTATCCCGGCACGTCTGGCGAAACGGTCAACCTTCCTGCTGAAGCCGAGGCGCTTCATTACTGCCGTCTCGATTTCGAGGAACAGGCCGAGTTGATGGAGCAAGGCGCGAAGGCCGCAAAAGCCCGCATCCTGCATCTGATGGGCGAGGCATCGGTCGGCCTGCTGCCGAACGGCGGCGGCTATACGCGCAAGCTCGTCAAGCGCGACGGGTACACCGTCGAGCCTACCAGCTATGTCGACTTCAGGTTCAGCGCACGTAAAGGAGCGAGTCAATGAATGAGCTTGTGGAATCGCCATTCGCGGGACGCTCGAACGCGCCTGCGGAGACTGCGGGCGCGCGCCAGAATCAGGCCCGCGAACTCGCGGACCTTCAGGTTGCGTACACGATGGCGCGGCACTTTCCGCGCGACCCCGTGCGTGCGATGGATTCGATCCTCCTCGCCTTTACGAGTGCGCAACTCGCTGAGGTCGCGCAGTACCAGTTTGCGCGCGGCGGCACTGACATTCGCGGTCCAAGTATTCACGCGCTCGAAGCAATCGCCACTGCGTGGGGAAACATCGATATGGCGTGGCGCGTCGTCTCGCGTGGGTTCGATGCGCGCGGCGTCGGCTATTCAGAAGTCGAATCGCGTGCAATCGACATGCAGACCGGGGCACGCAAGACGATCTGCTTTCCGGTTTCGCACTGGCGCGATACGCGTCAGGGCGGGTACGAACTGAAGGACGAGCGCGACATTTACGAGCTGACCGCGAACATGGCGCAGCGTCGATTGCGCAAATGCCTTGAGGGCGTGATTCCGCGCGATGTCGTTGACTCCGCGATGGATCAGGCAGACGTGACGCTCAAGGCGAAAGCGGACACCAGTCCCGAGGCAATGGCGAAGATGGTCGACGCATTCGCCGCGTTCAGCGTGACGAAAGAGCAGATCGAGCAGCGCATTCAGCGGCGGCTCGATGCCATTACGCCGGCGCAGGTCGTCAGCCTGAAGCGCATCTATGCGTCGTTGCGCGACGGTATGAGCGAGCCCGGCGAATGGTTCGATAAGGGCGAGGCAAACGCCGACGACGCGAGCGGCGAGCAAGGCGGGAGCGCGCCCAAAGGTTCGGCCACGGCCGCGCTCAAGTCGCGCATGAAAGCCGGCGCGAAAAAGAAAGCCAGCGCCTCGCGCGCTGCCGCGACCGACAATCTGCCCGTTGCGTCCTACGCTGAAGTCGCGGATGCACTTAAAGCTGCAAAAACGATCGAAGCGCTAAACGATGCGGCGGACCTCATCAGGAACGTCAATGCGCAGGAGCAGCGCGCGGAGCTTGAGGCGCTCTATCGCGCGCGCGCCGCCGAGTTCGAGGTCGACCCCGACGAGCCGTCATGAGAGAACGGCAATGAAAAATTTCTTCGAAAACTGCTTCTGGGCCGCCGTGCTGGTCGCGGTGCTGGTGGTGTTGTTCAGCCTTGGGAGTTATCAATGATTGCGCTGGCGAAACACAAGGTAAAAATTTTGCATTTGAACGTGAGATCAGAAATGCGCGGCGACGAGGAGCGCACGGCGGTCGACGTCAAGATCGGCTTTGATCTCCCGAACACGTCGCTGGATTCGCTCGCTGTCGGCCTGCGCGATGCGCTGTACGAAGCGCCGAACGATCCCGACCTTCTCGGTGCTAATGGTCAGCCTTTCACGCGTGTCCGCTTCCCGCAACTCGGCACGCTGAAGTGGCTTGGCGAATGGTCGTCGGTCGGTCTGCATCTGCACCTTGGAAACGGACGCGGCAAAGGCGATCTGAATTTTCCCGATTCGGTATTCGGCAAGCTCACCGTCTCGCGCAAGGAAGGCGGCACGTGTGCCTGTGTCGCGCGCGTACAGCTTCTGCCGACGCCTGACGAAACGGCGAAGCTCGTCGCCCTGCTGAAGCACGAGGTGCCCGCCACGACCGATCTGACGAACGCCATTGATAGTGCCGCCGACGACGAGGAGGATTGAACCATGAGACTGACGACCGCTTACCTGCTGACACTCGACGCGCAGGACGTTTTCGATATCGTCGCCTGGCATCTGCTCAGGCAGAACGCGCAGGCGACGTTGCCGGGTACTGCGAAGTGCATGTACCGCGCGCCCGATGGCAAGCGCTGCGCGATCGGCTGGCTGCTGCCCGATGAGGTCTATTCTCCGAGCCTCGAATTTTTCGGCGTGCGCGATCTCGTCGCGATGCTTTACGAGACGCCGCACGGCGGGCAGTTCGCGCAGTTCCTGTTCGAGCACATGCCGTTGCTGCGTGACCTGCAGGGCACGCACGACGCGCGCGCGCCGCATGAGTGGCCCGTCGCGCTGCGGATGATCGCGCAGAAGCACGGCCTGCGGGAGACCGTCATCGACAAGGCATTCTGCGACGATCGGCCGAGCACGCCGCCCGTGCCATTCGGCCAGCGTCGCGCGCCGTCGCCCGCGTATCTGCTCGACCTCTCGCAAGTGCTCGCGTTCAAACCTGCGGGCGCGATCGTGGTCCCGCTCGAACCTGAGGAACTGGCATGGTAACGCGCTATCCGACCATCGACGAGCTTGCGCGCATGGATACGCAGGCCGTGTTCGATCACATCGCGCAGCATCTGCTCGCGCAGGGCGCGCGCAGCACGCACCGACTTACGGGCGACTGTCTCTACCGCAGCGCGAAGGGCCGCGCGTGCGCCGTTGGCTGCATCATCCCCGATGCCGTCTATAGCGCGGCGTTCGAGCATAGCCGCATCACCGGTCTGTTCTGGCTGCTCGGCAAGCCGGAGTTCCGGACCGCGCATCACGAGCTTTTTTGCGACTTCCTGCTCGCGAACTGCACGTTGCTGACGCGGCTGATGGTGGTCCACGACTGCGGCGCGCCGCGGCTCTGGCCTCTCGTGCTGCGCGACTGCGCCGATATGTTCGGGCTGAGCGCCGCTGTCATCGATCGGTACGAGGGAATAGTCGAGCCCGAAGCGTCAGACGGTCAGGCAGCGCATGTGACGCCTGAACGTCTCGTCGAGCACGAGGCGAGCGATGTCCTCGCGTAGTCGCAAGGCGTGCGAGAAGCTGCGCCCCGTCGAGCCCGCGCCCGCCGACAATTCGTTGCTGGTCGATGCCTGGGTGCCCGACTACGGGCGACAGTGCGAAGTCTGCGGGCAGTCGCCGTGCGTCACTGGTGTTCGCGCCGGCAAGGTCGTCTATCACGGGTCAATGTGCGGCGTCTGCACGTGGGGCGATTCCGCGTGCATCGATCCGGCGAACTGGTAGATCAGGGAGACGAATGATGAGAGAAGATCAGATTGAACACGACCCGGACAGCGCGCCGATACTGAAGCACTCGATTGTCAGCGCTCGCGCGTGGGACCGCTACGCGTTCCTAACCGAGCGCGGCGAGCCTGCGACGCTCGCGATCATCGATAAGGACGGGAACATACTGGACAGCGGTCCGGAGGTCGCGCGCGAGATTTGGGACATTGCCATACTCGCGTATCGCCGCTATCTGAAGGGCGAGCCGTTCCGGACGATCATCTCGTCGCCCGACGGGCTGTATCAGAAGACTGGCCGATAAAGTGTCGAAGTCGAAACTCGATATGACAGTCATAGGCAGACGTTCAGAGTTGACCGTTGATCGCGCTTTGCGCATACAATTTTCGGATGATCAATCAAAATCACTCAAATATATGCTCAAACGTCGCCTCCCTCGGACACTTAGAAAAATTGGCTTCACGATAGTAAGCGCCGATCGGCGGACGTATTTCGAGCGTGCGGACCCCATCGTCAGACATCCGTTTATCTTGACGATCACCGCTTTTGTATTCACCGGATTGGTTGGAACATGGCTTTCGGAGCGTTATCAACGAGAGCAACATGAACAGGAAGCGATGCGAAAAACCATGGATGAGGTTCGTCTGTCAATCGATACCACGAATCAGGCATTCGACGATTATCTAAATGCAGCGGCCGTAGTGGATGGTGACCTTACTTCGAACGCAGACAGTAAGCGGCTAGATGAGGACAGAGAGATTTTTTGGAAGGCTAGGCGCGATCTTGACAGCAAGCTCGCAATAGAGACCCCTCGCATACGACAGGCCATGCCTTATGGTCTAGGTGGCGCGTTTCAGGTCAGTGCGAGTCTTATGCGCGTCGGCGCGTGGAGAATTTCTGACTGCGTTGATTCGGGCAAAGTGATCGATGCTCCGAATGCAGGATTGCAGCGGAAAAAAATTGAATGCCCGAACAATCAAACATTTTCCATCAAATACGCGGATGAGCAGATCTCTAAGGTTCAGATTTGCGTTGCGGAGTTTTTTTTTGCTATTCGGCCAAGTCCTTTCGATGATCTCGATCCAAAGAAAATCGCTTCTAATGTTGGTCATGCTATCAATAATTTCACCGCGGTTTGCAATGGCGTGACAATGTTAGGTTTGTCTTATGATGCAACATACGGGAAATACAAAGCACCCAATAATGGGCCAGCTAATTGACGGTGTAGGCGGTAAGTTATGAAATCAATCTCGGGGGCGACAGTCGGGTCTTGGCCGAACTGAGCCGGACGATCGGACATCATCTGCCGATTGTGTCCGGACTTTTAGAGTGAAGGGCCGCCGCAGCTCACTGTCCAGCGCGCGTACGAGGCGCGCGCGCCGGTTTCTGCTTCGCCTCGATCTCCCTGATTGCAAAGCGCTGTTCGTCGATACGTTCGCCCGTCACGTGGTCGATCTCGATCTCCTGCGTCTGCCCGCTTTTCGAGAGCAGATGCAGGCGCACGACCTTCGGCTGGTCAAAGTTCAGGCCCTTCATATAAACTTCGATCCGCTCGAACGTATCCGCTACCAGTTGGCGGGCCTTCATGCGCGCGTCAGGGTCGAGCAGTCTCACATCCTCGATCAATGCCGCCCAGGCATCAGCGGTGGATTGCTTGGTGCGCTGCACCACCGATAGCTCACGTTGAAGCGCTGAAACCTTGTCGCGCTGCTCGCGCTGCTCGTTCTCCAGTTTCTCTGCCGCCTTTGAAAGCGTGGCGATGCTACCCGCGCCGCTCTCCATCGCCTGTTGAATTTCAGCGAGTCGAGCGTCGACTTTCTCTAGCTGTGCGCGCTGATTCGCGAGCGTGGCCGTACGTGGGTCAGGCTTGCCCGTAGTGGCGAGCAGACGGTCGAGGTTCATCTGGTCCGAGCAGTACGTCATAAGCGCGTGCTCGACCGGTTGCACCGAGCAGGATTCGCCACCGCTGCACCGCTGCCCGAGTCTGTAATAGCTGCCGCAGCGAAGGCGGCGCGCGCCGAGCCGATAGGTGCCGTCAGGCAGCTTGTTTGCTTCCTTGAGTTGACTATGCGAAACCATCAGCGATCCGCAGTGGCCGCAATACGTGAGGTTCAAACCAGTGAGTAGCCCGGGCACTTGGCTTTTTACCCGGCGCTTCCCGCGAAGCGAAACGACGTGCCGTAGCTGTTCGAACTTTTCCGCTGTAATCAGCGCAGCGTCACCATAGTAGCCTTCGAGCGTGAACGTCTGACCCTTGGAGACGATGACCTTGTCGCCCATGAGTCCACGATTCGCGGCGACACGGCTGACGCGATTCGTTGGAAAGCGTCCGCCAAACTCGAAACCTTCATCGCGCATCTTGCGGGCGATCGCCATTGCGCCGTATCCCTCGCAGTAAAGATCGACCATGCGGCGCGTTGCCTCCGCCTTGTCGGGCACGAGTTCGAAGCGCATCGAGTCATAATTGAACGTCACCCATTCCGGATCGGTATGCGGAGCGCCGATCAGTCCTTTTAGTTCCTTGTCGCCGTGACGAGCGCCCCGTTCCCAAGCCTGACATTTCTTCACATACGCCTCCTGAATCAGACCGCTCTTGCGCTTGCTTTCGCCATAGGCGCGAGCCATATCGATGAGGACTTCCAGCAACGAAAATTCGTTCTCCGCGATGATTTCAGGCGTCCAGACTTTGCCGTTGACTGAGGTAACGACGCGAATGCCACGGTCGATAATATCGCCGAGCAACGCCAGAGCCTGAAGCGGAGTCTGCCGCGAGAAACGATCCCACGCCTCGACGATCAGCGTTGAACCGGGCCGGACGCTGCCGCCGTCCTTGATCTGTTCCATGAACAGCCCGAGCGCGCCCTTCAGATGGTCGCCCTTGAACGCGCTTCTGGCCGCGTCGAACAGGTGCAGCGAGGTATCGAGCACGAGATTGTTGTCCGCTGCCCACTTGGCGGCGTAGTCCTCCTGCCGCTGCTTGCTGGTGCCGGCCGCCTGCGGCTTCGAGCTGAACCGGACGTACGAGTAGACAGGCCCGTCATAGACGATGGCGGCTGGATTCCGGGATCGGGTGACGCGCCTAAGCATCTGGTTTCCTCAGTTTGTTTCGACTGAAAACCAGTATAGACAATGGGACCGCATCCAAGCATGCCGTCGAAGGCCTCACGAAGTCCGCTGCATTGGAAGCCGCTGCCTCCGGCGTGCGCGTGAATGCCGTCGCGCCCGGCCCCATCGATACGGAGATGCTCACCCGGCTGACCGGCTCCAGCGAACGCAAGGCCGCCATGCTGTCGAGCGTTCCGCTCAAACGCGCCGGAACGCCCGAGGAAATCGCCGAGGCCATCGCTTTCGTCGGTTCGGGCAAGGCCAGCTATATGACCGGCGAAGTCCTGCGCGTCAACGGCGGCAGGACCGCATGAACCCGTCAGATGGGATGACAACACCATGTCCGCAAACCATACGCCCCAATTTGACGATCTACCCCCGGTCATGAAGGAAGTCCGGACGCGGCCGCTGTTCGTGGTCCGTCTTGGCGTCAAGCCAATCGTGACGGTCGGTCAGACACCGGGCGCCTTGCGCCGCGTCGGCATCGTTGAGTCCGGCACATTCGGAGGCGACCGGCTCACCGGTACCGTGCTCGACGGCAGTAACGACTGGCAGACCGTGCGCGGCGATACCGGCACGACGCACGATGTGCGCCTCACGCTGCGCACCGACGACGGCGTCAACCTGCTGATGTCATACCACGGCGTCCGGCATGGTCCGGCCGACGTGATCCAACGCCTGGAACATGGAGAAGTCGTCGACCCCGCAAGTTACTACTTCCGCATCAACCCCATGTTCGAGGCGCCAGCCGGGCGCTACGAATGGCTTAACGGCATTCAGGCCATCGGCCTCGGCCACCGTTTCGCCTACGGCCCCGTGTACAGCGTATTTGAAGTGCTCTGATTCTCACTGGAGAACAACATGACCACAACCACCCCCGCACAGAACAAGGCACTGCTCCTCGAAGCCTTCGATACGCTCTTCAACCAGCGCGACTACGCTGTCGCCGAGCGTTTCTGGTCGGATTCCTATATCCAGCACAGCGCGCACATCGCGCCTGGACGCGAAGGACTGTTCGACCTGATCCGTACCCTGCCTGCCACCTTGCGTTACGAGAACCAGCTCGTGGTGGCGGAAGGGGATTACGTGATTGCGCATGGCCGGTTTTCCGGGAATGGCAGGCCAACCTCGTGGATTGCCGCCGATATCGTGCGTTTCGAGAATGGCAGGCTGGCCGAACACTGGGACGTGCTCCAGGACGAGGCTAGTGCGACGCAATCGGTCAGCGGCCTGCCCATGTTCGGGGAACGCTTTCCGTCCTGATTTGCGCAGGCAACCGGCAGCCATGCGCGTCCCATACCCGTCAGGCATCGCCGCGTGCCTACAAAGTCTTTTTCCTGTTGCCAGCCACCGCATAAATTACCCATCAGCAGCGCCCGACGAGATTTCCAGGCGCGTGACTGGATTTCAAAAGCGGCACCCCATGCATCTGAAACATACCGGAAAACAACTGCTGAACTTACCTCTGAAAGGATCGCAATCATGAGCCGCCAGACGCACCAGACCGCACCGACGCAGTACGTCGACGCAAACGGTATCCGCTTCGCCTATCGCCGCTTCGGCAATCGCGCGGGGGTTCCGCTCGTCATGAACATCCACTTCACCGGCACCATGGATCACTGGGACCCCGCCGTAACTGACGGCCTGGCCGTCGGACGTGAGGTCATCCTGTTCAACAACGCCGGCATTTCGAGTAGTTCGGGCAGCGTTCCCGAATCGATCGAGGAAATGGCGGCCGACGCTGCCGCATTCATCCGTGCGCTCGGTCTCGAACAGGTCGATGTACTGGGATTCTCGATGGGTGGCCTGATTGCGCAGACGCTCGCCATTGCGGAGCCCACGCTGGTTCGCCGCCTGATCCTCGTCGGCACCGGCCCGCGCAGCGGAGAAGGTATGGCCTCGCTGACGCCCGAAGCGCAGGAAATCTTCGGCGCGAGCTATGCCGAACCGGACCATCTCTGGCTGCGCGTCCATTTCTCGCCGACCGGAACCAGCCAGACGGCCGGACGTGCGTTCCTCGAACGCTTCCGCCTTCGCACGGAGAACCGTGATCCAGCGGCCAACGAAGCCGTGGCACCGGCTCAGCTCGCGGCACTCGCGAAATGGGGCGCGCCGCAAGACAAACCATATGCCTACCTGTCTGTACTCAGCCAGCCAACTCTGATCGTCAATGGTGACAACGACGTGATCATCTACACGGTCAATTCGCTGATTCTGCGCCAGCACATCCCGAATGCCCAACTGATCATCTATCCGGACGCCAATCACGGCTCGCTCTATCAATACCCCGAGCGTTTCGTGGAAGACGTTTCCAGGTTCCTTTCCTGAGTCGCCAGTTACACCGACATTTCATCCCGAATTCAACAGGAGTTAATCGTGGCTACTAATCTTCGCGGCAAAACTGCACTCGTCACGGGCGCTTCGCGCGGCATCGGCCGCGCAACCGCTCAGGCTCTGGCAGCAGCAGGCGCGCGCGTGATCGTGCACTTCGGCAGCGACGAGAAGGCGGCGAATTCCGTCGTCGAGGCGATCCGTGCGTCGGGTGGTTCTGCCGACAAGGTCGCGGCAGACCTGAGCGCGGCGAACGGCCCTCACGAACTGGCCCGTCAGGTACGCGGGCTGATTGGCGAGCGTCTCAACATTCTCGTTGCGAATGCCGGCATCTCGAAGGCCTCGTCAATCGCGGAAACGACTGTAGAGGACTTCGACCGGTTGTTCGCCGTCAATGTGCGCGCCCCATACTTCCTCGTCCAGCAACTGCTGCCCGTGCTGGGCGAGGGCAGTAGCGTAGTCCTGCTGTCCTCACTTGCAGCCCGCGCTTCGGTTGGCAATCTGTCAGCCTACGCCGCGAGTAAGGGAGCAATCGACACCCTGGTCAAGCATTTCGCCGCAGCGCTCGGCGAGCGCGGCATTCGCGTGAACGCCATCGCGCCGGGCGTTGTTGAAACTGACATGTCGAACTTCGCCAAAACCGATGCCGGGCGGGACTTCAGCCTCGGCATGCAGGCCCTCAAGCGCGTGGCGCAACCCGACGACATCGCAGGCGCAGCCCTGTTCCTCGCATCCGATGCGGCACGCTGGGTGACGGGTGACACGCTGCGTGTCGATGGCGGCTCCAAGCTCTGATACCGGGGGAGACGGCCATGACCCATACAGCCTGCCCGACTGCCCCCGCGATAGACAGCGGGAGCACCCGTCGATAGACGCATGCCGCACTTGGCCACCGGGCCAGTTTCTGGGTCTCGGCTGGCGTGGTCGCTCATACCCTCTGGACCAGCGCTGCACCCGCCATGACGTACCGGCTCTACGCAAGCGAATGGCATCTCACCCCGACGACCACAGCCGAAATCTTCGCTGTCTACCCGATCGCGGTTGTCAGCGTGCTCATCCTGTTCGGCGGCCTGTCCGACCAGATTGGCCGACGGGCGACGATGCTGCTCGGTCTGAATGCCTCTTTCCTCGGCGCACTGATCCTCGCGCTCGCGCACGATATCTCATGGCTTTTCCTGGCCCGGGCATTCATGGGTGTCGGCGTCGGCCTGACCGCCGGACCGTCGACGGCGGCGATGGTCGAATTCAACGAGGGTGGTGCGCCCCGGCGAGCCTCTGTGGTTGCCACAGCTGCCCAGGCCGCCGGCTTCGCAGCCGCGCTCATCGTCGGAGGCGCACTCACTTAATACGCGCCCTGGCCCTTGCACCTGGCTTTCTGGCTGTTGGCTCTCCTCATCGCGGCCTTGTTCACTGTCACGTGGTTCCTGCCCCTGCCGGCGGAGCGCGGTGCCGCAGGCGGCTGGACGCCCAGTTTGCCGTCCGCCTCTCGCGCGGGACACTGCGTCCGACAATGGTGACGGTGAACACGATCTGTTGTCCGGCACGGACGCGTTTGCTCGCGATGTTCTCGAAGGTCTGTCGCGTCCGGTCAAATCGCTGCCTTTCAAGTATTTCTACGATGCGCAAGGGTCGGCGCTGTTCGAAGCGATCTGCGCGACCCCCGAGTATTACCCGACGCGCACGGAAACGGCATGCTCAAGGACATTGCAGCGCAGCTCGCCTCAGAGATTCCTGACCACGCCACCCCGGTCGAATTCGGCAGCGGTGCGAGCACAAAAACCCGGATCGTCCTCGATGCCGCCCGGCAGATCGACACCTGCGTGCCGATCGATATCAGTACAGCGGCACAGAAACAGGCTCGGCAACGCATCGCCGACGCCTACGCGGCGCTGGACGTCCGCCCAGTCGCAGGCGACTTCACTCGGGACATCACACCGCCCGACATGCACGGGGACGAAACCATGATCGGCTTCTTCCCTGGATCGACAGTAGGCAATTTCGAGCCCGACGACGCAATCGCCTTCCTGCGCTCGGCGAAGAAACTCCTGGGCAGTCAGGCAAAGCTCATTGTCGGCGTCGACATAGTCAAGGACGCCGCCGGCGCTCCTGTCTGCCTACAACGATGAAGGCGAGGTCACGGCACGTTTCAATCGGAACCTCCTGCTCCGCATCAATCGCGAGCTGGAAGGAAATTTCGAACTGGGCGCGTTTGCTCATTCAGCCATCTCGAACGATGATCTGAAGCGGATCGAGATGCATCTAGTCAGCCAGGCAAAACAGACGGTTCGCGTGTTGAATCTTGATATTCATTTCGACGCCGCCGAAAGCATGCACACCGAGAACTCGCACAAGTACACCACCGATTCGTTCGAAGACCTCGCGAGATCTGCTGGATGGGAAGTGACGCAATCCTGGGTGAGTACCGCGCCTCAGTTTGGCGTTTTTCCGCTCGAAGCCGTCGCCCGCTAGTGAGCGCAGCAATTTCAGTTCAGCCGGTTCGACGGCAAGCGCAATTGCGATGGTGTTAGCCGATCGAACGGCCGCTTTCACGCGGCGACCGGCCGGTCGAATGTGGGAGCAAGAGCGACGACGAACGACGGCTCTTGGCCGACTGGACTCATTCACAGATGCCGGCCGAAAGCGGCCGTCGACGATTTCGACGACCGCTTTACGGGACCTTCAGCGAACTGGTGGTCTCGGCCAAATCCGGCCGATCGTCGATTCCGCAGACTGGCGATTTGAAAGACTGCTTTGCAGCTCAGACCTGACACCGGACACAGATCATACTTTCACCCAAGAGGAGCAAACGAAAAGTCGCTACAAGGGCTTCCCCGTTGGACGCAAGTACAACGTTGACTTTTGGTGCTTTCTGCTGCGCTGCCTGGCTGGTGCAAGTGAGAAGGTGAAGGACTGCGGTACTACAACCGGTCATGTTGGGCTCATT
>NZ_JBKGUA010000046.1:0-55142 GCF_046543485.1 Paraburkholderia sp. EG304 | reverse complement strand
GCCCACGGTCGGCGAACGCCATCTGACTGACCAGCAGGTACGGATCGCCCTGGCCGGCCAACAGATGATGGAACAGGATGCCGTCCTGCAGCGGCGACAAGCCATAAATGTCCTGGATGTTGCCGACCCCACCCGGCACCGTGCCGACGATCCGGTCGATCTCGCCCTGCGTCAGCTCGATCAGCGGCAGCATCTCTGGCGTGATCGCCGTACCCTGCTCGCTGATCAGGTTGGCCGGGACCACCACCTCCTGATGGCTGCCAAGGCTTGCCGCCAGATCCGCCAGCACCGGCTTGGCGAACAGGGTGCGCACCTCGACCCCAAGCGACAGCGGCCGCAGCCGCTCCGTCAGTTGCACCGCCAGCAGCGAGTGGCCGCCCAGTTCGAAGAAGTGGTCGTGCCGCCCGACCCGCTCCAGCCCCAGAAGCTCCGCCCAGAGCTCTGCCAGCGCCGTCTCGATCTCGACACATGTATCGCGATGTTCGTAGTCCGCCCCCATGGACGAAACCTCCGTATGAGTTGAAAGCAGTGGTTTGCCACGCAAGTGGTTGCAGATCCTATGAGTCCTGCGCGGATTTTGCGGAGCTAGGCGGTCAATCGCAGAACACCAACACCATCTCATCACGTATGACTATCGTTGGCAATCCTAATGGATTAGATCCATATGGCCCAAAGTCCAAGGCGCGTGTAATTGCTGACAGATCTTGCGCAGCTCGATCCCATCGCGGACAGCCCGCGGCATCCGGGCGTCGAAATTTCGAAAAATAACTTCTTTCCCCCTGCGCCAGCGGACACGTGATAGTCCACCGAACTTGAGGCCAGCTAGAAGCTCTTGAAAACCCTTGATCGCGGCTTCATAACACTTGAGCTCAGCGTCAGTGCACTATCGGTAGAGACAACCGGTATTTTGCGTTGGATCACTAGATCACCAGTATCATCAGATACCACCGGCAAAGCCGGTGGCTTGAAATTGTGAGCGCCTCAAAGGCGCCCATAAAGGCGTGAGCCGCCGGTAGCGGCTTACTCCATGACCAGCTTATCTGGTCGCACCGCGCGTCTTCTTCCTCCTGATTGCGGATGTACGCTCGTACCATGTGCTCGTCCAGTGGAAACGAAGTCGCCTCGGGCCCAAAAGTGCTCGCCGGTAAAATTGCGTTGCCGGCCGCCGTACTTCCGGGCTATCTGAATTGCACTCTTGCCCTTGATGTACCCGTCACGTTCGATACCGCATATTTAGGCGGAATGCTCAGGCACATGTGAACGTGATCCCCCATCAGGTGTCCCTCGACGATTTTCGACTCCTTGTGGGACGCCAGTTCATGATATATCTCTCCGAGCTGCCGCCGCAACGCGCCGAATATCTGTTTCTTGCGCCGCTTCGAGATGAACACCACGTGATACTTGAAGTCCCATCTCGTGTGGCTCAGGCTCTGATACTCTTTCATCGTGAATCTCCTTCTCTTGGCGGAGATAGGAAATTCACGCCGACCGTCGTAAAGGTCAAACCTTGGTGAGTCCACCGGCACAGCCGGTGGCTTACCTCACTGAGTTAAAGCTAGTAAGCATGAAGAATGCCAGTCGGAAGTCGTATAAAAGCGCTAGATCAGCCGGTCGCGCCGCGTCGTGAAGGCACAAGCGGCTATAGCGTGTGCCCCCGCGGCAACGTGGGACCACGCCGTTCGCAGTGCGAGTTGAACTGCAATCCGTTCTCGTCCGACATTTGTAGATAATGTGACAAGAGATCAATCCAACAGTAGCGCTCCTCCGAGCGTGGATTTTGTCGCGATAAGGGCAACGGTCATAGCAACGCGCGATATCATCGTAAGCGGTAGTTTCTGCCGCGCCTAGCGCGGCCGGGTCAAGAGGATCAAGTTGCGTCCGCAACTTCAACATTGCGGACGCAACTTATGACTGACACACAAACTGATTTTGACTTTCTTCCGCTGCAGGTAATCGGTAAAACGGCCAACGGCAAGAACCGGCATCCGAACAAAAACGCGGGCTGGGTTCGACGGAAGTACTTCCGATCCGTCCGTTTCCGGCACTGGGTGTTTGGCACGGAGACTGGCAAGACGCCCGGTTCGGGCGTAGTCCGTATTGAAAGTGTCACCGTTGCGACAATAAATGCGTCACTCCACGACCTCCTGACTCGTTGAGGGCCGCAAAGCCTTGCAGGGCGATGGTTCGGCCATCGCGAAATAATTCTGCCACCGAAAAGGGGCAGTACGCCCTGTGCCACCACATCTTCTGCCTGAAAATCCCACTTTCGGGCTCGCCTGCCGTTGGACACATTTTCAATGTCAAAACGGCATAAAGTCGAAGTCTGGGGCAACGCTCACGAGCTTGCAGCGCTTCAGCCAGAGCTTCAGATTCTTGAGATCTTCGAATGCGAGGAGATCTTGCTCAAGGGTTTGGATGTTCAGTTGAAGCGCCTTGAGATCGCCCGCGAGGTTGCGCAGGACCGTATCCGGAGAAACAGGTTCGAACGGATCGATTCCGTAGGCGTGACGAAAGGCCGACTCGACATGAAGTATCTCCTGGTCGAGTTCACGGATCTGTTCCTTCAGGACCACGTTGTAATGTTTCAGCCGCTCCTCGCTCATGCTGTTCAGGGCGTGCTGGTCGATATGCTCGAGCTCCAGTTGCAATTCCAGCAACTGCAGCAGGTTGTTCTTCTGGTAGGCCTCGTTGACGCGCTGCATCAGCCGGGTTTTTCGCTCCCGCTCCTGCGGATCGGTTTCGCGATCCGGATGCAGCTCGCTGGCGAGTTTGCGGTAGACCTCGCGAATGGACAGGCTGATCTTCGACTGCTGCTCCTGTACCCGCGCTTCGGCGGCCTGTTGCCGGGATGATTTCTTCCGCTTTGCGCGCCGGGCATCCCGTTCCGCATTCTGGGCATCCCACTCCGTCTGCGCTTGCTGGAAATGAGCTCCAGCACGTTCCAGCAGGTCTTCCGGCGAACTCAGGTCGAGATCGTCCCCCAGATCGACACCGAAGACCGTCTCGAACATGAATTTCATTTCACCGACCTCAGTGGCCACCTCGCTGTCGTAGCTCGTGGGGCTGTATTTGTCGTAGATGGCTTTGAGACCGTCTCCTTCGTCATCGCCTTCGCCGATCAGATCTCCTACCAGATCAACGATCACAAGTGCAACCTTTCGGCGTTCGGCTTTGGTCAGTCGATCGTAGGCACGGTCCAGGCAATGCACCATCCGGATCTGCAGCGCAGACGATTTCTGTTCAAGCGGGAGAAGTTCGTTGACGTACTGCTGCTGGAAGACGGGCGTAACCGATTCCCAGGCGCGAAGCCGCTTGCGTCGTTTCTCGATCTGCCTGATTGCCGAGTTGAACGCTTTTTGCCCTTTCGACAGGGCTGCCCTGTTGTGATCGTGAGCAACGGCGACGGACCGTGATGTCCTGGTCATGGGAAATTTCCGCGGAAGGCAAGAGAAGGCATCCATTTTACCCCGCCGACCCAACGTGGGAATCGATCTGTTGATCGGCACGGATGCGAATTTTTACGCCGCCCCCGCTAACCCCTATTAGCGATATAGCTGCGCTTTCCGCTCAAACACGCAGCCAGCAAAAGGTTCCACACACCATAACCTGTTACCTATACTGGGGAGATGCCCAATTCCTCCACACCAACGTCCGATTCGCGGCGCCGCTTCCCTCTCCGCGTTGCGTGAGCGGTTGACGTTTTCTCAAAAAATCGAAGGGTAATCGACGTATCAAGATAAGTTTTCTTATATTAAGGTCTACTCAGGCAACGGCCCGATGAAACCACGATGAATCCCATTCCACAACTGCATAGGAATGCGACCTATATGTTGAATCTTTGGTCCTGACCGATTTTCGTCAGGTATTGGAACTGGCCCTTTTGGTGTTCACTCGCCCGGTTACAGCTGATTCCAGCCCCCGTCGAATCCAGGCACACGACCGCAGCCGCGGACTCTTCCCGGCATTTCGAGTTACCGGCGAGCTGCGCTGCGGCCCTGGCGCGACGCTGCGATCGCTTCGCGCAGATCCTCCAGCATCGCACTGACGTGCACACCCGCGAGATCACGCGCGGCCTGCGCGGCACCAAGTTCGCGGCGCAGTTCACCCATTTCGAACTCGAGCTGACGGATCCTCGCACGTGCATCCTTGAGCGCGGCCGTCGTCAGCTGCAGCTCGCGTGCGCTCTCGTCGCCCGCATTGGATGACACCCGTTGGACGGCCCGTGCATGCAGCGGCGCGACGCTCTCGCGCAGCAGTTCGCGCAACAATGGCGTGAGCGAGGCGCGCAGCGCGTCAGCATCGACGGTGACGGGATGTCGGGCGTCTTCACGTTTCCTGCGCTGCGCCACCGCGGACAGTTGTTTTACCGCGGCAGCCGTTGCTACGCGCGAGTCAGCAGGAAGCAGCGCGGACGCTTCGGCAGCCGCCTGTACGGCGCCACGCTCGAGCGCCTGCGCGCGCAACACCGCCGACTGGATTGTCGGCGTACTGGGGCGCCGACGTACTCCGACCTGCGGCGCGACATCCCGCAACAACCGACCGTAGGTCGTGGCGCCATAGACACGGCCCGTCGTAGCGCGTACCGCCGCAACGAGCCCGTCCAGAAAACCCGTGTTGTCCTGTGGGAAGTGACGGTCGAGCACCGCAACCGCACTCGAGATTGCGCGCACCTGCGAGTCGCTCCATTCGATCCGGGGTCGTCCCATTTGCCGAGCCCTCAGAACAGCAACGCCTGGCGTGGATCGCGCGCGGGCGGCCGGGAGGCGGTGGCCGCCTTACGACTGCGCGCGGAGGCGCGGCGCTGTGCAACCCGGCGCAGATGCGCGATCAGGGACACGATCTCGACCCCCGCCGTAAGTGTCAGCGCAAAGCGGCCAATCTCACCCGGCGCAGTCGCCGAACCTGCGCGCAGCGACGGCTGCAGCGCCAGGCGCCGCGCGCGGGCGAGCAACTGGCCGCGGCTCATTCCGGGCCAGCAGTCGGCGACGAACTGGCGGACGGTGGCGGGCAGTGACTCGGGGGCGACATCGCCAGGCAGCGCCAGGGCTATGAGTTCGAATGCATTAGCCATCGTGGAACCATCTCCTTCTATCACCTCACGCGAATCGGACTGAGCGCTGACCACGCGGTCGCCGCCAGCGACGCGTGCAATCCAGCGTCGCTCCAATTGTGTCACCTAAGGTATAAATAGTGCGCATTATTATACCTCTTCTCATCACTGCCTGGCACCGCCACCTGGATACGGCAAACAGGCAGGCCTGTATAAAGGACCCACCCGCGCTGGATCACTTCGGTACGCTCGCGGCTTCGCGCATAGCGACGGCGGGAAATCAGGGCAGCGGTGCGCTCCGCCACATGCCGAACGTACGCAGCTAAGGACACGGGATTCCAACATTGCAATTGGCAAAAGGTGAGCTAGAATCAGGTGCATTCTTCACCGGGAGATTGCTCACCATGCAAATGGAAAGCTGGGTCGGGACAATCGAGCGCGAATGGCATCAGTTGCGCCACGCTGACCCTACACTGGATGTCGAAAAGTTCTCGCGCCACGTCATTGCGGCAAACAAGACTGGATTCCTGTCACCGGAGTCACTCGCGGCGATCGCAAATGCACTGCTCACCAGCACGTTAAACCGCGCACCCCATCTGGGCCGCTGGTTGCTGGAGCGTATTGGCGCGAACCGCCATCCCGCCTGGCGAATGGCCATGGCTATTTCTCTCGTCACACCAACAGGAGGAGAGGCGGACTTTGGCAGAGGTAACGCGATTCTTGAAGACGTGATGAAGGACGAGACCGCGGACGGTCGTCTGCGCGGCCTGGCCGCCGCGGCGCTTGCCGACAGTGCACGGCTCGGGCGCGGCATGCGGGTGGACGCAATCCGTGCGCGCTCGCTGTACGAGCAGGCCATTGACCTGGGGCACAAGGCCTCGGCACACAATCTCGGACTTTTCTGGGAAGGTGTCTGGGGTGCGGAAGACAATGGCGTTGTCCGGGACCGCACAAAGGCCATGCAAAGTTATCGACGCGGTGGCGAAGATAAACGTTGCCAACGCCGTCTGGAAGCGCTAGGTTGAAACCCTGCCGGCGTGACACCCCGCGCGAAACGGTGTCTCGCTTCGAATCATGGATGACATTTCAATGACTGTTTCCTCCTTTGCGCCACCCTTTTGCGGTCAGCCGCTCCACCGCTGCGCTTTTATTCGCGATCTCTGATCCTGCGAACGACCGCAAAGCATGTTCGGCCACCAGGCCTAAGCCGTTACGTGAGCGACGGCAATAGCCGGCAGTGTGATCAGACCGGCTCCGATGGTCCCCATGATTGATTGCAAAGTGCGTTAGTCTTGCGAGCGACCACTGTCCGACAGAATGGGATGCTGCGCCTCCCATTCGCGACGGGTCTTTGCCAGTTCATCAGCAAGTAATTGTTCGTCGGGAAGCACGGTGTGATACTCCGCGGCAAGCACCTTGTTTGGCAGGCCGTCAAGCGCATAGCGCGCGATTGCCGCGTTAGTTCTCGCGCAAAGGATCAGGCCGACCGGCGGATTCTCATCAGGTAAAGTCCAATGTTCCTTGGCGTAATTGCAGTACATATGCATCTGGCCGACGTCAGCATGATTCAGCTCGGTCAGCTTGAGATCGATGATCACCAGACACCGCAGTCTCCGGTGAAAGAAGAGCAGATCCACGCGAAACCAGCTGTCGCCGATACGTAACCTCCGCTGCCGCCCGACGAATGTGAAGTCGCCGCCCAGCTCAAGCAGGAAGTCCTCAAGCCGATGAATGAGCGCTTCTTCAAGGTCGCTTTCGGAGTACTCGTCCTTCAGGTCCAGGAACTCTAGTACATAGGGATCCTTAATTGCTTCTTCGGGCGTCACGGTGTCGTTCGGTTTAGCAACGGCACCCTTTTCGAGCATCGCACGCTTGTCTTTGGACAGCAATGTCCGCGTGTAGAACTGAGTGCCCATCTGGCGTTCGAGCTGTCGCACGCTCCAGCCGCCTCGTAATGCTTCCGTTTCGTAGAACGCCCGCTCTTCGGGTGAACGTGTCCGTCGCATCAGCCGCACATAATGCGTCCAGGACAACGGAAAGCGCTCAGCCAATTGTTGAAGCGAGAAAATCCGAACCGGTGATTCGGATTTTGCCTTAGCCGCCCGCGTCCTGGATTTCCGAATCGCTGATTCGGAAATCTCACCCGGCGGATAGCTCTGGTAGAACAGGCGCATCAATTCCAGATTGTCTGCACCGAATCCGCGCCCGAACTGCCTCGTCAGATCTGCGGACAGTCGGTTCAGGAGCGCCTGCCCGTAAGCCGCACGCCCCTGCCCGCCCTGCTCAGATTCAACGATCCAACGCCCGACCAGCCAATATGTCGCCGTCATCAGCGCATTGATACTCCGCGCCGCGGTCCGGCGCCCCTCCTCCAACAGATCGACCACGTCAGCGAGCGTGTCGCTGTAGGCGCCTTCGGGCAATATTACTTCATTCATTGTTTCGGCTTTCACTAGTCTCATCGAAAGGAGGATACCCGACTGGAACTCCTGAAACAGCCCCGCGTTCACCTTCGCAAGACCAACCCATTTTGACATGCTGTCGCCGACCCGCGGCTTGCGCAACAGAGCCATGCGCTCGAACAGCATGGACCGGGTGCGCGCTTCTCAGGGCTCTAGGCCATTCTCTCCGCGGCGCGGAGAGAATTTCCCTGCTGGCTATTTGCGGAGCGACGAAGTAGCTCTCGTGGCGCCCGCAACTTCGAGGCAGAAGGGGAAAATGACGGTTAGTTGCATTTTCTTATCTCATGCCTTCGAGATTGCGCTCGCACCGCACGTCGCGAAGCCACCGCGCTCCGGCGTCCACACGGTGTGAAATGGTCTTGCCGGATGAAGCACGATCGCGCGGGAGCTTGAACGCACGCGGGCGGAATTGGAACGGCGCGCCAACGGCGGCTGAAGTCGCGTCGCTCGTCAAGGGCGGCGGCATAGAACGAATTCAATCATTCACTTCGGGTCGGCGCCCTCATAGTCGCTGCCTGTCTGCCCGCATTACACCCGACCTCAGTCAAAAAGATCTGGGCCGGAGCGATCCTCGCTTAACTGGGGAAGCTTTCCGGCACGGACTCGCTCAAGCAGATGTGAAGGTAACCAAGTTTCCTCCAGCGCGCCGATACCCTCTTCGATGAGTCGTTGGAGGTGAGTAGACCCGGGGAGTCGCACCCCGAGTCTCTCGCAGGTAGGGTCGAGAACTGGCGCGCGCACGGTAGGCTCCGGTGGCTTCTCCCTCGCTTTCGCGATGGGCCTCAATCCGGCTGCCATGGTCACGTTTCCAGCTCCCGCCACGTCAAACGCAGCATGCGGTTTTCCCGCACTACGCTTTCCTGTCTGCTTCACGTCAAGGTTTATGGGGCCTATCATGCCGGGGACGCTTTCAGTGCGGCAGCACGACGAACCCGGTAGCCGTTGAACAGCTTCAGTTCGTCATATAGCCAGCACCTACTCCACGTCTTCCAGCCGAAGCCTCGACGATTCCGGGATCGACCCATGTGGCGTCGAATCTTCTTCTCCACCCAGTCCTTGATGAAGCTAAAGCACTCGCTGGAATGTCCAACAGCGAAGTAATTCACCCAGCCTCGCAGCACCGGGTTGATCAGTTGCACTACCCGATTCACCGGTTGCGACTGGTATCGCCGGAACACCTCCTTGAGCTTGCGCAATAGCGCCGTGCGTTTCTTCAACTTCGGCGTAAAGTGCGCTCGCCACACCTGTCGCCCGATACTGCGCAGGCGTCGGAAGTCAAACCCCAGGAAGCCGAAGCTCTCTGCGCGGTCCAGATCCACGGTGCGACTCTTCTCTTCATTAACCTCGACCTGTAGTTTGGCAAATTCTTCCCGAAGACGCCGGCTCACCATCCTCAGCAACCACGCATTGCGCGGATGAGCATCGATCAGCACGACCAGATCGTCAGCGAAACGGGCATACTCGACGTAGGTGTACTTCCCGCTACGGGTTGACCCTTTCACCCGCTCCAGCATCCGGTCTACCTCCGTGAGGTAGATGTTGCTGAGCAGGGGCGAGATCACCCCGCCTTGCGGAACGCCTTGTTTGCCCGACGCCGTTAGCATCAGTTTCAGCAGATGCATGACGTCGTCGTCCCTGATCCGACGCGCCACTTTTTCGAGCAGTAGATGATGCCGAACTGTGTCAAAGTAGGCGCGTAAATCGAGGTCTATGACGCGGGTCTTGCACTGAACAATCGCCGTCGCCACCCGATGCACCGCTTCGTGCGCGGTACGCTTGGGACGATATCCGTACGCCCCCGGTTGGAAGTCTGCCTCGAAGATCGGCTCCAATATGAGCTTGAGCGCGCCCTGGACCACCCGGTCACGGATAGCCGGAATCGAAAGGACACGGACCTTGCCCCCGTCCTTCGGTATTTCCTGCCGCCGCGATCGTAGCGGTACGTAGGTACGCCCGATCAGTTCGTCCCGTATCCGTTCGAGGAACGCCTCCACGCCTTGCGCCTCGATGACCTCAAACGTCACCCCGTCGATACCCGGTGCGCCGTTGTTCTTTCTGGCCAGCGCATACGCTTCGCGCAGCGTTTCCATCTTGCAGACATGGACGTACAAACCCCAGAAACGCCAGGACGGTTCAGCCTTCGCCTTGACGTATATTCCCCGCCTCAGGTCCTGCAAACTGCTGGACGCCTTTGTCATCTCGTCCTTGCCTCCCATGTTGTCGAGGAAGTTACAAACAGCAGGGCCCCTTCGCTCCACCAGCGTTACCCGGCTTCACAGCTAGTACGGACCCATCCGCCACCCTCTCGCCTTCGGTCCACTTCCCGGGTTCGCCGGTTATAGGACCTACCTTGCTCCGGCGATTTCGCGCCGGGGCGAGGAGGGCTTCTCCAGTTGCTCAGCATGTCCTTGTCATCGTGCCGTCGCTTCCACCCCGCCGAAGTGGAATAGCCGTATCGGTCAGATTTCGGCTGCCCATGCTGCCTTCGCCTTTTCGGGTGCAGGCTCGGCCTTCGGGTCTCTTCACTTTCGAGGCCACATCCACGTTCATCTTCATTACGGCCCGATGACTCGCACGCCCCCCAAGGAGACGGTCGTCGATAGGCTTCAGAGTCTTGGTTTCCCGCCACCCTGCTATCCAAGCTACGGAGCTTCTGACTTCTACTCCGGCAGGTTTATCTCCTGCTGAACACGCCAGCCTTAGCTGGACACACAACCGAACGTGAGTCTCTCGACTCATTCGGCTCCCGTTATCCAACCGCTACCCCGACGACACGCCAGTGGACAAACAACCGGGGGTGGACGCGCTGCATCTTACGTAGCCATTCCGCACTACGTCGCTTGTGCTGCCGCAACCCCTTGTACTTTCTCCGAGCCCACCGCATAAGCCGTAGGTCGAGGTAGCTGAAGAGGCTGCTCATCGCCGTCCGATAAAACGCCCCATAGTAGTTCCACCACCCTTGTATCGTCGCGTTGCATTGCTGCGCGAGTTCGGTCAGCGTCTCCGATGTTCGACGGTGTATTCGCCAAACTCGAACTGTCTGTCTCAGCCGCTTTAGCGCCTCATTACTCACCGCAGGCAGGAAACTGGTGAATCGCCGTTGGTGTTTGCTCAAGGCGACTCTCGGTCTGAACGTAAAACCGAGGAACGTGAACTGCACGTTCGGATAACTGCCATTCGATTGCTGTCCTTGCAATACACGATCTTTGACTTCTCCGGGTGCATCATCAGACCACACTCTTCCAACCGTGTTGCAATCGCTCGCATCACCGTTCAACGTCGGGCTCGCTGTCCGGTGCGTCCGGATCAGCGTGCGAGGCGCCATCCTGATCTGGACGGGATAGATCGCCCTCAGCAGATGGCTGCGGATTACGCACGACGTCGCGCAGTTCGTCGCGCTCCCATCCCTCGCGCTCGCGCTGCGCCGTTCGGCGCTCCTGTGCCTCGGCATCGAGTTCGGCACGCCGCAACTGCCGGATGTGCTCGAGCTCCGGCTGTTCGAACACGACATGTACCCGCAGCTCGGCTGCCGCACGCGCCGCGGCCGCCTGGAAATCCTGGGGCCCGGTGAGCGACAGCGTCGAGCCGAATTTCTGCTGGGCGAAGCGCAGTGCAAGCTCAATTGCCTCCCGCTCGCTGTCCCACAGGCGCAACGTGCGGCCCTCGTCGACGAGAAACGCCGTACCGTCCCGGCGGTATTCGACCTCCCCCGTAGCCAGTACCTCGTAAGTAATCGACGGACCACGGTAGATGATCTCGTTGCGACCGATCGTTGCCGGCCCAGCGCCAGCCGACGGGGATTCAACATGACCGCCCGTCCGTCGCCGGCACCACCCGCATGATCCGTCCGCAGCCGCACCTGCTGCATCCGGCGCAGCTCACGCAACGCACGTTCATCGCCTCCCTGTGCCCGCTCCTGCAAGAAATCCCGGTACAGATCGGTTATCGGCCGGCCACCGGCTCGCGTGAGCGCATCACGTTCACGCGCGATGCGATCGCGCAGCACGGCCTCGGCCTCCAGTCGGGTTACCCGGGCGGCAGACAGCTGCTCCCGCCGCTCCTTCGGTCGCATATCCAGGCGGTCCGCAAGCGCATTGCGTGTGCTATAGAAGGTCGCCTTGATCTCGCCACGCCGTGTATTCTCAAGCTGCGTCTGTTCATCCCAAGCGCGACGCATCCCGGCACGATACGTCGCGCGCCATTGCTGGAACTCGCCCCAGAGATCCCGCTCGGGAGTATGACGTGGCGCGTGTTCGGGACTGCGCCCTGTCTGTGCGCGGTAGGCCTCGCGCAGCAGTTGCGCGGCCTCTGCCCACGAAAGATTCATCTCCTTCGTGAGGAAATCCGACACATTCAGATTGCGTGAGCCGGCCTGGATCCGATCACCTCCGTCCGCGCCCTTGCCGATACGGTACTTCTCGACAATCAGCCCATGGGAATGCGCGAGTGTGGCGAGCAGCCGGCCTGCATCGAGGGTCACGCGGATCTCTGCGAACTCGGAGCGCTCGCGTGCGCGGCGAACGTTGCGCGACTCCACGAGGTCACGCGCGAACTGGTCGCGAACCGTATCGGCCTCCCGGCCGGTCGCGGCCCGCGCACGCGCATTGAAGCGCCCGGCCGCGTTGGCGTCGGCGGTCGCGGCGGTCTCGAATGGCAGCGATCTGATCGCATCGAGCGACTGGACGTCGGCGAGGCTCCGGACCTCGTCCCGTGGCCCCAGATCCGCCGGCAGCCGGCCGCCGCCGAGTGTAGGGTTCAGACCATACGGCACACACTGGCCGAAAGGTCCGCTAGCGCGCACGAACTTGTCTGCGGCCGTCGCGGCGAGCCGCGCGCGGCCAGCATCGTCGGCCGAATCCCACCTCTCATACATGCGCGACGTGATCGCGTCCAGCAACGCATGCCTTGAGTCTAGCTGTTCTCTTCCCGTTCGCTCGCGATCGCCAGTCCATCGCAATGCGTCAATTCGGTCGGCTTGCTGGTTTCCCAGCTCCAGTAGTGCATCAGCCGGCAGAAGCATTTGAGGTCGCGTGGCGTCGCCATCCACACCGCGGCCGGGCACACCTCGCACACGGTGTGGGGTTCGGGACGGCGCGCGGGGTCGATCGAAGCGAGCGTCAAGGTCGTGATCCGCCCCACGTCGCCACCGGCCCCTGACGTCGGGCTTCCCGGGCTCCGGCTCGTGCCATGGCGGCCGCCCCCAATCTCGCCAGTCCCCGGGTCCACCATCGTTTCGTCGTAGTCGCTCATTCAGCCCTCCTGCTTCCTCATAGAACCGCTGCTCACGGTGTTGGAGAATGCGCCGCTGCTCGGCCGGCGACGCCGCCTGATAGGTTTTGTAGAAGCTGCTGCCGCTATTGAGATACTTGATCTCCCGGGCACGTGTATCGTTCCATTCGAAAAGCGCATCGAGATAGCGCCGGGGGGTCGCGCGCGGCACGCACGTTTCGATGTACTCCGCGTGAACATTGCGATCGAGCGCTTCGCGCTTGCCGTCGGCGTCGAGTTCGATGAACGCGCGCGAGAACACGAACTCCTTCAGGTTCACGCCTTTCGCCGCGCCCGCCGGCTTCACGTTCTCGTATTCGCCTTCGCGCCCCGCGTTGCGCGTGCGTGTCACGCCGAACTCGATCAGCATCGCCCGGAAATCCTCGTAACGTGTCACGTCGCGCGACAGTACCGCGTCGAGGATCGCGGCCTTCAGTTCGCGGTTCATCGGCTCGAACACGTCGCCCTTGTAACGGCTGATCATCTCCGACGGATCCGTAAATTTCACCCGCCGGTTATCCTTCGGACTGGCGAACCCGTACTTCGCGTTGATGTGCTCTTGGAATGCCTCGAGAAACCGCTCGTTATGATCGACCTTCCCGAACGGGTAAAGTCGACGCCCGGTCAGCAGATTTATTTCCGGAATCACGACATGCACATGGACCTTGCGCTCGACGAGCTCGCCGCTGCGCCGGTCCGCGTAGCTCTTGAGCCGGGGCACGTGTGCCTCGGCGTAAAAGTTGTATTCATCCGGCCGGTAGGCGGCAAAGGCGAATGCCTCGAACTCCCGGACAATCTCACCTAGAAGCTCGCGCGAAACCTCGTCTTCCTTGAACGACAGCGTGACATTGATATAGCGCTCCGCCTCCGTATCAATCGACTGAATGATGCCGTAGGTCAGATCGACATCCCCTGCGAGAATCACGCGCTCGTCCATCTCGTCGCGCTCGAACTCGCGGTCCTGCTTCTGGCCCTGCTCCAGATAGGCCTTGATGCCATCGTGATAGCCGCGCACCCGGATCAGCATGGGGCACGTCTCATCAGCACCTCGTGCCGGGCCAGCCGCACCAGCGACACTCGACACCCGGGTACGAAATAGCCTCCCGCAGACAGTATTGGGCGGCGCGCCTCGCGCATGGTACGCACGGTGCTGCAATCGGCGCGCATCAGCACTTCGTCCTCGCCTGTGGTCATCGACAGGCAAAGCCGCGTCTCGAGCAACATGACAGGCGTCGCTGCCGCTATGCTCGCGCAGACGCGCTGATGCTCCGATCGCACTGGCACCACTGCCCTCTTTTCGGTTGCGTCGGTGAGGAGCGCCCGCGGTTCCTGCATTCATCTCTCCTTGTCCTATTCGACCTTCGCGAGCGTGGCCTTCAGATATCGGGAGACCATCTGGATCTGGTTGAGCAGCTGCTCGTAGGTCGCTTCTGACAGATTGCCACTCGCGTGATCCGAGTTCGCCCGGTGAGCGATTTGGTTCAGGTTGTTGCTGGCCTGGTTAAAGATGTACAGAAGCCGCCTGCGCTCCGGACTGGCTGACGGTCGCGCGATCACCTGCGTGCGGTTTGTCAGCACCGCTTGCCTAAAGAACTCCGATTGCGTCAGCCCGCTTCGTGTCACCTTTTCGAGATAGGCTGCACGGTCCGCCTCCGACAACCGGAACGCGATCGGCTTTCCGAGACCTGCCCCATCGCTGCTCTTCTTGCGCGGCATCGTCTACAACCCTCCGGGGTGGGTCCAGTCTGCCGACTGCCCAGGAAGAATGAACCGAGTCTCGTCGCCGTGGATGGTATGCGCGCGGAATTCGTAGTCGGGCCAATGGGCCTGGCATTCGTGCAGTGCGCACATTGCCTGGTCGCCCGTCATGGGCTGTGTATAACCCGCCCACGGCAGGTAGCACGGCCGACTGCCGCGCTCCTCCGCCCGCGGCCAGATCACAAGCTGGATCACCCATTCGCTGGTCGGAATCATGGAACATGCCTCCTTTATGCGTTTCGCATACCAGGCAGTGCTTATCGTCGATGGCAAAGCCGTCGAAACGATCGCCGCGGGGCGGTGGCCCGCGTCGGGGTTTCAAAGGGGCTTGGCCCCTTTGGCACGCAATATTTTACGAAGCGCGTAGCGTTGCGTAAACATATTCGACGTGCCTCACCCTACAAAATCTATAGCAAACACTCTAGCACCCATATAGCAGGTTTCAAGCATTACTTTGCATAACTAAAGCTTTACTGAAGCTTTATTCATCACGCATTTTTGACTATTTAGCACTTTTATAGCACTATCAAACGGCGTTGACTCTCCGCAGACCTCGCCATGCCGCTCACTGACCTCACCAGCGTCGCCGAAGACCTGCTCGATGCGCCCGCAACCAGCACCACCCGCTCTGAAACCGCGCAGCTTGCAGATCTCATTGAACAGATCGATGCGGCCATGGCGCGAGGAGTGTCCAGGCGCGAACTCCACGCCCGTTTGCAAAAGCGGGGCCTCACAATGAGTCTCGCGGTTTTCGACAACGCCCTGCATCGCATCCGCAAACGCATGGGCCGACGCGCACCCAACCGCGCACGCACGCCCATCAGCCATCCTTCATCGCCCGCACCCACCCCTGCACCCGCCGCCCCTGTCAGGCAGATAGCACCCGCGCCGCACGCGTACATGCCTTCAGCTTCCCCACCTCGCGCGTGCATCAGGACGCTCGACGAACTCGCTGCCGAAAACCCGCATCTCTCGCGCATGCAGTTGATCAAACTAGAAGCGCAGCAATACGACCCGCCGCTGCTTTCCAGCAATGGACTCGACGAAATAGCACGCAAATACGGCAGCCCGCCCAAGCGCTGAGCCGTGCCGCACCGTCGATTGCGCCCGGTCGGGAG
Source organism: Paraburkholderia sp. EG304 (assembly GCF_046543485.1). Lineage (NCBI taxonomy): Bacteria > Pseudomonadati > Pseudomonadota > Betaproteobacteria > Burkholderiales > Burkholderiaceae > Paraburkholderia > Paraburkholderia sp. EG304. The sequence goes on along the minus strand of NZ_JBKGUA010000046.1, from coordinate 39,486 downwards.
CGCGGCGCGCGCAACACGCATATTTCTGCACGCGGGCCACCTAGCATTGCAGAGGAGCCTGAGTAATCTGGTGTGCGGTCGCGGCTGATCTTTTCTCCCCTTCCATAGCAAAAAGCCGCCGGGGTGAAGGACCCCAACGGCTTCTGCTGGCTCATCTCTCCGTCGTTCACGCGTCTACCGCGTCCTCCTCTGCCTCATCGGTGCCGCTATCGGCGTCGACCTGGTTACCGGGATCTTCGTCTTCACCGTCGTCATAACCGTAGATTCGATATTCCGGCACCTCGCGGTTACGCAGCACTTTGGGCAGCCAACCCGACTCCGACAGCCGAAGCTGCGCAGCCGCTGCAGCGCCGCCCTTCTTCATGCCGCGTAGCTCCGCTGCAGCTTCCGGTGAGAGGGCATCGCTGATCACCTCTTCGATGCGCGCCTTCGGTACGTGATCGAAGTAGCTAGCACGCGTAGGCTTCCAGTAATACGCCATGTCCGTTTCCAGCACACTTGTAACCTCGTTGATGGCGTGGGCACTGTCCGTCCCGCTGATACCGTCGAGCGTCGCCGCTACGCAGAATGCAAACAGCCGGGAGATGACGTCCGCCTCCTGCTGCAGCAGCCACGCCAGTAACCCATCGCGACGCTTCGGGAGCACCCCCGCCCATTTCGCACGTTCGCCCTCGAGCATCTTCCAGGCGACGCTCTCTGCCATGTTGTCGGCGTTCGACACCAGAGCATCTCGTGACGTGTGCGCGTCGATCCGGATCGCGTGCTCCGCAAATTGTCGCGAATAGACTTCCCCGAACACGACTGGAACCAGGCGGGTCATCAGCGCAGCCATCGCCACGCTGGGCCGCGGCATCAGTTCCGCCTGCACCGCAGCCGTCCGGTGGGTTCTGTCGCAGTAAGGAAAGGGAGTCAAGCAAATGCAATATACGAAGGATGACTTATGATGCCAGAGAATAAAATTGCTGGGCGGCGGACCGCGCAGTTTTGCTCGAACATTTCATCTGTCCTTTCTTGATCATGTGCATCAATTCGATGCCACTCAGAATGACGCGCGCGCAGTTGAAATCCTTGAACCCGAGCATCGGTCGGATCCGGCGTTTGATGGCCCGATGGTCCTGCTCGACGATGTTGTTCAAATACTTGATCTGACGAACCTTGATGGGCGTCTCGCGCTCGGCATTCACCGCGTTAAGCGCAGCCAGATTGGAGCCGCTTTTGTCGATGGTTATCGTCTCGGGCGAGCCGTTCTGACCGATTGCCTTTTCGAAGAAGCGCCGAGCAGCAGCCTTGTCCCGCTTGGCCCTGAACAGAAAATCGATGGTGTTGCCCGCCTTATCCACTGCCCGGTAAAGATACTTCCACGAGCCCTTAACCTTGATATAGGTTTCATCAACCCGCCAGCTCTTGCCGACCGGCCGCTTGTGCTTGCGAAACGTCTTTTCGAACAGCGGTACCACCTTGACAACCCAGCGATGCACCGTCGAATGATCGACGCCAATGTCGCGCTCAGCCATCATTTCCTCGAGATTGCGAAGACTCAGCGAGTAAGCAACGTACCATCGCACGCACAGCAGGATCACTTCAAGCGGATAGTGCAGCCGCTTCAGAACCTTGGCGATGCCCGGAGCAAGCGTCGTTCGTGGCGTCAGTATCTTCTTCATCGTTTGGCCAAAGCGTTCTCGTCAGCCTCGAATTTTACCTCCCTCGCGTTAATGCGACAGAGCCACTTGTCTGCGGCCGTCGCGGCGAGCCGCTATGACTGATTACCTTTTGAAGCACCAAGTCGGATACGTATGTTTTGAACCGGTAAGTGGGACGCTCGTCCTTGAAGAAACCAGAGAAATCCATCCAGTCGATGCTGTCTTCCTCAAGGAACCTGAGGTAAGCCACTAGGTCGTCCACCGTCGATGCAAGGTCGCGGGTCGACGCAAGAGAGTCGAAGGCCTTCTCGTGCAGCTTGTGCCGAATCCACAAGTTCGCTTCGTACCACGGTGCGCCGTCGTTGCGAACAATTATGGGGTATTGGCCGTAAGCGGATCGTTTCCATATCGGAGCACCGTCTGCGCGGTTCGCTTCCTCTTGGACGTGCATTGGGCGTGCGAAGTAATGCTTGCCATTTGGAAGATCTACCCGCATCGCACCGGGGTCGCCTTCATCGCACGTGACCGTTTCGATGTAGCGAGGAAGGATGATTCGTCGGGCATACGCGTTGGCCATGGCTCGGCATTTGAATTGTTGTGATTCGTAGCTCCCAGTTTATACGAATGCCGACAATGTCAATTTCTTCCTTGGTGGGGCATGTAGTCCTAGTAGAGATTAGTGGGGCATACCCGAAGACCCTCGGCTGGTGCATCCGCGTCGAACTGTCCGACGCGAAACCATCCGTGATTCACGATGGGTACCTTCGGAAACGTGTCGACTTTGGGGATGCGGTATCGGCGCCGCAGTCTGTGGACTTCGAACCAGGCTGATACCGCTGGAAACGCATGCGGCGCGTAGTGGTGCATGGACAGCATGAAGTCGATCGCGACCAGTTGTGACGGCGTGATCATCTCGAACTGCACGTCGCAGAGGTCGCGGTTCTCGGGCGTATCAGGAATGAGACCAGCCGCGAGATCCGCGTCGTGCTGTTCGGCGCGCTCAATTTCGAGCGCGTCGAGCGTGAGCAGGTAGCGCAACAGGTTCATGCGCTCCGAAAACGACAGCACATCGGGCTGCACACGCACATATCCGGCAGAGCTCAGCGACCGACCCACCAGCTCGCGGCGCTTCAGATCCCATTGCGTTGCGAGCAGGTAATTGCGGAAATCGTTGAGGCCCGCCATGTACGCATGCTCCGGCTCACGGATCATTGATTCGAGCGACTTGTCCCGATCGCCAACGACACAGCAGAACACGCATCCGAATCGCGAGCCGCACGCCGTTCGCTGCCCGCTTTCTCCGAGGACGACCCCGCACATGCCATCGTTGCCGGCGCGGTACAGGTCTGACAGACGTTCGATTGACCGCACCGAAAAGGCGCAGGGAAACGGACGCTTCGCCTCGTCGGCAAACAATGTCAGCATCAGCCAGACATCATCCACCGACCAGTCCCGCAGGGGTGAGATAGCGAGCGCGTTATTCGCGTCACGCGTTGGCGCAATCGCGCTTTCCCCCCTCACCAGCATGGCCACGCCGCGCGAGGTGCTTTCGGCAATGCGATTGCCGAGAACGGTACATATCTCGCGGTCGCCCCGGGCCGTCGCATCGCGCTCGAGCGCCGCGCGCAACCGCCCCTGTGGGATGAGCTTCCAGTCCGTCGCGCACAGTCTCGTGCGTTTGCCGGCACGCACGCCGTTTTCCACGGTGCGCACCAGCGTGCCGCGACCGATGGTGGAAACGACAAACTGCATCGCCAGCGACGGCATCGCAATGTGTGTCGTCACGCCGAGCCCATATGCGGCCGCGTGCTCGTCGACCTCTTCCAGCATGGTCTCGATATGCCGCGCAAGACTGCTGTTTTCGATCGTGGTGTTGGCCGATGAGATGTAGTGCGCGGGTTGCGCGAGGCCTGCATCCGCGACGCGGCGCACGGCTTCTAGCATGAGAATCGTCGCGCACGTCGAGTCCTTGCCGCTGGCCGTGCCGCACAACGGATGGCCGGCACGGATCAGGCCCATGAGGACGGCGATCGCGGCCTCCATCTTTTGAAGAATCTCGTCAAACATGATGGCTCCGGGTTAATGGAGCCCGCCCCCCTACGGGAGCGGCTCCCACAGGGGTTAATGAGTTGAAAGGTCAGTGAGGCAGTGCAGACATCTCGTCGATCATCTGACGGTAGGTGATGAGGCCTTCCTGATGCTTCTGCATGAGCGCTGCGCGGCGTACGCCCCGTGCCCATCGGTCGGTCGCTCCGATGCGATCGAGTGCTCCGGGATCGGTCACGCAGTAGCCCATGCGGAGCATTTCTTCGATCGCCTCGTTGAAGGAGTCGAAGCAAAGATGACCGATGAACCCGTCCAGGTCGAACTGCTGAATGCGCCACGCCTTTGAGCCTGACGCATCCGGAAGCACGAATGCCCAGGACTCGCGATCTTCCATGCGGCACTCGATACCGGCTGGATCACCGTCATACGAAGACATGAGACGTTGGTAGGCGATCTGCAGCGGACGGGCGATGTCACGCAAGTGACGCCCGAAATCCGCGGGAACCCGGGTGGATGCTGTGCAGACCCGCTCCCAGGAAGCAGAACGGTAACGATTGGCGCTGCGTTGAGTGCTTTTCATGAAGGCTCCAGTAGGACGGGAGCCTTCCCCGGCGGGAGAAGCTCCCAAGGGGAAAAAGAAGCCCGCGAGGCGGGCAGGTCGATGCGCCTGTGGCGCAGAAGATTCACAAAGGGTAATTCCAGTGCGCGGGCGTGACCACGGGGAAAGATGCGGAAATAGTGGTCTCTTTCGACCGAAGACGAGCCGCAAATCCGGCGCCGACCGCGCGAGCACCAAAGAAAATGCCCGTCGGGCGGACCCCAGGACGGGGACGCTCGACGGGCGGTTTCATGGTAGTAGCGGTTAGCTGGTCCGGTATCCGAACCTCTCCAGATCGGGAAGACCGCCAATGGAATGGATAAACGCTTCAGCATCCACACCATTTTTCGCAGCCATGCCCCGAAATTCGTTAATCCTTTCCATTGCGTGCCTGATCGCCTCTTCCCGATCCTTCAGTTCCAGTGCCAGGAAATGGCCGTTCCCGCGCGCCAGCTCAACTCCCTGAAGCGCGGCTTCATGTTCACGCAACCGGCTCAGCGCCCATTTCACCCGGTCCCGGACATGATCAGGAACTGCGTTGTTCATGTCCGGCAAGTGAGGACCGCATGGATGGCGCAACACCCCGGCAAACTTCTGCAACATGGCTTCCTGCATCGGCACCGTGAACCTGCCATTCATCTGCACGGCGGCAACCCAGTCCTCGCCGTCCAGAAGATGATAGAAATTCGCGTCGCCGTCCGCTCTGACCCGGATGTGTGGAATCGGCTGCACACCGACCGGGGTCGCCTGGCGATTCGCGATCCATTCGATCAGCGAAAGCTGATCGCGTTTCCAGTCGATCTCATCGTGAGGGTACTCGAAGCGCTCGCAAAGCAGCCGGTGGAAGTTTTTGAACTCGTGGTCCGGCGATCCACAATCTCCGCTTTCCAGCAGAGCGGTAGCCCCGAAGCGAGTGTCGAGCTCATGCCCTTCCTTCCGGATATGCTTCATCCATTCGGCGGCCGACGGCAGTTGAGATACGAGTTCGACGATGCGACCGTCGATGCCGGCGTGCGCATCGACATAGGTATCGTTGAGAATCGCCGCCTGCAGGTCGAACAGGAAGACCAGCGCATCGACACCGTAGGTCTCGGCGATCGCTCCCAACGTTTCCACTGCGTTCAGCAGCTCGCGCATGAAGCGTGCGAGCAGGCCTGCACGATGCATCGCCACGATTGCCGCGGTCGCAACGTCTGCGGCTTTGCCGGGATCGTCGGCGGGAATATCGGCCTCTGTGATCGCCTGTGAGTGAACGAGACTGCGCATGACATCGTCTAGAAAATCACTGCATGAGAAGGTCAATTTCGGCTCCTTAAAGAATGCCGCGCAGACCTCCCCAACCGGGAGGTCTGCCCGGTCGGGGTAAAGAAAATTTCGATGGCGGCAGTCAGGCGCGACGAAGTTGCCGGTCGAATGGCGACAGACTATTGGCTGGTACGCGCGTCGGATGTTTGTGAAGCGCAGCTAACGACTGCTGTTCCCAGAGCAGGCATACAAGTGCAAGCATTGCCCCGATCACGGTTGCGGCTGCGATCTGCTTATTCATGGTCACCTCCAGGTTTGCGCACGAAGCCCCGACGCTCTTTCGAGGCCGGGGCTTCGCGCGATCAGGAACAGGTTTGCGGATGCGCGGCCGGGAAGACCAGGACGCGACCATCCTTGCAGAGAACAAAGTCGCCCGGCTCGCCTCGCGGCTTGCGGACAACGATCGTCGGTGCTGGCCTGGCCGGCTCAACGTGTGCCACAGGTTGAGCCGTGCAGGCGCACAGCGACGAACTGCCTGCTGCGATGAGCAGCAACAACAGGTTTTGCATGGGATTCCTCGTTATAAAAAAGACGAGGGAACGCCCCTGTGGGGACGTTCCCCACAGGGTCAAGAAATGAAAAGAAATAACAGCGCTCAGGCAGCGAGCGCCTCGACGTCAATGACTGCATCAGCTTCCGCAACCAGATCGGGTGTCTGCGAGATGAAAAACTCCCGCTCGTACCCGCCTTGTCGCAGCACTTCCCGCTTCATCCGTATGAACTGCAGCTTGCGCTGCGGATCGAGCGGACCATCGGACTCGTCGCTGAACAGGGTCTGATAGGGCTGGCCAGCATTGCTTGCCAGATACAGGGCGATGCCGCGCGTCAGGCACTCGTTGATCCAGACCTTCTGGCCGCCGGACATCACCGTGACTGCCTTGGTGCTGTCGTGATCGGCGTCATGCACGAGGATTTCGAACCCCTCGCGCAGTTCACCGCTCGCCAGCGCCCGCTGCGTCTGGATCTCGACCGTGAAGCGCATGCCGTAGCATGCGAGCAACAGGTCGTTCACCATCTTCGTGAGGGCGGGGCCCGCATCGTCGATCGTCAAAGCAATCACGCCTTCGTTGCCGAGGCCTCTCGCGAGCAGCTTCCACTGGGCAATCTCATCGGAGATGCGGTTCGCACGCGACTGTGTCGCGTCGAATCCCGCAAGCTCCTTTGCGATCGCCTGTCGCTCGACCTCACGCGTCGTCTGCGAGCGGATCAGTGATTCGATCCGGGCATCGGCCGCGGTGATGGCTTCGCGGCACTGCGTTAGCTGCCGGTCGATATCGGCGATGGCACCGGTCACGTCGTCGACGCCGAGGCGTGCGACTTCCGCGTCCAGTCCCTTCGCTTCCTCCGACAGACGGGCCTGCTGCGCCTCGCGGCGTGCACGCAGCGTTGCTTCCTCGGTCTCGAGCGCGGCCAGTTCTTCACTGGCTTTGCCCAGACCCCCGGTTGCGGCATCGAGCAGCGGCTTGCGTGCGGCGAGATCGACAGCTTTCTGAAGGTCGCGGCGCGCGGCCGCGATCGCATCATTGACCGCCTTCAGCTCCGCCCGCCTGCCCGCAAGATGCTGCACCTGAGGCGTCAGCAGCGCGACCTCATCGCGTTTGGCACGAAACGTCGCACGCAGATTCGTGAGCGAAATGCGGTGCTCCTGAACCTGTACGTCCGCCTGACGGGCCTGCGCAAGCAAGGGACAGGTGTTGTGCATCTCATGACCGGCACAGGGCACAGTACTGATCACACTCGCCTGCTGTTCCAGCGACTTCAGAAGCGTCATCTTCGACGTCCCTTCCGACTCCAGACCGTTCAGACGGGAAGTTGCCGCGGTCAGCGCAAGCTGCTTCTCCTCGAGGGCAGCAATCTCCCTCTGGATCGGCTCGACACGCGCCTCCTCGCTCGCGATACGTGCCTGGGCGGTATCACGTGCCGCGGCGGCACCCAGAATCGCTTCACGTTGCGCAATCACTGCGTTGTGTTCCGCGATGGACGAGCGCAACGAGGTGCGCCGCTGGTTCAGGCGCCGTTCGTCGGCGCTCGCGTCTGTCACAAGGACCTGCATGGCCGACGAAATCTGGCTTCGCCGCGTACCGAGTTCCCGCAGGCGGGCCTGCGCACCGGCATTGGCCGTCTGCCTTGCAGCGAGACCGGCGCGCTGGTCGGTCAGGGTGGCCACCTTTGCGTTCAGCGTCTGCCGGCTCTCGCGAGTTGCGGTGACGGACTGTGCATCGGAAGCGATGGCCTGATCGATCTGGGCGACGCGATCGCGCTTCGATCCAAGCGCAACGAGTTGCTGTTGCGTGGTGTCGAGCGCGCGACTGAGCACCTTGGCGACGTCGGCGGCTTTCGCCGACAGCGTGCGCAGGTCATCGATATGCAGCAGTTCCGCGAGTAATGCCTTGATCTCGGTCGCACCATACGATGCGAGCGGACGCCGGTTCTGCGCAGAAAAGACGCTGGTAAAGAACGACTCCAGCGAGCCACACACCGACTCGACGCACAGGTCATAGGTTTCCGCCTTGCCATCAGAGACGGTACCGTCCCCAGACTGCATGGGCTGCCAGTTTCCGTCCGCGTCGCGCCAGGCCAGGTAGTACTCAGCCTTGCCCGTCTTGCCGGGCTTGCGGAATGCGAATGACGAGCGGTACCGCACGGCTCCATGCTCCCATTCGAACTCCTTGAGCGCGTGCGCGCCGTAGACGTGGTCCCAGAAAGAGAACGCATCCACCGACACTTTCGCGGCGCGCGACGGCATGATCCGGTACGGATGGAGGTTATCCATGATCGTGGACTTTCCTGCACCGTTCGGCCCGGTCAACGCGATGAGGCCTGCCGGAAGCGATTCGAGATCGAGCGTGACGGTGTCGCGCTTCATGCCGTCACGAACACCAATAAAGCCCGTCAGCGTCAATTTCAGTGGGCGCATGTCTGCACCTCCTGAAGCGGCGCATCGTACAGATAGTCCGATGGCAACCACGGCGCATCATCGTCGTTGGAGAACATCCTTCCAACGATCGGATCAGGCACGTGCGCAGGCGGTTCAGCAGCCTTCGCAGCCGCCTGGGCGGCCACTCGGGCGGCCTCTTCCGCCGCCCTTTTTTCCAGTGACCCGTCGACGACTTCGCCAACGGTCCTGCAGACGGCGGCATAGGCCGCGCTGGTACGCCGGATAAGCGCGTCCCAGTTGTCGACGCCCGTGAGCGCGAGCAACTCGCGTGAGCCCCACTGGTTTGCATAGCCCGTGTTGAACGACCACAGCAGGTTTTGCAACTGCACGTCGGGTACAACGGCCAGATCCGCCGTTGCCGCGTTGACGGCAGCAGTCAGGATCAGGAAGCGGTCCGACTGGGCAATGACAGCGCCGCGATGTTCTCCAAAGGGAAGATGAAAGATGCTCGCGCGATAACCCGCGTGGTCGGTGAGGACCTTCTGGATCTCGCGCGGCGAGCGGTTTGCAGTGAAATGCCGGACCCATTGGGTGCCGGCGGGATAAAGACCAAACATGATGACACTCCACAGAAGATGGGCGGAGTGCATCCCTGAGGGGATGAATCCCCGCCAGGGTTATAGAAAAATTGGATGCAGCAGACTGCGATCGATGCGTCAGGGACGCGGGTGAACCTTGTTCCGGAAGCCCGCGGTCCTGTCGTAGCGGGCGGGCTTCCGGAACACAGCTGTGTTCCGCGCGAGAGTGCCATACGGGCCACTCTCACCATGGCGGCTAGGCCGCAAACAGATCGTCGTTGAGCCAGTCGAGCGCCGCGGGTGTAACGGTCGCCTTCGTGTCAGTCCCGACCGGTGCGGCCGTGACTTCGTCCGCCGTCTCCAGAAATGCGGCGGGGTGCGTGAGCACCGTGGCGAGCGCCGGCATTTCAGGCGGCATTTCAGGCGGCATTTCAGGCTGCGGTTCGGGCCCGGAAGCAAGACTGGCGAGCACACCGGCCGCGATCGCTTCCACGTCGCCGGAGGCGAGCAGCTGCAACCGGTCCTGAAGCGGGCTGGCGTCAACGCTTGAAAGTTCGCACCAGCGTGCGAGTTTCCCCTCGACGGTCGTCTCCAGACTGATGCCCTGGGCACGGCTGCGAACCACCGGCAATACGCGCGACTCGACCTTCAGGCCCGCGGCGCCAGAAAACAGCGCCTTGATCGCCTCACGATCGACCACCTGACGATGCTCCTCGTCGACCTGCCAGCGCACACGCACGAACTTGTCGGTCGCGTCCGCAGCGAGCTCCTGAAGCTTTGCCATGTCCGGTGGTCCGTCGAAGTCCATGCAGATCATCTGTCGCGAAGGCGTTGCGACGAGCGTTGCTGACGCACTGGCCGGTTCAACGTCCCACGACAGATAGCCCTTCTCGCCCTCTTCACCGTAGTGAAACCGGCCGATCGAGCCCGGATATGCGACCAGCCTGCCGTCGCGCTCCCACTGCTGCGCCTTGTGAATATGGCCCAGCATGAAGCCATCGCATTCGGCTTCGAACAACGCCGTGAGCGAGAACTCGTGATCGAACCCCGCCATCGTGGCGCCGTGCTCGGTCGTGCAGCCGTTGACCGTGCCGTGCGAGACACCAACCGTGCGAATCCCCGCTGCGCGAAGCTGGCTGTTTACCCCACCCGCCGCCGCCAGATATGCGGCGAGCACATCGCCCAGTCCCGTGCCGGCCTCGAGCGCGCCAACGCTCGCAGCCAGTTGGCCCTTGTTGACCGTGGGCAGGCAGGTGAACACCACTTCGGGCATCACGCCAATGAACTGACGCACCTCGTCATCCGAGAAGACAGGTCCCTTCGATGCCCAGAAACGCCCATCGACGAGCGCGACCTGAGACACGCGATCCGCAACATGGATCTGATGAACGCCGCCCATGAGGGCGAAGTTATCGAGGGTGCCCGGGGGCTCGTGCGAGAACGTCCCCTGCAACATGAGCACAGGCATCGCGTTGGCGAGCCGGTGAATCTGGGTCGCGAGCGCGTGCAACGACGGCGCATGCGCATCCAGCCGGTGATCGGTCGAGTCGCCGGAAATCACGCCAACCTGAGCGCCGCGGTCGATCGCGTTGCCAACAGCAAAACTGAAGCAACGGTCGGACTCGGCCAGATTGTCGGGCGCGTAATGCAGGTCAGAAAAATGTGCGAACTTCACTTTCGCCTCCGGAAATGAAAAAGGCCGCCATACGGCAGCCAATATTGGAATGCGCGCCCGGATGGACGCAGGGAAAAAAGAACTTTTCGTCAGTGCGCGGCGAGTGCGTCCCGAACCTTCATGAGCGCGATGCCCAGGAGGTTCTGTCCGCGCCATTGCGACTCATCGGTCAGACGTGGGTCACGTTCGCCAAGGCCGACGCCCCAGATACGGTCATAGGGACTGGCCTCAACCAGCACCGTCGGCGCCGTCGCCAGCAACACGGACCGTAGTTCATGGCTTTGCGCAAATTTCTCGCGGCAGCCAACGAAGACGATCGATTCGCGCCGCGCGACCCACGTATCCAGATCGAAGTTGGCGACCTTGCGGCCGAGCTTCTTCTGTGTCATCGGATCAGTCGCCGCGAGAATCTTCGCGGCGGACGTCTCGTCATCAAACAGCTTTGCCTTCGCGTACATCATGAACTGTTCGACACACGTGAAAGAGACACCGTGGTAGGTGAAACGGCACGGATGCCAGTTGCTCAATACATCGTCCGCGCCGAAAAACGCGGTGTAATTCCCGATCGTGCGCATCGGACGAACTCCTTTCTGATTAACAGGGAATGGCCGCTTCCAGCGGCATGGTTTCGATGCGCAAATGCGCGGTCGAAAACACTTGAGCAAACACCAGCTTGCTGAAATGTTCTCGCTACGGGTATGGAAAGAGCCAGCCCCGAAGGGCTGGCAGGAAGGTTTTGGAAAGGGATGAAACCGGTCAGTCGAAGAACGTCGTCTGCCTGGTCGCTGCGATCTCGCGATCGAGTGCAGCGCGATCGGTCAGTGCCTTCTCCAGACGCTCGTTCATGCTGTCGACATCCTGCGGCCGCTCGACCCATCCACGTCCATAGGTGGTGTGCGCAAAGACGCGGAAATCCTCCTTCCGGTTTTCCGCGCTTAACCCGAGACGCTTCAGCAGGTCCGACATACGGTCCAGCTTGTCGGCGAGCGTTTCGACTGCATCGTCCGCGCTGCCGTCAGTTTGCGACGACGGCGCGTTGGGATGTGCATGGCCTGCTTCGGCCCCGCCTGCAACCTTTCCCGGCTGCTGCTGCCCGGATGCCTGTTGATCTGGCGTTGGGTCGCTGTGGTCGACAGAGCTCTCACCGCGCGTTCCCTCATCAGCAACGGCGACTGGAAAGCCACCGGCAAGGGGAACAACGTTGCCACCGGCCTCGAGCAAGGCAACCGCCTGTGCGGCCGCTTCGATTGCCGGCACCGCATCGTCGGCGCCGTCAAGCAGCGCACCGATGTCGATGTCAGCGTCGAGCACCGTGAGCAGCTGCTTTGCCCGCACCGCTTCGCCATTTTCGTTGATGCGCGTGATGTCGAACTCGCGCTTCGTGATCCAGAATCGCGTCCCGGTCAGTTTGCCTCTGGCTAGCTGCACGGTCTGCATGGCCGAATACGCCTTCTGAAGCACGTAGATCGAATTCGTCGGCAACTCGATGAGACCCAGACCCTTGATGTCCGGCACAGCGAAGATGAAACTCGCTGACAGGTTGCAATGTCGCGCCTGATACTGCGGACACTGTTCGGGGTCACAGATGCCATCAGGAATCGCTTCATCCTGCCGCCGGATCACGGTGCGGCCGCCGAAGTGGCGAACCGCGCGTTGCGCCCGCTGATCCCGCTCCATCTTCGCGTACGTCATGCAATAGCGGATGCCATCGCGTTCGTACTGCGAGAAGAACTTGCGACCATTGGTGCCGTACACGGCCATCTGGTTGGGCAGGTTCTGCATCCAGTCGTTGAACGCGAACAGCACCGGAAAGCGATAGAGCTTGAGACCCTCGCCACGATCCTCGCCGTACAGCCTGAGGATTTCGTCGGCGACGTCGGGATTGGTGAAATCCGAGCGGCGACACGTGAAATACGGTGTGTTTTTCGGCGCGAGTGCGTTTTTCAGGTTGCACTTCGATTCGATCACCTTGCCGATCGTGTCGAACGAATCACCCGCCGCAACCATGTCGTTGTAGATGTCAACGGCGCGACTGTTGGCCCGGGCTTTCGATGTGAGCACCTTGATGCCGGGCCGGATGTGTCCGATCACCGGCGGGCGCAAGGCCCGTTCTTCAACGACACTGCGCACAGGGCCGTTGAGCATGCTGGGAACTGCATTCATGAGGGTTTTCTCGCAAGGAAAAAGATCGCTGTGGTGCGCAACTCGCTGGCCGACTGCTCCAGTTCGTAGGCCGCCGCCTCGCCGCGGCGTTCAGCAACATGTGAAAGAAAAACGCGGCGCTCGGGATCGCTGAACGTCGCAAACCGTGCTACCTCGCACCGCGTGCGCCATGCTGGCGATGCGGTATCTGCAGATGCGCGTTCCTGGGCGATCGTGTCGCTGATCGCCTGGGCAATGCGCTGGTCAAGACGGTCGGGAAGCATGGAAGACCTCCGTACGGGACAGGAACTGAAGGACGAAAAAAAAGCGCGTTCCTCGGTCAGAGGAGCGCGCTTCGGGATTCGGATGAAATGACCCGAGCGCCACAACCCTTCTGGGGTCGTGGCGCTCAGGGAGCCGTGAGGCTCACAGTCGGGAACGTTAGGTCGTTCCCGCGCAGCATGGTCACGCTGCGCAACAGCCCATTTTCGGAAAATTCATTCCGCCGCAGGATCACGGTTCAGTCCACTACGATCGTTCTACCCAGACGGGCTCTGGAGAGAGAACACCCGAATGATCCGGGTCCGAACGATGTCGCGGCGCAAATGAATGCGGCCGGCGACGAGTTTTATGACTGAATGAATGGGGAGCGCGGGCGAGGCGCTCATCAGCAGAAGATTCCACACCAGTTGCCGGCTGGTCGGAGCATGCACAAGGGCACGACTTGGGACAGAAGATGGACTCCGGGCTAGCCGGGTCAGTGTCGATGCGTCAGGGACGCGAGAAGTAGAGTCAGTATTGCGCAAAACCCAGCCTCAGCTCCCCCGAAAGATCACGAAAACGGCATAGCTTTTGACCGTATATCGTCTGACATGCGCCCGCAAAATGGCCGGTGAGAGAGACCACCCTGAATAATCCCATGGCCGCAGTTCTTGAACAGACACAGGAGCCGGACCCGCGTCCAGACATAGCACCGGATGCTCCAGCTATGGCCGTCGCCCCGCCAACTGAACAGTCAACGCCTGCCGTACCCGGTAGCGGGTTGAAGCCCATCGAACGCCTCACGAGCGATTCGCGAATTGCGCGCATTAACGCAGAGTCGGATGCGAAAACCGTGCTGCGCTATTCGTCGCTGTTCGCGCGGAACTACATTCGTTCCGACTACAACTTTTGCGCGTCGAAGATCGCGGTCGCGCGAGGGGGAAAAGTGCGCGCACTCGAGACGGCGTTGCGGGAGACTTCGGAGTGGTTGCGCAAGACGGAGCAATGGCTGCTGCGCCATGAGGCCCGCCCGATCGAGTTGCCACATGACCTGATCGAGCTGACGATCACCCGCCCTCTGGCCGGGTTGCTGGTCCGGTGCCTCACGCAGTACGACCGCGTGTATGCGCGCGCAACCGAACGCGTCGTCAGCAGCAAGATCACAGGTGAGGAACGCGCCCGCATCCTCAACAACGCCGAGCGCAGGCTCAAACATATCGTGCAGATCTGCATGCCGGACAACGATCAGTACGACTTCGACGGCGAGCGGCGCGAGCAGTAACGCCCGCCCTTCCAGAGCAGACCCGGAAAGCCCCATCGCGACTTGACATCGCCGCTGGTTGGCTACGCTCGAACTGTCACAGGAGAGAGATATGAATCTAAGGGAAATTCAGGCGCTGCACGCGCAGTACAGCACGCAGCCGGTAATCATCGACCTTGCTAGTCATACGGCAGCCATGCCCGCCCTGCCTGCGCCGGACCGCGTTCCGCTCGCCCGCACTCGCGCTGTTGAACTTGCGGCTGTGCTACGCAAGGCCGGCAAGCCTGCGGTCCTCGCGCTTGCTATTGCCGCTTTAGCTGCAGGCGGTGGAGTAAGCGCCGCGCGTATCTGGCGCGCAATGCATGAGACGGTCGTGGCGCCGAAAGTGCCGGTCGCACCCAACCCGGCGAAGCCGTCTCCGGTTCCTACTGGCAACTCCGACGGTACGATGCCGATCAACGTGGCGCCCGCACGTCCGCTTGTGTCGAGTGACCTCGACACGCACAGACCGGTGGCTCAGTCCGCACTCGCGGACGTCGATGCCCGCACTCTCGCTTCTCAATCGGTTCTACCGGCTGCTCCAGCATCCCAGGCTCCGCATGCTTCTGCCGTAAGCGCAGCAGCATCCCCCATTCGGATGCAGCGATCTTCGCCGGCCGCTACTTCTGTCAATGGGGTTGCGTCGCCGTCGCCTGCAACAGAGCCCTCCAAACTTGCGCCGAAGGTGACCGATGCCCCGAATAACAACCAGCCGGCGGCCACGCCCCCCGTTGTGCCCGCCACAACGCAGCCGAAAGCGGTTCCCGGCGGAAAGGCGCAGGATGCTCCGAGAGCCGAGTCGCGCGCTGTCCTGCGTCCTCTGCATCGCCTTACCCACCACGTGGCGGCCACTGCAAACAGCGATATCGCCGAGCCGGCCGCTCCAGCGCAACCCAAAGCACAGGCCTCAAAGTCGGGCGATGTGCAGCTATTCTGATGAGGCGACCGATGAAGCAACAGCCGCTTAATGTCACGCTCCTGTCCGCGGGGCTATCGATCCACGGTGACGTCATCCTCGATCACGGTATGAGTAACTTCGGCATCGTGGACGGGAATGTCGTTTCAAGTTCCGGCCTCGTCCACATTGGCCCGGGAGGCATGGTGAAGGGTCAGGTCGAAGGCGAGTATGTCAGGGTGGATGGAACCGTCGAAGGCGACGTCCAGGCCCGCGGCGCTCTGGAGATCAATGGCCGCGTGATAGGCAACGTCTACTACTACGGGACGATCCGTCTCGGCCCGCGTGCGTCACTTGAAGGGCAGGTCAAGCGCAGGAGCGATCTGACGATAGAGAACGCTGCAAGCAACGTTCAGCAGTTGTCACGCGCCGCATCGAACTCCTGATGATGCGCCTAGGTACATTTTTCAACCAGAAGAGTTCCATGATGCACTGTATCAGCAAGATTATTAGCCCTTTCCTCGTTGCCGGCGCGTTCATGGCCAGCGCACAGGCCGAAACAGCACCAGTTCAAGAGCAGCTCGACGCAGCGCTCTACAAGGACGGCGTTCAGATCGTGACTGGCACATCGATCATTGGCAACGATGGTAAAGCCGCCTTTGTCATTTCGAACGGCGACAACATCGGCTACGGTCATTGTACGAAGGTTGGCAACACGACCACTCCTAGGAGCGAGAGCGCCTTTGTCGGCCGCGCCCTGTTTATCGCACCGGCCATGGTCGACGGGAACAAGGCAATGGTTTCGGTCAGCGTTCAGGACACGGAATTCGTCGGCAAGTCCGAAGACGGGCCAGCCGACTGTCGTTCCGAAGTCGTGAATACGAAGGGTTTGATCGTCGAGAAACGCAACGTGGTGGTCGCAGACGGCCAGACAATCGACGTGCCGCTAGGCGACTCTCACTATCGACTTGTCCTGAAGCTGCACAATGTGGCTCTGTAATCGCTGACGAACATTCAGCCCGGAAAGGGCAACAACACAAGGGGCGCACAGCGCCCCTTATTCTTCCCGCGGCTCGGCATCACGGCCACATTCCGGCATCTGACCGGAAATATAGCGCCTGATAGCCAGGCAGTTCAACCGACTGTGCTTCGCGGTCGACCCTCATGCCGCGCGCTTCGAGCCACAACGTCAGCCATTCCAGTGCTCGCTCAAGCGCATGAAGGTTGGTATGTGCCGCGATCCGCAGCGCATGATGCACAGCGAGCCTGTTGTACGGGGCCGAATGACCAAGTCTGCTAAACGGCGAGGCGAGGTGATATCGCCTCCACGTGAGCGCGAACAGTTCAGCGATTTCACCTGCTTTGAGGAGCGGCGCGATGTCCCGTTCTGCACCGGACATCGACGCTGCGGCATCCGGGGACGTGCATGCATCGAGGCTGGCGCGCAAGCCATCCAGCACCGGTCTGTTTGCTGCATACCACGACGCGAGCAGATCTTGTCCGATCCCCAGGCGCGCCTGTACCGTCTCGTCGAGCCACGCCCTGCACTGACCGTTGCCAATCAACGAGAGTCCGGCGACCGCGAGCGGCGCCCAGTCCTCGCGGCCGATTGCGTAGTGATAGCCCTCGCCGTCTTCATGCCAGGCGCACAGCGCGTCGGCTCTGGCATTTGACCACTGGAATCCATCGGCGTGCAGTTGGTGCAGGGCACGCTCACCGTGTTGGGCAGCGCTGTGCGGGACGAGGCTCAGAGTTGAGGCCGGCGTGTAGCCGAGTCTGTGTAACAGTCGTTTGAGCATGCGGATCAATGCCTACTGGATCGCAGATTCGATGACAAATCGGGAGACGGGATTTTTTTTGATCGTCGCGATTGTCAATCCATCGCGAGCACGCGTCATCGCCACATAAAACAGGCGACGCTCCTCAGACTCGGTGCTTTTCTCATCAGGAACGACGCCCTCTTCGGCGCGTGAGATCCACACGTGGTCCCATTCGAGCCCTTTCGAACTGTGCATTGTGGTAAGCACTAGCGCGCCTTCAGCCGGCTTGTTGTTTTCTCGCCGCAGAAACTCGATGCGCTCGGCGAAAGTCCCCGACAGGCGCGACAGTACGTCGTAGGTGCCCTGGGTCGCCCGGATCGCATGGTCGTTCTTCGCATACGTCAACATCAGTTCGTGTACACCGTCAAGCACCAGCGAATAGAACCGCCGCGCGCACAATTCCTGCCATTCGCATAGCCGCTTCATGAATGCGCGATAGACCGTCGCCGTATCTTCTGGCAAACCGAGCGCCAGCAGATCCTTCTTCTGACGCTGGACGAGCACCATCCCCATATCGCGGTGCAGGACGCCAAGCAGGGGCGTGCTGACACCCATGTAGCCGAGGACCGCGTCGAGCCCGTTCTGCTTGTGCCCTTCGGCGACTTCCAGCAGATTGCACATCAGCGCGCCCTGCGGGCGATTCAACACGGAGCTGCCGGAGGCGCGGAAGTACGGCACACCATGCGATCGGCACACGGCTTCGATCGGGTCCAGAATGCGGTTCGTGCGTGAAAGGATTGCGCATGACTTGCCCGCCTTCAGCAGCGGTTGCAACGTCTCGACTGCCGCGACGGCGTCCGCATATTCGTCATCAGAGCGCCTGACCATGACTGCGCCGCCCGGGCCGCGCTCTGCTCGCAAAACCTTCAAAATGCGATCTGCATTGTTGCGAATGACGCGATCAGCCGCTGAGAGGATTTCGTCGTGGCAACGGTAGTTACTCCCGAGCACCACCCGTTGGGCGCTAAACGCGGTTGCGAAGCTTTCCATGCCCCTGAAGCCGAGTGCGGCACGGAAGCCATAGATGCTCTGATCGTCGTCGCCAACTACGGTGACGTTGGCCCCCGCCTTGGCGTGCAGTTCGACCCAGCGATATTGCAAAGGGTCCGTGTCCTGGAATTCGTCGACGAGCAGATCGGTGAAGTGATACGGTTCGATGTCCCCCGCCTCCATGCCGGCGACCGCCAGTCGTAGCATGTCCTGAAAGTCGATCTTGCCGTTTCGCTCCAGCGACGCCTGATAGGCTTCGTAGATCTGCGCGTCGCCGGTGCCCGCCTCGACGCGCCCGAAATTGGTTTTGATGCCCTCGATGACGGGCACGACGTCCTCTGGCTTGCAGTCCAGACCCAGCTCGGCGATCACTCGCGCTATCAGCGCCATGCGGTCGCCATCAGTCGCAATATCGCGCTTGCCCAGTTGCCTGAATGCAAGCGAGTGAAACGTCCCTGCGATCAGGCGCTTCCTGGTGCCGTCGCCAGCGAGCGCAAGAATGCGGTCGCGCAGCTCGACGGCCGCATCCTTGCTGAATGTGACAGCGCCGACGATCGCAGCGGGGTCCGATAGCAGTAGCGCGGCCTTCGCCGCTATGGTCTTGGTCTTGCCCGCGCCGGGGCAAGCGATCGCGACGCAGTGCCCCCGCTGTTCTGCGACCTCCCGCTGTTGCGGGTTGAGCCCGTCGAGCATGTTGGCCGTCCTGTTAGCGGCCGCGCACCGTGGTCATCAGACGAAGGTGTGTCATATAGCCTCGCAAGCCAACCGGGTGGAACTTGCGCAGAAAACGCGACGTTTCCTCATCGATGTCGGACTGATCGCGCACCCCGTTCCAGACGAGAAAGTCGAAATGATCCATCACGTGGTCGAACTTCGTCAGCAACGACAGCACACGCATCGAGAATCGCGAATAAGCCTCGACTTCGACTGCCAGAGATGGCTTGGTGACACTCGGCGCAAACACGATATCGCCCTGCTCGCGCAATCGAGCTTCGGTCTTTACGCGGAATCCTTCGGCGACATTCAGCTGCTCGTCAACGTAGGCCTCGAGTTCGCCGACGTGTTTTTCGAAGAAGGCGGTGAGCGTGCCCTGATCCTCCGCACCGAACGTCGAGCGGCCGAAACGCTGCATATTGATGCTCATGCGGTTCAGATACGGCCACCATTGCTCAAAGAGCGGTTTGAGCCGCGTGTGATTCAGGCGCACAGCGGCCCGGACCACGGCCGCGCCTGACAGTTGCCGGTTCATCAGCTCACGGCCGATCTCGCGGCGGCGCTGCACGATTGCGGCGCGCTCAGCCGGGGACAATTCACGGAACATCTTGCGTGTTCGTGCGACCTGCTCGCGCTTTTCGTCCACTTCGCTGTCGCTGATCACACCTTCCCTGTGAAGGGTGTTCGCGGCGTCTTCCATCTGCTGCAGTTCGAGTTCGATCTCGCCACCGTCCGCGCCGTCGCTGATTGTCGGACCGCTCTCCACCGGAGCGCCCGCCGCGGCACCATCATTACCGCCGTTCGTAGGCGTATGTGACATTGTGAGTTCGGCAGCCGCAGGATTGCTGGCAGCGTCGAGATTTGCCTCTTCCGTGATGGTGGTCATGTGGTTTCCTGTGGAAAGTGCGCGCCCACGCGCGCGGTACGACCTTATTGTTACGACGCCACGCAGCCAGATACGCCCGAAACATATTCGATTTTGTTGTGCTTTTGGGGATGAAGCGTCCGCCATTCGGCTAATGGCACTCGCGGGATGGATAGCTTGCGTTGTTGCTGACCCGCGGTGACCTGATGAAGACCAGGTGTCGGTTCAATTTGAGGGATGGAATCGCGGTGTGACGCTGGGAACGGCAGCGCATCGAAGGACCGGAGCCGTGAGCCGGCTCAGACTACTAACCCGGAAAGCTATCCGGTTTTCAGCAGCTTCCCGGGAAAAGTGTTACTGGAACGAGGCAGCCGCCTTCCACAGCAGCGCGCCGAGCACCGCGGCGACTGCGATCCAGTATTGGGCGAGGACCGGGAATGGCGCTGCTAGAACCGCAAACGCTACCCCGAAGACAAGCAGAATCCCGTGGCCAGCGAGGTGGAAAGACAGCGGACTCGCGAATCCGGCGGCCGAGGCCCGGACCTTGCGTCGTACGGAACCATCAACGAAAGCCGCGACACAGAAAACGAAAGTCCCGATCAGCCACAGCTTCATGACGCTCGCGCGATAGATCACCCGATACACCTCCAGCCAGAAGTTGTGTACCCAGGAGCGGGCGAAGTCGGACACGCCAGCCTCTCCGATTTCCCCTGATGCAGACGCATCGAGCGTCGAGCGGATGATGCCAGTGTCGACGAACCAGCGCCTGAATCGTTCATTGGTAAGCGAAAGTACGTCATCGGCACGCTCAACGCCCAGTACGTCTTCGACAGACTGCGCTTCCTGCGCAGGCACAGCAAACAGCGAGCGATCCGGAAGCGCAGGCATGACGACGAGGGCCAGCAGCGGCACAAGGAAAAACCACCACTTGACGTGCGAAACGAATCGGCTACTGGCCATAGGTGGCAATCCCCCACTCGATGAGCGCAGACCCAAGCCGGGACAGCATGTAAAGCGGAAACAGAATCAGGCCGAACATACCCATGTAGAAGTGGACGGGACGACGGGAGACGAACAGGGCCATACCGTACGCGCGCGCGCCAGCGCCGCGCGAGAACTCAGCGGGGCGGGACTCATCCATTACGTCCTGCGAATGCGCCGTGGCGAGCGCCCGCCGCGCCACGTCCACATCAACTCTCGCCAGCTTCGCGATCAGAAAACGTGTGAGCGACATCGTAGTCCTCGAAGTAGAGCCGGAAGTTTTCGCCCGTCAGTGCGCGCGCTGCAAGCTGGAAGGCGGCGGAGCGCTGCGTGATGTTCTCCGGGCATCGTTCGTCGACCATTTCCGTTCCGCGCGCCTCATGTCGTGCTTCGAACTCGGTGACGGGTTCGAGCATTGGCGGCCACACGTGGTACCGCTCGCCGTCGCGTGCCACGTAACGCCGCGCGTAGAGCCGCTCTGCGTGACTGAAAAGCCCCTGCATGAAGGCTACGTGCGGGTTGCCGGTCTTGCGCGTGCGCTTGAACGATGCGATCGCTGTGTCGAGCATCTCCTTGATAAGCGGCTCAGATTCACCCATGAACTTCTCCCCGATGAAATCGGCCACGCGTGCGCAGGCGAGCTCCAGCTCCGGCGCCAGCGTGAAGACGGGAATCAGGCGGGACGATAGCTTGTGTTCGCGAATAATTTTTTTGAATACGGCAGACATGCGTAGGTTTTCAGCCTTGAAGGATTGGAATACGGCCCTGATACACGGCGGCGCCCGAGATGCGCATGAAATATTGCAGGTTGGGCAGACTGTGAATCAGGCGGGTTGGGATCAGCGGCGCTTTCTCCAGTTGAAGAGAACGTGAAACGCCACCGGTAAATTCGCCGATATGCGCCTCGGTTCCTGTACTCGTACTGCCAGTGATCGTGATATTGCGGATCGCAGTCTCTCCGACCTTATCCGAGAACCACTGTGCTGTATCTGTATCCTCCAATCTAAGGATTATCTGGTTGTTCAGGTTGCCCAAAACCTGCAGCATTTTCGCGGCGTTTCCAAGTTTGGCCTCGAGGTCTGCGCGCGTCTGGAATGCGACAAACGCCTTGAAACCGGCGCCTCGTCCCTTGTTGAGGATCTGGATGACCTGTTCGTTGATCGCCTCGGCCACCTCGTCGATGATCAGTACCACGTCTGGCGGCGTCTCGTAGAAGTTGTAGATCGAGCCGCAGACAGCTGAAACGTCAGCCAGCAACATCGACGCGATCGCTTTTGCGACAATGCTGTTTGACAGGGAATCGAGGCCGATATGCAGTATCGCTTTCTGGCGGATTACCTTCTCAATGGTCCAGACCTCCCGCTCGTCGTCAAAATCGTCGACCTTCGGCGCGAGCATGAGACCCGTCTCACCGGTTGCGAGCATCTGCAGCAATGGAAGGGCCGATGCGATGATGCGCATGTAGTGCTCGCGATCGTGCGTGTGTGTGGCAATTAGCCCGTCGATCGCTTCATGACCACGCTCCTGCGATGCGAACCTCGCGTTGTACAACGCGATCATTCCGTCGACCAGCGTCGCCGCGTTGTTGCGCTGGCCTTGGCGCGTCGTTTCTGTCGCGACCTGCTGCTCCCAGTCTGTCAGCCTGTTTTCCGCGAAGAACCGGCGCAGCGCCTTTTCCAGAAGCGTCGCAATACCAGACTGTGCATACTTCAGGATCGAGCGCAGATTGGGCTTGTCCCCGATGTAAAGCTCCCCATTGACCGACCGGCTGATGAACAGGTACGCAAAGTCACGGAATGGCCCCTCTTCCATTAACTGCGCAATGCGGCTGGGAATTTCGGACGGCTGCGACCAGCTATCTAGCGGCTCCAGACGCACCGACTCTGAAGGCTTGGCCTGATTGAAGTAGAGAAATTTCCGGCCGGTCCTGGCCGCTTCGCGTTCGGCGCGCAGCTTCCAGTCCTTATCGTTTTTCGGGTCCACGTTAATGAGCACGTCGCCCAAATGGATGACCTGCGTCGAGATCACCTCATAGGTACGCGTCTTACCCGAGCCGGTCGTGCCGCCGACGGCGGTGTGGCCACCCATCGACTTGTAGTGGAAAGGGACGAGAGCCTTCTTTGGCTCAAGCCCGTGGATCCACGATGCACCCTGAGGCATCCGGTCGCGAACACTGTCCTTTGGTGCAAAGATGCTTTCAATCGCCTCCTCAATCTTTCGCCCGGTCTTCGTCCTGTTCAACCATTTCGGCAACCCCGGAATGTCAGTCGTCGGCATGCGCAGGATGTCGTGTGCGATCTGGCAATGCTTCTGCGTCCATTCGAACCCGATGCCCAGGTACATCGAGTTCGCCTCCTCTTTCATGCGCTGCTGGATCTGCAACAGCCTGGGGATCGGAAGGGTCGTGAGCCACTTCGTTGAAATGGCCATCCGGAACTTCAATGCGCGCCAGATATGGAATGAGCGCACGGCAAGGAAAGCGAGTGCAACAAGGCCAAATACCCACGAGTAGGGCATGCCCGAAAGAGGCAGTAGGACAATCGCCGCGAGCCAGAAAGCGGCTGCACGCAACTCATAGATCGGCCTGAAATGATTGATATAAGGAGTGATCATGCGGGTGGATCGAGAATGAGTTGGCCCGCGCGCGGGGTGAGAGTGATCTGGCTGGCTTCATCGGCAACCATCAGGCCGCGCTTGCGCATATGTTCAACGAGCGTGCTGCTGCTTACGCCATAACCCCCGACTAGACGCTTCTGGAGCACCAGTCCCTTGTCGTTCCACTGGACGGACGCCTTTCCTGTGGCAACGTCCTCGCGCAGCGCCTGAAACAGTTCGCGCACGAGATTCGGTACGCCCTTGAGCACTTCCTCGAACGCCGCGGGCGGCTCCGATTCGCGACGTACCGGGGCTGGCTGGGCCGCGGCCTTCATTGTTGACGGATCGATTGCGGCAGACGGTGGCGCGACGCCGGAGGCTTCGATCGGGCTCGCGCAGCTCAACACCTCATGCGACGTTTGCGACGACGGGCCGACGCTGTCGGCAGGAACGGTCGGCGATTGCGGATGCGCCTGCGGCGCTCTCGCCGGCGGCACCGGAGCATCAATAGGAGCGACCACGGGTTGCGGCGACGACACTCCCGCCGACGGCGCGGCAGGTGACACGGACTGCACCGGAGCGGGCGCGGGAACGACCACGGGCTCCAGCTCGGCCGCTACATGCACGGCAGACGGTACGTCGAATTGGACGGGCGCGAATACCGCGCGTTGCGCCTTGCGATCGAATTCGTCAGAAGTGGCGACCCCCTGACGAACCACCTTATGCAGCAGCGACTCGGCCCCGAGGGGTTGCATGCTCGGATTGATTGCGCCGAACAGATCGGAAAGCACCTCGCCATCGAGCCCGGCCAGTAGCTCGGAACCCACGAGAACCTGTGCCAGCATCCCTGTGCGCATACGCTCAACGGGCAACGGCTGTTCCCGACGGCAGATGCGATAGTCGGAACCGGCGAGCCATGGGCTCGCCGCACCGTTCACCGACGGATTCCACGCCTGCCGATCCCTGTCGCGCTCGATGATGAAATGCCGGTAGGGCTCGTCCAGCCGGGAACACACTGCGGCGAGAAACACCGCGTAATTGTATTGCGGCTCGATGCGGCGGCGCCTCTCCGAGGGCAGGCTGGTGCCGAATTTCTGTCCGCCAGCCAGCCGCATCGCATAGAAAGCAGTCTCAACGGTGCAACGGAAAGCCCCGCCCGGCTCCCTGTAGAGCTCGGGACTAAGCGGCAGCGAAGCAAACCACGCGGCGCACGACCGAAGGACGCTCATCCATCTGCGCTCGAAATCGGCCTTGCTGACTTCGTTGGCGCATTGCGCGATCAGGTCGACACGCCGTTGGTGCTGGGTGAGTAGCGCTTCGCTCTCCATGGATGCGTGCAGCGTCATACAAGACCCCCAGTCGCCGTTTTCGCAATCTTTCCGATGATTGCGCCGCTGGCGTTCGCGCCCCCACCAAACATGCCGGCAATTTTCGGGATCTCGAATGAAACGAGGAATACGAAAAAGGCGAGATCGAACACCTGCGCGGCGGCGCCGGCTGTCGTGAGGCCTAGCTGAGCAGCGTCCTGCACAGCGTTGACCATATTGTGTGTCACGAGCCGCATCAGGATCGCCGCCACAACGATATACATGCCCGCGCTGACCATGTAATCGAGCCAGCTTTTGAAATAGCCGCGAGTGAATGAGGAAAAGCCAAGCGCGAACGCGATCTGGCCCATCACAACGCCCGCGGCGAACTGTAGTTGCCCGATGTTGATAAAGAAGACAAAGATTATGGACGTGACAGACAGGAGTGCCCATGCGAAGAACAGCGGAATCGTTGCGATAACGACATCGGGGATCATCGTTAGTTTGAAGCCGATCCCCGACCATGCCTGAACGGCCGAATCGAAGACCTGTCCGGCCGCACTGCCCATAATGCTGAGTGCGCTCGTCATGTTTGCGCCGCCGATGTCATTCGCCATGGAGACGAACCACTTGTAGAAGTTCGGTGCCCAGCTTGCGAAACCCACATAAATGGATGCGAAGATGCCAAGGATGCCGAGTTCTTCAAAAAGCGCGACCCACGCCATTACAGGGTCTTTCGTCGCACCGAAGCGCACTGCCGCGAGAACGATCGTGATCACCGCGAGCCCGCTGGCGAACTTGTCGGATTCTTGCTGGATACTCTGGGAGGCGCTAACCGCGGTGTCCATGATCGAGGAAAACATCGCGGTGATCTTGTCGATCGCACGCGCATTTCCGGCCGCCGTCTCTCCCTGACTCACATAGGGGTTCGCGGCCGTCCCACTGGCTGACACCGGCGCCGACGCCGACGCATCCGCTAATGCCGGCGACGTGTTGAGTGTCAGCAAAGCGAGCAGCCAGGCAATGGCCATGTGTTTGAGATTGCGCAGCGTCATCTTGATCCCGCACTCCTCTAGTTGCCGTACGCCGCGCGCTCAGCCGCCTGCTGGTCAAGAAAAGCCTTGGCGTTATCCGATCGGGCTTTTGCTTCTGCGTTGTCCGCCGATTGCTGCTGCGCGTCTTTCTGCGTCTTGTTCGCCGTCATTTGCAGCATGTCGCTCAACTGGCTCGAGACGATGTCGAGATAATGAGTCGTCAACTCCGCGGTTGCCTGCGCCGTCGGCGTGAGCGACATCTGCGACTGCAAATCCTGACGCCGTTGCGCGAGCGCCTGGATGTGGCTAAGCACGTTGTTTCCGGTTTGCATCAGTTGCGTCGCCTGGCTGTCTCGCTGGGAGTAGAGCGTGCCCATGTCGGCAAACCATTGCTCATTCGACTTGCCCGATCGGGAGATCATGGTCTGGACGTGCGATAGCCACTGGTTGCCATTCTGCAGGTCACCGTAAAGACTGGTCGCGTTCTCGGCTAGTTGCTTGTACTTCGAAATGTCGCCGGTGATCTGATCGTATTGGGCCTTCATCGCTGTCGGGTCCAGATTGGTTGCCTGGAGAAGCTGATTGGCCATCATCTGATACTGGTAGACGATGTTTGTGTCCTCATAGACCTCTGTCTTCACGGCTTTAAGCGCCGTGGTCGTGTTCTGGATGAGGTTCGACGGGTCGATCACCGTCATCATTGCGTATGCTGGTTGGGAGAGGCAAAGTGTGATGCCCGTTGTCAGCGCCAGGCTCGCGAGAATCTTCTTCATGCTGGTTTTCCTCAATCGAGTGTCATCATTTCGGCTAGATACCCATCTCGCCAATTCAGATCGCCGGACCTGAAATGTCTGTCCAGCACAGCCTGAGCGCGGCCGTCCGAGCGCAATACCGCGAGCGTTTCTTTCGGGAAGCTCGCCTGTAGCATGCGGGTCTGATCTGGTGTCACCCACAGGTAGTCGCGATTGGGCGCGGCATCCACGATCATCTGGATCTGGTCGAGCGTGAGGCCGAACTTGTCGCGATACAGGTGCAGGTTGTTTTTCGCATCTGGGTTAGGCAGGTAGATGATGTTCGGGATGTTTTCCTTGAGCACCTCGAAGTCCGCAATACGGGCGACCTGGGCGAGGGATTGCGTCGCCATCATCAACGTGGCGTTCAGCTTCCGGATGGTTACGGCCCAGATTTCCAGCCGCTTATAGAAGCGTTCGTTCTGGAAAAAGAACCCCGCTTCCTCGACCTCGATCACGGTGTAGCGCTTGCCGTCCAGCCATTGTGCGATGCGGTAGAAGGCGTAGTCCATGAAGAGCGCAGCAGCGACCGGAAAGTTGTTGAACAGATCGCCCATCTCGATGGAGAGGTCATCGGACAGCGTGAATGCGTCCTCGACGTGATCGAAAAACCGGCCGTTTTTTTCGCCTTTCGTCCACACGGCCAGCCGCTCGCGCAACTCGATCGATAACATCGTGTTCAGATAGGACAAGGTCCATCGCTCAGGACCGTAACCGTCGCCCAGCGTGCTGACCGCTTCGAAAATCTCCCGCTCCTGGTTCTTGTTGCAGCGGAAGGTGTCGTCCTCGATGGCCATCTGCACCCATTCGGCGACGTAGGGGTAATGCTGTTTGTCGCACAGAAGGGACAGCGGATTGACGGAGGTCGCCGCTTCGAAGCGGCCTGTTGCGTCGAGAAAGCGCCCGCCTGCGAGGACCGTCGGGATTCGCGTTGATCTGTCCTTGTCGAAGCGCACGCGTCGGGCGCCGTGACGCCCCGTCTGCGACATGAGGAAGTTGAGCATGATCGACTTGCCCATGCCGATCGGGCCCAGAACAAGGAGGTGCGAGGCACCCCCCGGACGGTGCAGGTTCACACGCTGCAGCGTCTTATGCCGCGTGGGAAGCATGGTCAGCGGACCGGTCTTCTGGCCCGACTGCTGCGTCAGCCACGCATTGACAGTGCTGCCTTCAGCCACGCTGCGCACAGGGGCAATGTCGGAGACGGCCGGTGTCTCGACGAATTGCAGGCGCTTCTGCTTGTCCCACCGGCCCGGCAGCGTCGTGTTCCACGCGGCCGCCAGGTTATCTTTCTCCAGCACGACACCGAATCCGGCGTTGCCGATGCGGCCGACCACTTCGCGCGTGGCGTCGTCACACTCTTCGACAGTGTCGCCGTACACGATTACAGAAATGTTGGCGAAGCCGTACTGCTGCCCCTTTGCTGTAATCTTCGCTAGCGCGTCCTCGGCCTCCTCTGCGAGCATCATCCGACCTTTGTCGTTCTTCTGCTCTTCCTTGGAGAAATAGGCCTTGATGATCGCCATCGGATTGAACGCCGCGATCTTGTAGAAGCTGCGGATCTTGTCAATCCATTGCTTCGCCTTGGTGGCATCGAGAAAGCGGAACATCACGCAGATGTCGAGTTCCGCGTCGACTTCCGAAAGCACATCGAGTGCGGCCTCCTGAAAGCCCATCCATTCCTTGACAGCGACTATCTTGGCGAACCGCACGCCGTGCGCCGACTCGAACATCAGGTGCTCGGCGCCATAGGTAACCGTGCTTTCCGTGAGGTGGGTATCGAGCATCGTGACGGGGTAGCGCACACGTCGCGGCGGCACGGACGGATTGGCTGTCTGATGCAGATAGGCCAACGAGTGCTGCAGTTCGAGACGCTTTGCCTTCAGACGCGTCACACCCCCCTTGAACGCGTCGAGAATCGATTCGAAGCGCTTGATGTCCGATGTCATGCGCTCAAGGTCGAAAACGAAGGCGCTACGAGCGAGGAACGTGTCCTTCGCGGTCTCGATCAGAGCGGACAGCATCGACTTTCCGCCGACCGTCATGTGATAGGCGACCTTCTCGAATACCTTGTTGATGCCTGTTTCCGGGGTGTAGGCGAGCGAGAGTGAGTGGGTGTTGCGGAAGTACTTCCCGCTGCTCACATGGCTACGGTTGATCCGGTCGACGTATGCGTCGATGTCCGCTGCGAAATCTCCGTCGATAGTCCCTTGCACGCGACGGTGGGAGAGCCGCCACCATGCAGTAATGCGGTGATCGAAATTCTTGCACGCATTGTCGAGGTTGTTGCGCACCGACGATATGTCGTCGGCGTTAGGTGAATCGGCATCAACCCCTTCAAACGTGTAACAGGTCAGCAGCGACCCGTCCTTGTCGAGGACTAGTTCCGGCGTGACCATCGTCGCCCATGGCGCGATCTCCTGCACCGGCCGGCGCACAATTCGTTTCAGCATGGCAGGTCCTGGTCAAAACCATACGGCCGCTTGAACCGGGCCGAAAATTTCCCGGACGGAAGCGGCTCGTGGATGTCGGGATAGTGGTTGTAGACGAGCATGACGTCGCGCCACCACGGGTCGCGGCTGCTCTTCCAGCGCAGTACCCAATGGATGATGAATCCCACCGGCAGGAACGCGAAGGTCATGCTCGTATAGCAAAGCAGCAGCGTTAGTGTGCCGTTCGCGATCGCGAGGCCACGGTCGGCACCGCCCATCTGCCGGGGAAGCGACAGGCCGCGACTGACTTTCGTTGGCTCACGCACAGGTGTAGCTAACGCCCATGTGGTTCTTGACGATGTTCACCGCGCAGGCGGCGAGACCTAGCCCGACGAACACCGAAGAGATGATCTTGCCGATGGTGCTTTCCGAGTTCGCGATCGCGACGGCGCCGACGATGATCAGGACGACGCCGATCCCATACAGCCACGGGCCGCTGATATATGCCTGGATCAGACAGATCAGATCGGTTGCCGCGCCCAGATCGCTCAAGCTCACGGCCGAAGCGAATGGCGCGAAGAAAGCGAGGCTCGCCGCGACGATGGTCGAGCGGATCTCGCGTCGGCTCAGAAAGCGTTGGTATGCGGTGATCGATAGTGTTCGCAGGCGCGATGACACGGAATTGAGGGACTTCATAATGAACATACTCCTTATTGTTAGAAGACGCGGTTGAGGACATAGTCCCCGTCCTTGAACCCCTTGATCTCGACGATCTCGGAAACGTGGCGCAACTCGCCGGTGCGGCGCAGATGGATGACGAAATGAAAGCAATCGGCAATGGCCTTGCGCATGTCGACAAGGTCCCAACGACTGCCAGGAGGAATGCCCAACATCGCGAGGCTTTCCAGACGGCTCAAACCGCCCCGCGCATCATTGGAGTGAATTGAACCCAAGCCGCCATCGTGGCCGGTGCTCAGTGCCTGGATGAAGTCAAATGCTTCACCGCCGCGTACTTCGCCAACGATGATCCGGTCGGGACGAAAGCGCAGACACAGCGCGACGAGCGACTGTGTCGTGACGCCCTTGTCCGGGTTCGACAGGAACCGCACGAGATTTGGCACGCGCAGCTTCAGCTCCATCGTGTCCTCGATGGTGATGACCCGCTGGTCTTGCGGCACCTGTGCAGCCAGTGCGTTGAGGAATGTGGTTTTCCCGGTGGACGTTCCGCCCGCCACAAGCACGTTCTTGCGGCGAATGATCAGTTCGCGCACGGCTGCCATCAGGCCTTCATTCTCGATACCGGGATAAAAGAGCTCATCGTCGTTGTGCTCATGCCGCGCATTCACGCGCGAAAACGCACCCATTGCGACGTAGTCGGTGAGACTGAGATGCCTGTCGCTGTGCTTTCGGATCGACATCGCATGTCCGTCGATCGCCGTGGGCCGCATGACTGCCGCGATACGCAGACCTTTGTGGCCAGCGTTAATGATGCCCTGTGCAGTGCCGGCCTTCGCGGACTTTTCGACGGATGCGGCGAGCGAAAGGATCGCACCGTTTAAAGTCGCCTGATTCAGCGTGAGCTCAAGGCGATGCATTTCCCCGCGTCGCTCGATCCACACATTGTCGAAGTTATTCACCATGATTTCAGCGACGTCGCGTGCTTCGAAGTATTCCCGCAGCGGTTCGACGGATGCAAAGAACATCTGCACCGCACTCTCTTCGAGCGGGCGCACCTTGAGCAGGGGATTTTCGGCAGCTTCGGACATGCTGCTATTTTTCAGGGCTGGCCAACCCGGAGCAGAGCGAAAGAACGATCAAATCGATGAGCTTTTACCGATATGTCGGGCCCAGGACAGATTGAATATGGAGTGCGACGCAACGATCGCGCAATCCGTAGACTGAGCCGGCTCAGACGCCTAACCTGAAATGGCGCAGTAAAACCTCTAGCTTTTCGGGTAAGCCGCGCTTCGAAGTGTGTTGTACGATTCGCCCCTCGACACTCGTTGAAAAGACCATGGCCCGAACGATCCCGTTTGCACGAACCGCAGCAGCTGCACGTGCACGTCGAAACAGGACCCTCCTCTTGCCGATGCCCCGCGCCGAGGTCGACCGTCTTTGTCTGCAGGTTCACATCGCGCTCGACGTCATGCGGCGCGAACGCGGCAACGCAGGCGCGGCGCAGACGCTTTGCCAGGCCATGATACTCACAGGATTCCTGGCAGAGGCAGGTTACGGCGAAGCGACCTTCGAGCAGATGCAGCACGCCGAGGAGGTGATCTCTTCGGCCTTCGATCGCGGTCGCGAATCTGGCGTGTGGTCACTGGACGAGACTGGCTTCCGGCAATTCGCGGCGATCGTCTCGACCTACGACAAACAATTGCGTCGCGCGCCGCTCTCGGCTGTCGCTGACGCAAGTGACCGACTCGAGCGGTTCCGTGCCGGTGAGGCATTGGATCAGAGGGCGCGCAAGCGCGCGTAGGGGGGCTCCAGAGACTACGTTGTGGCCGGTAGTTGTTCGCCGCAGCCACCAGCATTTTGATGCGAAAGGCAAAGAAATCCTCGGATCAATGCATTGTTCTGGCATCCAGTTCGCTTCCTGATTATCAAGAATTTCCCTCGCGCATTAAATCGCTTATTGAAATAATCTAGCGGATCGGTCCACGAATGGCTGTGATTTATTTCTCATTTAGAAAAAGGTGTCTGAGCCGGCTCAGACGGCTTTCGACCGGTTTTGGCCAGCCTTCGGACGGGCAGCATGGCCCCAGAACACTGAAATCATTGGATATTTCTGGCTCCAGTCCCTCCCGCGGGCCCTAAACGGTTGTGTGCAACGCGTGCAATCGGGCTTTGGCCTTCCCGGACGAAAAAAAAAGCCCGGCAAATCGCCGGGCTTGGGTTCAGAACACGTGGCAGACATCGCCCGTCAGCAGATCACTTCCATCATCTCGCCGAAGGGTGCCTTCTTCGCGCGCCTGAGCGGCACGGTCGAAGCCCACAGAACGGGATAGGATGGCTCATCGATCGGGAACGCTCCATCCATGTCGGTGAGATAGACCAGAAACGTGGGTTGAATGCCTTCGTCGGCCAGCCGTTTGAACGGATCGACAAACGAAGTGCCCCCACCACCACGCACCGGCAGCAGCTCGACCGCGTCGCCGCGCTCGAAGATCTGCACCTGCTTTACACGCGTATCGCAATCCAGCACGATCAGCCGCCGCGGTCGCACAGTCTCATTGACAACGAGGATCTCCGCGTCGAACTGCGCCAGCGTCTCGTCAAACACTGAACCGCTGGAATCGCGCACGAACACCGCATCGCCGACCGCCGGTTCGTTGAGCGACGGCAGATACAGCCCCATGTGCAGATACCGGCGATTGGGCATCGCGAAAGTGTAGTCAGTCGGCGACGATTCCTGCGCAAAGCGTTGCAGGATCGCGCGCCAGTCAACCACAGGTTCCACCGCCACCTGGACCATACCTTCCAGAGAGCCGCCCAGCCCGCCCCGCATCTTCGCCGCTTTCGCGGCCTGCAGGACGGCGACCTTCCAGTCGGCTTCCTTCTGCGCCTTGTCGTCCCCTCTGTATTGACGGACCTCGCCACAGGAGGGAGCAGCCTCGGGAGAAGTGCCGGACCCGGGTGTTGCGCACGGAGTGGTCGCGCCGTTCGCGGACTGCGGCGGGCTGTTGCCCCCGGGTGTGCTGCCTGGCTGTTGAGCCGACTGTGGAGTCGACTGCTGGCCAGGCTGCGCATCCGGTTTGCCACCATCCCTCTTACCGTTGCCCTGCTGCTTTTCCTTCTGCCGCTTGTCCTGCGCGAGAATGCCGTAAATCTCCTCGGCCGACTTGCCGCGAAAGCGGGCGTCGAACAGCACGCCCTTCGGCAACTGCATGCCTGCGTCGTACACGATCGGATTGATCGCATAGTCACACGCGTCGTTCCAGAGTTTCGGATCGCGATCGCCCTGGCGCCAGCAGTGGCCGTTGGCCACGTGCAGAACCTCATGCGCCAGCACGCCGCGTGTCTCCAGATCGTTCAGGCCGCCGAGGTACGCCGGGTTGTAGCCCAGCGATTCCCCGTCGGTCCAGAACGTCCTGCACGACGGATCTTCGACCACCTTCAGACGCAAAGCGAGTGCGCCGAAAAACGGCTGGTCGAGGACCAGCGCCGTGCGTTGCTTCGAGATGCGCGGGTCCATGGCCACCTCAGGCGACGAGTCGCAGAAGCGGCGTCGGCTCCGGCTGGACAACCTGCTCCAGCGGCACGAACGTCGAAAGCTGATTCGCCATCGGCTCCGGTGCCCCGCCCATGAACGCTGCCATCAGCCCCTCGATTTCCGAGGCCTTGGCCGCGACCTGCGACCGCAGCACGCTCGACTCCTTAAGATCCGCACCCGTGTGAACCGCGAGATGCGTCTTCGCCTGTTCGAGGATGTGGCTGAGCTTCGGATCGTTCGTGAAGTTCAGCTTCGGCAGCAGTTCGCACAGTTCGCGCACCTGGTTGGTGACGCCCAGGCGAACATCGGTGGCACCGTACAGCTTGTCAGCCAGCTTCGAGACGGCCTCGTACAGACGCCCGACCAGATCATTGTTCGCCGTCGAGATCGAGGCAAGCACGTGCTGGTCGATTTCCGAACGAAGATCCGTCAGCACGTCGGCCGGCAGATCGACGCCAAACTGGCTTGCGTCAGGAAACGGCAGCACCGCGAGCTTGACGCCGAACTTCTCCGACATGCGGGCAAGCGTGGGATAGTCCGACTCGTTGAACAGCCCGTTGAGTTCCGCCCGTGCCTGTTCCTTCAGATTCAGGTAGTCGGTCAGAAAGACGGAAACGGCGAGATCGAACTCATCCTTCATCTTGCGCATCTGGTCGGCGAAGTCCATGTAGATCGCCGTCGGCAGCAGACGCACGCCCAGCTGTTCGTACTTCAGCGAGTGGTCGTAGTGATAGCGGCGAATGCGATTGCCGATCGAAACCACCTCCTTGTAGCTCGGCGCATGCTCGGGCAGCAGGCGCTTGTTGAAGCGCCCGATGTCCTTGGCCTGGTGGTTCTTCTCGACTTCTTCGGTCGCTTTCACGTCGAAGCAGCGCGCCTGCCAGGCGGATACCGTGACGGCCGACAGCATGACGCGGGATTTCAGTTCAGTGATGTTCATGGAAAACTCCAGAATAGAAAGGGATTGGATTGAGCAGAAAGAAAAAAGCCACGGCGCGCGAGGCGGGCCGTGGCAGAACGAACAACGGATGAAGCAACAGGCAGCGGCTTACTCGCCGCGGATGATTTTTCCGATCTCGCCACCCTGCGCGCGGATGAACGCATGGGTGCTCGCCAGTTCGGGCTTGCGACGCACGGCGTCACGCGCGAGGAGCGCACCGAATTCACGGTGGCCTACGTCGATCAGCCGCTGGTTGTAGGTCAGCACCCGCTCGAAGTTTCCTTCGGTCGAGTGCGCCGCCAGCGCCGAACTGACCGCATACAGCGCGGCCGGGGTCTCAGGGATCGGCGCCGTGTCCGGCGACATGATGATGGCGTCCGGCGACGGCAGCTCGCGGTAGATGGCAAGAAAGCTCATCAGTTCGGTCGCTGCCGCCTCGCCCACCGAACCCGCGTAGGAGACCAGCTCGAGCGACTTCGGCACGACCGGCATCGTCTTCGCGACGAATCCCCATGTTCGGGGGCTCGGTGCGTTTTCGATATCGCGCGCGGTCTTCTTCACGGACAGCAGATCCGGCCGGAATCGCAGAAACGCGATCAGTTCGGCAGGAACACCGCTGCGCGCCGCCCAGTCCGTCCAGTCGGCGATCGAAGGCTCAAGCTCGACCACCGTCGCAAAACGCGAGATGACGGGATCGAGAATGCCCGAGACACCCGCGTTGTCGTTGCGCCGGTTGGTGGCCGCAACGAACGTGACGCAGTCGGGCAGCGCGTGCTCGCCGATGCGGCGTGCCAGCAGCAGTTGCATCTTTGCCGCCTGCACTGCCGGTGATGCCTGGCCCAGATCGTCAAGGAACCAGAGCAGCGGCGTTGTCGCTCTCAATGCGCGCTCGAGATCCCCGAACGGCAGGAAGCGGGCGACGTTGCCATCAGGGAATGGCAGGCCCTTCGAGTCCGTGGGGTCTTCAACGACAGGATGGCTGATGAGCAGGTCATGCCCGGTTTCCTGAGCCGCCTGAGCGACGATGTCGCTCTTGCCAATGCCCGGAGCCCCAGTGATAAGCACCGGAAGGCGGGCCGGAATGTAGGTGATGAGCAGTTCGCGAAGTTGCGAGGCAGAGACTTTCATGGGGTACCTGAAAAGGAAAAGCCCCACGAAACAACGCCCCGGGGGGACGTGGTCCCTGAGGGGCGAGCTGGATGTGCCGCGGATGCGGCGCGTCGATGCGTCCTGGAGACGCGAAGAAAGATTGCGCCTTACGCCTGCGCGCCAGCCAGAGCGGCCAGTTGAGCTTCGGTAAGGGTATCGCGCGGCACGGCGGTCGCGCGGTTGAAGATCATGCTGCCGTAGAGATTGGCGAGACAGCGTGCTTCCGCGCACAGCACCGTCACCTCCTCGTCGGAGGTTGCCGGATTGCGGTTGCGCCACACGTTGATCGCGTTTTCGATCTGCGCGATTGAAACGTCCCGGTTTCCTGAAACAGCGTTCGGATGTTTCATGGCGTGTCCTCGAAGGAAGTGCCCCCGAACAACGCCCGAAGGGACGTGATCCCCAAGGGCAGCATTGTTGCCGGATCTCCGGCGGGTCGATGCGTCGTGGACGCGGGTAACAGAGCCCAGTATGCGCGGCCGCTGCGCGACGGTTTGCCCGAATGATGAGCAGATTGACCCCGCTTAGACTTCTCGCGTGACGCCAGGGCAAAAAAAAGCCGGCGCATAAGCGCCGGCTGTGGTTCAGGAAAATTGCCGTCAGACTAACGCTGTCTGAGCGGCCCGTGCTGCATCGATTCTGGCGATCATCGCCGCTTCCTGCTCGCGGTGCCGCCGGGACTTCTCTTCGCCCACGCCGTTGTGCTGCTCGATCACGTAGGCGAAACAGACAGGATTGGCCGGACCGCGCCACGCCTTCCAGGCCTCCATGATCCGCGCGCGCACGTCGGGCGTGCATGCGAAGTACTCGCGACGCAGGCGACGCCATTGCTGGGCGTACAGATCGCGCATGCGTTGCTCGCTCTGGTACAGCAGCCGTTCGCGCCGTTCCCGCTCTTCATCAACCGAAAGCGCCTGAGGCACCTCGATCTGATCGCTGAAGAGCGGGTAGGCACGCTCGATCTTTTGACGAGCCCGATCCTGACGGCTCAGATGCAAGGCTCGCATCCGCGAAGTCCAGCGAAGACCTTCGACCTTGGGTGTACGATCGAATCGCATGGTCGCTCCTCAGGCTGCAAGCCGCTCGAGCATCGCGCGGGCGTAATCCAGCGTGCCATCCTTTACCTGCAGACGACGCGCCTCGTTAAGCTCAGTGTTGACGAGCGCGTACTGTTTGCTCGCCCCCTTGCGCCAGTCCCGGATCTCCCGGAACCCCGATGCGATCGCGTCCTCGACATGCTGGGCGCCATCGATCACGACGCCGTCGCCGCGCTTATAGCGGGCATTCTGCGCGGCTTCCTTCGCACGCTGCGCATCCTGCTCCTTGCGCTCCGCCTGCTTGCGCGAAAGCTCGCTCGCTTCCCATGCGGCCTGCGCAGTCCCGTCGAGTCCGCACAGTTCGAAGATCGCACGACGCCGGGCCTTCGCCTTCAGGCCTCGCAACTTCACGCCATGGAACTCGAGCACGACCTGCTTGCTGCTCAGGTTGTCATCATCAGGCGTGTCGAGGATGTTCAGCAGGCTTGCCACATCGCGCGACTCCAGTGCAACGGCGACACGGTTCGGCCACTCGAACGTCTCACGCCCGTGTGCGAGC
The DNA here is from genome assembly GCF_046543485.1 of Paraburkholderia sp. EG304. Classification (NCBI taxonomy): domain Bacteria; kingdom Pseudomonadati; phylum Pseudomonadota; class Betaproteobacteria; order Burkholderiales; family Burkholderiaceae; genus Paraburkholderia; species Paraburkholderia sp. EG304. The sequence goes on along the minus strand of NZ_JBKGUA010000046.1, from coordinate 2,741 downwards.
AACGCCATCGAACGTTCCAGCGCGTGCCGACGCGCACTGAGCCGCCCCTGCGTGCGCTGCAAATCCGCATGGTCCAGCTTCTTCTCCCGGCGCCAGTCGGCGATCAGTTCACGAAGCCGGGCGGCCAGCGCATTGACCGGCTGTCCGACCGTTACCGGCTTGTCGAACATCTCCGGCAACGGCTCAACCGGCAGGATGCCCGCCGCGAAAAGCGCATCGTCGACTTCGATGAAGTCCGGCGCATTGGATACGCCCGCGACCGCGGCCACCAGATCGACAGTTTCCGGGGTGACCGGCTGTTTCGCCACACGCATCACGGATAGCAGCTGCTGCAGTTTCGCGGCCGGCAGCCGCCCGCGCAGCGACGGAACGTCCAGCAACGTCGAGGCCCATTCCAGGTCATAGCGGAATGCCCTGTCCATCGCCCGGTATTCCGAGAGCACCGCTTCGGGAACGGGCTCGTTGCGCAGCAACGCGTAGGCGACGTGCACCTCATGTCGTCCGTTCGTGCTGCCTCCCGGCACACAAGGACCGCCGCAGCCAAAACCAAAGCGTTCCATGGCCACGTCATTGAAGAGTGTCGACAGGTTGAAAAACTGCCGGGCTTCGCGCGCGGCCGCCTGTTGCGCATCGATCTGGTCGGTCGATAGGAACCGGGTTGGCGTGCGCGCAAGATCGAAAAGCGCGAACAGCAGTTCCCAGTGCGACGCACGGATCTGCCAGGGCTTCGGCTCAGGGCCATACGTCGACAGCCACAGCGAACGGACTTCGTCGAACATTGCCGCGACGATTTCTGCGACCGTGCCGTCACGACGGATGCCGAGCGTGCCGTTGTAGCGCGTCACGCGAAGGCCAGCCCCATTGCCATGAAGCTCAATCGAGGCGGTTTCAGTCGCCTGGACCCGCTCGTTGGCAAACCGCGCGAAAACACCCGAGAGCGTCGGAGTGGTGAACACTTCACCGGGGATAGAGAGTTGGTACATGTGTTGGCTCCACAAAAATGGAACGGGGCCAACACCCCCGTCAGGGGACATTGGCCCCGTCAGGGATTGGATTAAATGAGGAGAAGCGAATCAGTCGAGGGCTAGCATTCGGGACACCACTGCGGCGGTCGCCCACGCCTGCGTACGCGAACGCGTCTTGACACGCAGGACAGGCTGGCTTTTCCAGTGGCCAGCCTCGCCAAGCTCGACGAACTGGATCAGATCGACCTGGATAATCCAGCCCTCGGAGTTGACGTGCGCAATCGACAGCACCAGACGCCGGCGGGCTGACAAGCCATCCGGCCAATCACGCGAACCGGCCAGCCCGTACCAATCTTCATTCGGATCGTTCGCGACATTAGCCGCAATAATCCATACAGGCTCAAGTTCAAACCGGCGAAGAATGCGGCCGATGTGTCTGGCAACCTGGTTGATAGTTTTCCCAGCAGGGTCAAACGGCGTGCTGGCATGCACCACCGGTGGTTCAAGAAGTTCGGACATGGGAATCGGATCGGAAAATAAAAAAAAGCCACACCTGTGAAGGTGCGGCCTTTGATGAAATGCAGCTCGCCTTGGCGAGCCATTGACAGTAGCGTCTAGCGGGGAATGCGGGGATACCGACGTTCGCGCTGTGCCCTATGGGCATTGCGGTCCATCAGCGCGCCGAGACCGTAAAGCGCCAACGCAGCGCCGACAATCAGATAGCTGATGTCCATGCTCATTCTCCTTTCATGGAATGCATGCCACGAACAAACGTTATCATAAAACCCAGGATGATACTGGCCTCGAGCTTGATACTCTCGAGCGTCCATTCCTGAGTCGAATGCCACACCCCGACCGCGCCGAGAAAGGCTGCGGCTGCGATCGTGTGGCAGAAGCGGCCAAACTGCTGCTGCTGATCGTTCGTCGGATCGGTGAATGGTTGCAACAGGCGGACGACGACTCCTTCCGCCCCGCTGCGCCGAAGCGTCTCACTGATGCCAAAACTGCCATCGGTTCTGGCATCCAGACGTACGGTAGCGCCGTCGATGAGGGCCGATACAGCGGGCGGCGCTTCCGTGACACAGACTTCGCGGAGTATGCCCAGCAGGCGCTCCGACGGGTAGACCTGCTCCATCTCGCGCAGGTAGCTCGCCCGATCGGAAATTGTCATTCCCGACGGATACTCGACCTGGATGTCGACGATTTCCATCGCGCCTCCTAGCGTCGTTCGCTGTCGATGCCTGCGGCGAGCCGCAAGCCACCAAGCAGCGCATCGTATCCCTCGCGGGACGACAGTTGCTCGAATGACACCGCATTGTCGCCGCCGCCCGACAGATCGGAGCGGCCGCGACGCGTGCGGAACGAAACGGCGACCCTGTGCCGGGTCGGGGAGTCTGCAACCTCCAGCATGAGGGCCGGGGTTCGCAGGGTGACGCGGCAACCGCGATTGCGGCGAGCCGGTTCGGTGACAATTTCGTGCTCGCCGGAACGCAAACGCAGATCGCGGGCGACACGACGCAGCATCTGCGTCGCGTGGTGTGTGATGGCGGCGTCCGTTGCCGCGCCGGCGCTACGCCGGTCCGCATGGAACACCTTTGGAATCTTGAGCATTTCAGCCTCAGAAAAAGAAAAAGCGAGGTGCCCTTTAGCAGGCTGTTGAAATACCCCTCGCCGGCGAGCAGCACTTCATTTCAATGAGTCGCTGCGCCGGTTTGTGATGTCGATTTGATGCTCAATGCCTTTTATTCAGGTGGAACCAATGCCATCTCCTGGCCG
>NZ_JBKGUA010000045.1:0-55696 GCF_046543485.1 Paraburkholderia sp. EG304 | reverse complement strand
CCGCTTCAGAACCTTGGCGATGCCCGGAGCAAGCGTCGTTCGTGGGGTCAGTATCTTCTTCATCGTTTGGCCAAAGCGTTCTCGTCAGCCTCGAATTTTACCTCCCTCGCGTTAATGCGACAGAGCCTGCAGCGGTGCTGCTGTATGCACTGATGTTCTCGCTGCTGCCTGCGGATACCGCGTGGCGCGTGATGTTCGGGGTTGGCATCGTTCCGGCGCTTCTGATTCTGTACGTCCGACGCGGCGTGCAGGAGCCTGCCGCGCCGGCCCGCGCAACGCGCGATGCGCGCGCGCGTCAGCAGCCGACGCCTGGCCTTGTCGTCGGCATCTTTTCTCCGCAAGTGCTGCGCATGACGCTCATCGGCGCACTGCTCGGCGTTGGTGCGCATGGCGGCTACTACGCGCTGATGACCTGGCTGCCGACGTTTCTGAAAAGCGAGCGCCATCTGTCGGTCTTGAGTACGGGCGGCTACCTCGCCGTCGTGATCGTCGCGTTCTTTTGCGGGTGCCTCGTGAGTGCGCAGCTGCTGGATCGCATCGGACGCCGCAAGACCATACTCACGTTTGCGATCTGCTGCGTGATAACGGTGATCGCCTATCTGTTCCTACCGCTCGGCAATACCGCGATGCTGTTCTTCGGTTTTCCGCTAGGCTTTTTTGCAGCGGGCATTCCGGCAAGCATGGGCGCGCTGTTCAACGAGCTGTATCCGCGCGGGATGCGTGGCACTGGCGTCGGGTTTTGCTACAACTTCGGCCGCGTCGTGTCGGCGGGATTTCCCGTGCTCGTCGGGCACATGTCCGCGACCATGTCGCTTGGAACGGCGATCGGCATCGATGCGGGACTCGCATACGCACTGGTCGTCCTGTCCGTGCTGATGTTGCCCGAGACACGCGGCCGCATGCTCGACGAAGCCACGCTCGAGCCCGAACACACAGGCGCGCTTTCTCACGCGCAAAGGCATTGACGCGCGAGACACTCGCCGCAATCCAGCAAGAATGGTGATGAAGGAACGTCCATGATGGAGAAGTCGGGGATAGAGGCGAGCCACCGGCAGGCTGTGTATCGTCCAGCCCACATTGCATCTGTCGATACTCATGCTCACGTATTCGAGCGCGGCCTGCCGCTCGCCGAAAAGCGTCGCTACGTGCCCGACTACGACGCCACGCTCGACGCATACCTTGCCCAACTGGACACGCACGGCGTATCGCACGGCGTGCTTGTGCAGCCCAGCTTTCTCGGCACAGATTGCAGCTATATGCTCGATGCGTTGCGCCGCGCGCCGCACCGGCTACGCGGTGTCGCGGTGATCGAGCGCGATTGTCGGATCGACACACTGACGGAGATGGCGAATGCGGGCATTGCAGGGATTCGGCTGAACCTGATCGGACATCCCGATCAGCCGCTCGACAGATGGGTGAGCGCGCAAACGCTCGCCCATGTCCGCGATCTCAAATGGCATGTCGAAGTGCATGTGGAAGCTGCGCGGCTGCAGGGCATCGTCGAGCCGCTTCTGGACGCCGGCATGAATGTCGTCGTCGATCACTTCGGCAGGCCCGATCCGGATATCGGTGTAAGAGACGTAGGCTTTCGCCGTCTTCTTGAACTGGCTGACACGCAGCGTGTGTGGGTGAAGATATCGGCCGCGTACCGGAATCGACGGCAGTTTCGCCCGGATGACACTGATGCGCAGGAGGCGTTTCATTTTCTGAAAGCTGCTTTTGGCGTGCATCGCCTTATGTGGGGCAGCGACTGGCCGCATACGCAGTTTGAAGCAGACGAGGATTTTACTCACGCGCTCGAACTTCTACGCGCGCTGCTCCCTGTTGAAGAAGAGCGCAGGGTTGTTCTGGCAGACACGCCTGCAAGACTTTACATGTTCGACATTGCGTGATTCACATGGCGCATTGCAAGGGCAGGACTGGCTAGACGGGTTGACGTCTCACCCGACAGGTTGAAACATTTTTGGCGCAAAGCACTGCGCAGACAACGCTCACTTCATACCTCGCTCGAGAGCAACCTATACCCCCCGCCCCTATATGAGGTAAGATAGCCCCCTACACTATTTTGGGGCTTGCCGTGAGCCATACGATTCGTGAAAAGCAGAAGCTGCTCAACCGGGTGCGCCGCATCAAGGGCCAGGTCGAGGCCATTGAGCGGGCACTTGAAGAAGAGCGCGGATGCATGGATGTGCTCCAACTCATTACCAGTGGCCGTGGCGCGATGAACGGGCTGCTCGCCGTCGTGCTTGAGGACCACATTCGCACCCATCTGGTCGATGCAGAACCGGCTGACGAACATGGCAGCGGGACCGAGCAATTGATCGAAGTAGTCCACAGCTACTTCAAGTGAGAGAAGCATGAGCAAGTTCGAGGACGCCGCCTTCGGGGCGGGACATGACCACATCTTCCTGGGCGCTGCCCACCAGGAAAACGAGCGCAGGACGTGGATGGTGATTGCGCTGTGCAGCGCGATGATGGTGGCTGAAATAGTCGGTGGGAGTCTGTTTGGCTCGCTGGCGCTCGTCGCCGACGGTCTGCACATGTCGACACACGCTGGCGCGATGCTCATCGCCGCTTTGGCTTATACCTACGCCCGCAAGCATGCTGGCGATAACCGCTTCGTATTTGGCACCGGCAAACTGGGAGATCTCGCGGGTTTTACCAGTGCGATTGTACTCGCGATGATCGCGCTGCTGATCGCGTACGAAGCTGCTTCGCGCTTTCTCTCGCCCGTGCCGATCCACTTTGGTCAGGCGATCCCCATCGCCGTGCTCGGACTGCTGGTCAATCTTGCGAGCGTCTGGCTGCTGAGCGGCGATCACCACGGCCACAGCCATGGGCATAGCCACGGGCACCGTCATGGCCACGGTCACGAGAACGAACACAGTCACGAGGAAGAGGTGCATCGCATCTTCGGTAGCGCTGGCGTATTCGCCCTATCGGTCTTCGAAGACGGTGTTCCGCCCGTCTTCCGCATTACGCCCGAAGCGGCTTCCTCAAAACTGAACGCCAATACTGTTTCGGTAACGACGATCCGCCCCGACGGCACGCACCAGACCTTCGCGTTTGCCGACCGCGGTGGCTATCTGGAGTCCAAGGAGGACATTCCCGAGCCGCATGCATTCAGGGCCGTTGTCCAGCTGCCCGATGGTGAACATCATGTCGAGTTCGAGGAACACGAGCACGATCATGAAGCTCAGTCAGCCGCGAACCGTGACCACAACATCCGCTCGGCCTACATTCACGTCATTGCCGACGCAGCGGTTTCCGTGCTGGCGATCATCGGCCTGCTGCTCGCGCGTGCGTTCGGCTGGGTCTGGATGGACCCGCTTGCAGGTGTAATCGGCGCACTGGTGATTGCGAACTGGTCGTGGGGCTTGATGCGCGATACGGGCGGTATCCTGCTCGACATGAATGTGGACAAGCGGATGACCGACAACGTCCGTCATGTCATCGAAGACAACGGCGACACCGTGCTTGACCTCCACGTCTGGCGCGTCGGTCCGGGGCATATGAGCGCGATCGTTTCGGTGGCCACTGATGAAGTGCGGCGCAACCCGGGCTTCTACCGCACAGCACTCAAGCGTTTCAAGGGACTGTCGCATGTGACCATCGAAGTGAACCCGACCGGCGTCGTAGTCTGAGCGATGGCAGTCAAATCGCCATGCATCGATGTCTGTGCGTTCGATGGCAAGACCGGTCTTTGCATCGGCTGCTTTCGGACGCTCGATGAAACCCGGGGCTGGAAGAAGATGACGGACCACCGGCGTCATCAGATACTCAATGAGAAGACCCGGCGACAGGAGAAGGTCGCACGCGAGGTGCAGGTCGCTAAGGTGAAAAGCTGAAGGAATAGACCTGTTGCCCGGCACTGCTTGGGATGTCCGAAGTACGCCAAATTCCGGCCGTTCGAGCGGGAGTTCGTATAAAGGAACAAAATCGCCGCCTGTATCGTGGTCCATAAGCGAACGCCTTTAGGCACATTGAGCCACGTTTCGACTCGTCTTTAGCTCGATAAGAAATACCGCAAGAACATACAAACTTCCATCCACCGGATCTCCTTAGGCGGCCAGCAAAATGTAAGCTATTGCCGATCGAGCGAACACGTGGGCGTCCTGCTCGCCACTTTCGTCAACCTCGGCATCCAGAGCTACCTCTCGAGCGCGGACTCGGCGGCCTATGGCTGGCGGATCGCGTTCCTGTTCGGCGGATTCTGTGGGCTCTTGTCCTACTGGATGCGCCGCAATCTGGACGAGTCCCCCGAGTTCAAGGAGATGCATGGCGCCGTCGCCAGGCAACCATTTCGCGAGACGCTGCGACATCATGGAAAAGCTGTCGCCGCGGGAGCGCTCACTATCGCTGTGATGGCCGGCGTCAACGGCATCCTCTACGGTCACATGCCGGCTTTTCTGGTTCAACAATTGCACTATGCGCCCCAGAAGGCGGCGATCGCCCAGAATGCCTATCTGGTCGTCAGCTCGTTCGGTCTGCTCGCTGCGGGCTGGCTGGGAGACAAGATTGCGCGCCGATACCTGCTGCGAACGTCAGCGGCCCTGCTGATTGTGCTGAGCTACCCGTTCTATTGGGCGCTCGTGAATCACACTGTCGATCCGGTCGTTTTATTCGTTCTCGCCGCGGTGGTCTTTTCACTGGCAAGCGGCACGTGGCCCTCTGTCCTCGCCGATCAGTTTCCCGTCCAGGTACGATTCAGCGGGATCGCCCTTGCGTACAACATTTCGGTGGTCGTATTCAGCGGCTTTGCACCGCTGCTCGCCACCATGCTGGTTCGCGCGACAGGATCATTGACAGCACCAGCCTACTACGTCGTAGGAACATGTGCGGTCGCTCTGCTGGCGAGCTTTGCATTGCCCCGGCACAGTCTGCGGCCCATTTCAGCTCGCGGAGTAGCGACCTGAACCGCGCCTCATTGCATTGAATCACCGCGAGCAACGGAGCGCCTTCATCGTGTTCCGGCTCCGATGGTCTCAGCGCCGAAGGGCACCCCTCTCGTCAATTCGGGCAAGGTGCGGCATTGAGCGGTTTTGAGGCAGAACAGTCTGCATAATTCTCAATGGCCCGGAGTCCTGGAGCCGCTCGCGCGCACCGCAAATTGCGGCGTCGTAGGTGTTCTCCGGCGCGGCTTCGCTCCCAACATCTTGATAGTTAACTGCAAGTTTCGCGGGACCGCGCTTACAGGCGGTCCGCAGAGCAAGCTGACCGTGGTCGGCTGTGACCGGATGTGGGCGCAATGAACGGCCGACACTTCGTACAACTCGACGAGCGATCGTCTCTCGCACAAAGACTGTTGGCTGAAAAATCCGACGTTGATCTGCGTCAAGATCGTCGAGGTAGGGAGGGCGCAGTCTTTAGCATGGTCGCTGCGAGGTACATCGAGGGCACCACCTGAGCCGAACCGGCGGATATGCCTCGACCCGCAGGGGGATGGCGCCCGCGACCAACCTGGCGCCAAGGTAAAACCCGCGTCATCTTTCGTTATTGCCGTCGAACTGGTTTCGGATGTCCGTGGGCCGAGCCGAGAACTGAAGTCCGGTAGACCCTCGTCGCCGACCTCACTTTCCGACTGCACGTCTTTGCGTCAGTCGAAGGAGGCGTCGGTTTCGGGGCCAAAGTCCGCCTTCCTGAATGCTGCATCGCATCAATCTGCTGTCGAGGAGATAAAGCAATGTCCGAGTCTCGCAATGAGGTTAAGCCGAATGGCGCGAAGACAGGCAACAAGCCAGCCAAGAAGGCGTACGAGAAGGAACTGGCGTTGCTTCACATTGAACTGGTCAAGCTACAGGAATGGGTCGTGCGGACCGGCGCAAAGATTTGTATCGTATTCGAAGGGCGGGATGGCGCCGGTAAGGGTGGCGTGATCAAGGCGCTTACCGAGCGTGTGAATCCGCGCGTTTTCCGGGTCGTCGCGCTGCCAGCCCCGACCGATCGCGAAAAGACGCAGATGTACTTTCAACGCTATCTTCGCCACCTGCCGGCTGCTGGCGAAATCGTCGTGTTCGATCGCAGTTGGTATAGCCGCGCAGGTGTCGAACGGGTCATGGGCTTTTGCACCGAAGCGGAGGTACAAATGTTCATGATGGCCACACCGCTGGTGGAGCGTGCGTTTATCGATTCCGGGCTGATCCTGATCAAGTACTGGCTGGAAGTCGGGCCCGAAGAACAGACGCGCAGGCTGGAAGCCCGGATCCACGATGAGCGCAAGATCTGGAAGCTCTCGCCGATGGATCTCGAATCTTATCGCCGCTGGTATGACTATTCGCGCGCGCGCGACGCGATGTTCACGATGACGGACACGGAGTACTCACCATGGTATGTAGCGAAGGCTGACAACAAAAAGCGCACGCGACTCAACGTCATCAGCCACTTGCTCAGCAAGATTCCGTATGAGGCTTTGCCGCGTAAGAAGGTTTCGTTGCCCCAGCGTCAGAAAGCCGAAGGCTATCGTGAATCGGATCACCAGTTCAGGTATGTGCCGGAAAAGTTCTGAAGTCGCATGGCAATTTGCAGCCAATCGGATCGTTGGACGTCTGCCTTAGGTGCGACTGGCTAGAGTGTCGACAAGATTGCCTGCGGTGCGAGCGTGCTTCGCCGGGTCATCGCCAGTCGCTTCAACGGACGAAACTGAGGGACGATCGGAATGTACCGGATCGAGGAACCACGGCTCGGTGGTCTGCGTATCAAGGAATGGCGGCGCCGCGCGCATTTCGCGGTCGGGCTGTTGTTTCTGGTGCTGTTGGGATCGACGCTCGGGATCGCGCTACTAGACCACACGGATGCGCCCGTCAGCACGAAAACTTTCACGGCGTTCTGGGATGCGATCAACCTGATCACGACACTTGGCGACTTCTCGGACTTCAATGCGGACCAGAAGGTATTCATGCTGGTCGCCATTATCGTCACGATGGTCGTTGCCGGCTACGCGTTGCGTCAACTAACGGGGATGCTGTCGGGCGACGACGTGATGATCTTTTGGGAGAACAGGATCATGGAACGCAAGCTGGAAACGCTGGGCAATCATGTCGCGGTTTGCCCATTCGGCCCCGTCGGTCAGATGGTCGCTGCCCGTCTCCGAGACGCGGGATCGACCGTGCTCGTTCTCGATTCCGACGCGAAACAGGCCGAAAAAGCATCGCGACTCGGTTACATGGTCATGCTTGGCGATCACAACTCGTTCGACGACATTCTCGAACGCGCCAGGCTGGACACCGCCAATGCGCTGTTCCTGACCGGTTCCGATCCCAACAGCAATCTAGAGATCACGTTGGTCGCACACACGATCAATCCGGGTCTTCGGATCGTGGTATCAGGCGAGAATGAGCTGCGCAGGATGTTGCTGCAAAAGGCAGGCGCCTCGACGGTGATCGACCAGAACGACATCGTCGCGCGCGCGATGGTCGTGCATATCGATGCCCACCAGGCGCAGCGCACGTGAAGCCCGGTCATTGCCACACAACCCGGAGTCGATGGCGCATTGAACAGGGGTGGTGATGTATTGGCCGCACTGGCTGGCCTCACGGCTTCGACAATGGCGCGGCCTTGTCCCACAGCCGAGTTTGCGCACTTGGAGTGCTATCACCGAAGCGGCTGTTCAAAGGTCTTCGATTGAGGACAACAGTGGGATCCGCGCGACAATGAGACACGATTCATCTCCACGTTTCACCGGCAATTTTCGCGTTCCGGTGCTCGAATGGCTCCGCGACTATCAGAAGGCGTGGATCAAGCCCGATATCGCCGCCGGTGTGTCAGCTGCGGCGGTCGTCCTTCCGAAGGCCATGGCCTACGCGACCGTCGCGGGGCTGCCAGTGCAGGTCGGGCTGTACACCGCCTTCGTTCCGATGGTGATCTACGCGCTGCTCGGCACGTCGCGCCCGCTCAGCGTGAGCACCACCGCAACGATCGCGATCCTCTCGGCCGCCGCCCTTGGCCGGGTGGTCCCGGGCGCGGGCGCAGCAGAACTGCTGCAAGCATCTGCAACGTTGACATTGATGGTCGGTGCGATCCTTGTGTTCGCAGGGCTTCTGCGCCTGGGGTTTGTTGCCAACTTCATTTCGGATCCGGTGTTGACCGGGTTCAAGGCGGGACTCGCGGTTGTCATTGTGCTGGATCAGTTGCCGAAGCTGCTCGGCATTCACTTCGCGAAAGGGGCATTTCTTCACAACGTGCTCGGGATCGTCACGGGTGTTCCCCACGCCTCCGGTGCGACAATCGCTGTCGGAGTGGCGACAGCCGGCGTTCTGGTGACTATCGAGCATCTCTTTCCACGAGCGCCCGCTCCGCTATTTGCAGTGGCAGGAGGAATCGGCAGCGTAAGCCTGCTCAACCTGCAACTTCACGGGGTTGACATCGTCGGCCACGTACCGACGGGCTTGCCTCCCGTTACCATTCCTGACCTGTCGCTTGTCGCATCGCTCGCACCGGCTGCCGCGGGCATTGCGCTGATGAGCTTCACCGAAACCATCGCATCGGCGCGAGCGTTCGTGGAGCGGGGAGAACCCGTGCCAAATGCAAGCCGCGAGTTGCTGGCCATCGGGTTGGCTAATGCGGGCGGCGCGCTGCTGGGCGCGATGCCGGCGGGCGGAGGAACGACGCAGACCGCCGTCAACCGGCTCGTCGGCGCCCGCAGCCAGCTTGCCGAGCTGACCACGGCTGCGGTGACGCTAGGTACGATGCTGCTGCTCGCACCTTTCATTGGCCTCATGCCGCAAGCGACGTTGGCGGCGGTTGTCATCGTCTATTCGATCGGCCTGATCAAGCCGTCGGAGTTTCGCGCGATCATCGCTGTGCGACGGACGGAGTTTCTCTGGGCCGTGGTCGCAGTTTTCGGCGTTGTGCTGTTTGGGACGCTGCCAGGCATACTGATCGCCATCGTCGTGTCGCTTCTGGCACTTGCTTACCATACGTCCGATCCGCCCGTACGGGTTTTGAGTCGCAAGCTGGGCACCAACGTGTTCCGACCCGTGTCCGCTGAGCATCCTGACGACGAGGTTTTTCCCGACCTCCTGTTGTTGAGGCCGGAGGGTCCGATATTCTTTGCGAACGCCGAACGCATCAGGCAGAAGATTCGCATGCTGATCGAGCAGTATCATCCGCAGATCGTCGCGCTCCATTTGCGCGCCGTGTCTGATCTTGAGTACACGGCGCTGAAAATGCTGACGGAAGCGGAAAAGGAATTGCGCGAGCAAGATATCGAGCTCTGGCTCGTCGGGCTAAATCCGGGCGTACTGGCGATGGTGCAGCGTTCGCCGCTCGGCGATACGCTCGGGCGCGGCCGGATGTTCTTCAACCTCGACCGCGTGATCGCTGCATGGCAGGCGCGGCGGTCACTCAAAAACTAGGGGGCCCGGACAGCGGCGCATCTGGCACCACCGATCCGCTGCCGATCAGCACGGCCATGATGCGCAGCCGAGCGTAGTCGCTCGTCCGCGGCAAATGCGCGAGCCTCGCAAAGAAGTCGAAGCTCCGCGAATGCCGTCCGGTTCGCTTGCGCAGCGCGTCTTCCGGTTCGTCGGACCCATCGTTCAGTCAGGAAGGGTCGACGGCGACAAATGTTGAGCTTGCGATTCAGTCGTGCGTCGGACGTTGAACCACGCCGCGTACAGCGCTGGCATGAAGAAAATCGTCAGCAAAGTCGCAACCGTAAGGCCGCCCATGATGGCGATGGCCATGGGCGCCCAGAAAATGCTTCGAGTCAGCGGAATCATGGCGAGCACCGTCGCCGCCGCGGTCAGCGTGACCGGACGCGTGCGATGCACCGCGGCATCGACGACCGCCGTCCAGGTGTCCCGTCCTTGCGCGATCTCCGCCTGCACCTGATCGACAAGAATCACCGAATTTCGCATGATCATCCCGCAAAGGGCGGTCACGCCGAGAATGGCGACAAACCCGAGCGGCGCCTGGAAAATCAGCAGCGCCGCGACGACGCCGATGAGCCCCAGCGGGGCGGTGAGGAAAACCATCGTCATGCGCGAGAAGCTCTGGAGCTGCAGCATCAGGATCGTCAGAATGGTGACCAGCATCACGGGAAACACCGCCATCAGCGCCCGATTGGCCTTGTCGCTTTCTTCGACCGCGCCACCGACGTCGATCCGGTAACCGAAGGGCAGCTTCGCCTCGATGTCCTTCAGGAGCGGCCGGATCTCCTGGGTCACCGACACGCCCTGCTCGCCATCCTTGACGTCTGCCCGCACCGTGATCGCCATGTCCCGGTTGCGGCGCCACAGCACCGGCTCTTCGACTTCGTAGCGCACGCGCGCGACCTGCGACAGCGGCACCACAGTTCCTTCGCGCGTGTAAAGATTCACGTCCTTCAGCGCGCCGAGATCGAGCCGCTCGGAAGGCACCGCACGGGCGACTATTTCAATCAGATTCTCCTGCTCGCGCAAGTGCGACAGCGTCGCGCCGTTCGTGAATGCTTGCGTCACGAAGGCGACATCGGCCGGAGCCAGCCCAAGCGCGCGCGCCTTGTCCTGGTCGAGGTCGACCTTTAGCGTGCGAACCGGATCGTTCCAGTCCAGCTGGACGTCGCGCACTTTCGGACTCGACGCGACCACTCTTTCAACTTCGCGGGCGATTTCGCGGACCTTCTGCGTATCAGAGCCAACGACGCGAAACTGGATCGGGAAACCTACCGGTGGACCGAGTTCAAGGCGGGTGACTCGCACCCACGCTTGGGGAAACGCTTCGTTGACGCTTTCCATCAGGCGCGAGCGCACGCGCTCGCGAGCCTGCGTGTCTTTCGTCATCACGACGAAGACAGCGTAGCCCGGGTTCGGCAGTTCGGGATTGAGGGCGAGATAGAAGCGTGGCTGTCCCGCCCCCGTGTAGGCCGTGAAGAAGCGCACGTCCTGGTCTTTTTTCAGCATCGCCTCCATTTGCTTCACCTGCTCGGTGGTCGCGGCGAACGATGCCCCTTCCCTTAGTCGAAGCTCGACGATCAGCTCGGGCCGCGAGCTGTTCGGGAAGAACTGCTGCGGCACGAACCTGCTTGCGGCGACAGCCGCGGCGAGCGCGGCCACCGTCGCGCCGATGACCCACCAGCGCCGCACGAGAGCCAGGTCGATCCACTTGCGCAGATTGCGATAGAAAGGCGTGTCATACGGGTCGCCACCATGGTGCTTCTGACCAATGTCCTTTGGCAGAAGGTTGACGGCCAGATAGGGCGTGACGAGCCCCGAGACGACCCATGAGAACAGCACCGCAGTGCCAACGATCCAGAAAATGCCGCCCGCGTACTCACCGGTGGTCGACTGGGAGAAACCGATCGGCATGAAGGCGGCGGCCGTGATCAGCGCACCAGTCAGCCGCGGCATCGCAGTCGCCGTGTACGAGTAAGCGGCCGCCTGCACGCGGTCCCACCCTTCCTCCATTTTCACGACCATCATCTCTACCGCAATGATGCCGTCATCAACGAGCAGACCGAGAGCGATGATCAAAGATCCAAGCGAGACGCGCTCGAGGTTCCAGCCCATCGCACGCATCACGAGGGCGACGACACCGAGCACGATCGGCACCGAGATCCCGACCACGATGCCCGTGCGCCAGCCGAGACTGATGAGGCAGACCGCGAGCACGATGGTCAGCGCTTCGAGCAGCGAGCGCTCGAACTCCCAGATCGATTCGCTGACGACGGTCGGCTGATCGGCGACCCGCTCGAGCTCGACCCCGTACGGCAGTTCGAGCTGCACTTTCGCAACGGCCTGCTCGATCGCCTTGCCCAGGTCGACAATGTTGCCGTCGTCGGTCATCGTGATGCCGAGCATCAGCACCTGCTGCCCGTTATGCCGTACCGTATAAATCGGAGGATCTTCGTATCCACGTGTGATCGAGGTGAAGTCGCCGAGCTTGAGCAACCGGCCGCCGGCGGCGATCGGAAGGTTACGGATATCGTCGAGGTTGTTGAACTGGCCGCTCACGCGCACGAGCACGCGATCCCCGTGCGTGTCGATCTGTCCGCTGGCCAGTACGCTGTTCTGGCTCCTCATGCTCTCGGCGATCTGAAGCGGCGTAATCCCGAGCGCGGCCAGCCGCTCATTCGAAAATTCGACGTAAATCTTCTTGGCCTGCTTGCCGTAGATGTCGATCTTTTTCACCATCGGCACCTTGAGCAACTGCCGCTTGATGTTTTCCGACATGTCGGAAAGCTCCCACTGGCTAATGCCATCGCCTTTGACCGCATAAAGCAGCCCGGTTACGTCGCCGTATTCGTCGTTGAAGATCGGGCCGACGATGCCGTCAGGAAGTTCCAGCTTGATGTCGGTGAACTTCTTGCGCGCCTGGTACCAGGCCTCGCGCTGATCTGCATGGGAAGTGCCGCCCTTCACTGTAATCGTCATCGCGCCGTAGCCTTGCCGCGCATACGTCACGACCTTCTCGAAGTGGTCGAGCTGCTCGAACTTCTTTTCCATGCGGTTGAGCACCTCGTCCTGGACCTGTTGCGCGGTGGCGCCGGGCCAAATCACGAGCGCAGTCATTGACGGTACCGAGAAGTTCGGGTCCTCGAGCTGGCCGAGCTTTGCGAAGCTGAGCGATCCGCCAACGCCGATCACGAGAATCACGAACAGCGCGATGGCGCGGTGGTTCAATGCCCATTCGGTGAGATTGAACGGCTTCATTGGAGAGCTTGCTCCGTTTGTGGGCCGCGCGGCGCGCCGACAAGCGCGACCTTCATGCCCGGCGCCATCTTCTGAACGCCCGCCGTGACGACGAGCTCGCCAGCCGGCGGTCCGGAAACGAGCACCTCGTCATTGCGATAGCCGCGCACAGAGACGCGGATCAGATCGACCGTGCCCACCGCCTCGGAACCATCGCGGCGAACCGCCCAGACGGCGGGCTCGCCCTTGTTCTGTGTTAGGGCCGAGGCGGGGATCACCGCTGCGGGCACTTCGCCTGCCGGTCGTTCGACAAGCAGCGTAGCGGTCGCGCCGAGCGGCAGGAGCCGGGGTGTGGCGGGCTTCAATCGGGCGCGGTAGGTGCGGGTCTGGGTGGCGGCCTGCGGCGAAAGTTCGCGCAACACGACTTCGAAATGTCGCTCGGGCGCGCTAGCGAGCCACGCGTCGTATCGCGCCGTTCTGAAGGTTGCGAGACTATCCTCCGGCAGGTCTGCGACGATCTCGGGCTCGCCTTCGTTGGCGATCGATACCACCGGCTGCCCCTCCGCGACGACCTCTCCCACCTCAAAACGCACGGCGGTGACGACGCCGCTCTGCGACGCTCGCAACACCGTGTATTTCAACCGATTGCGCGCGAGCTCGAGTTTTTTGCGCTCGGCTTCGGCCGTCGCCGAAGTCGTCTGCGCGCCGGTTTGCGCTTTTTCGTCGTCGGAGACACTGACAGAGCCGTCAGTTTTCAGCGAATTGAGCCGTTGCCGATCCGACTGGGCGAGCCTCGCCTGCGATACGGCCGCGGTCAGTTGTTGCCGCGCCGCTTCCTCGGCGAGTTGATAGTCGGTATCGTCGAGCACCGCGAGTAGATCGCCCTCACGAACCTTCTGACCGACGTCGGCCTTGCGCTTGACGACCTTGCCGCTGACCCGGAACGCCTCATTGACCTCATGGCGGGACTGCACGGTGCCGACGTAACGGTCCGTCACAGCATTCTCGTCGTAGCGAATCTCGACAGTGCGGACCACTCGAAGCGCCTCGGGAGCGGGCTTCGATCCGCACGCGAGTAGCATCGCGGCACCCGGCAGGAGCGCGAGCAGCGCGCGTAGAGAGGTATTCACGATGGCCCCCTATGTGGATTCACGCTGGATGAAGTAGCTGAAACCGACCCGCCGTCCGGCACGGTAGCGGCCTCGAAAACCTCCCAGCCTCCACCGAGCGCCTTGTACAGTTGGACGCTGTCGAGCAGCAATTGAGTGCTGCTGTCGTTGGCGATCGCACGCACGGCCAGGCGGGTACGCTGGGCATCGAGCAGCGGCAGCAAATCGATCTGGCCGCGGTCATAAAGGGATTGCGCGCGGCCCAGCGCCGCTTCCGCCGACGCCGTTGCATCGTGCAGCAGTTGCGCCCGTTGGCGTTCGTCGTCGAGCGCGACGAGCGCGTTCTCGACGTCTTCGAGCGCTCGCACGATCGCGTCCTCATAATGAAGCACCGCCTCCTTCTGACCGCTCTCGGCGATGTCGTTGATCGCCCGCGTTCGCCCCGCATTGAAGATCGGCATTGCAATGAGGCCCGCGACGTTGCTGAAGTTCGCCGGACCCAGCGCAATGCCGTTGAGATCGATCGACTCACGGCCGAACACTGCGCCGAGAATGAGACGCGGAAACCATTCGGCCATCGCCTGTTGCCTGCGCGCGTTGGCCGCGTCGAGTTGCGCGCTGGCGACCAGAAGATCCGGCCTGCGCTGCAACAGGGCGGCCGGTTGCCCCGGACGCGCGAGCGGAACGATGGCTTCGACGCCCGATGCCGTAATGCTCGCGGCATTGAAAGCCTGATCTCCCACGAGCACCGCAATGCGATGGCGCGACACCTCGGCAAGCGTCTCCAGCGGCGGTATCGCCGCGTGCGTCTTCGATGCTTCCGTTTTCGCGCGCTCGACGTCAAACGGAGTCGCGAGCCCGACACGTTCACGGGCAGTCACGAGGCGTAGCGTCTCGTCCTGCGCGGCCGAGATTGCGCGCATAGTGTCCAACTGATGCAACGCCCCGACCAGCATAAAGTAGTTCGTTGCAACGTCGGTCATCACGAGAAGGCGCACGCCGCGCGCGGCATTTTCGACTGCGACCGCATCGGCTGCAGCCGCCTTCGCACCCGCTCGCAGGCGGCCGAACAAATCGATTTCCCACGAGGCGCCGATACCGACCTGGCCCGCCCGCGTGTTCGCAGCTTCGGGGACGAAGTTCTTCAGGGCGGTATCGTAAGTCGTCGTGTGATTGAAGCCGTTGGCGCCAACGATCACAGTCGGCAGAAGCCACGACCGGCTGATCGTTTCTCCGGCTCGCGCGGCGCGCACGCGTTCCGCCGCGATGCGGATATCGCGGTTTTCGTGCGCCGCGCGACGGACAAGGTCCGACAAGACCGGATCGCGGTAGCTATCCCACCAGGCGGCCTCAGGCTGCTCCACGGATGCCGACGCGGCCGCGAACCGGCCGGGAACTTCAATCGACGGTTGCATCACCGGTGTCGCGCAACCAGCCAGTACGAGCGCCAGCGACACGGTCAGCGTGACCGCGGCCCCGCGATCCGCCACTTCGCCAAGGCGAGGTGGCAGCCTCGTCGCCTGAGAAAGGGTTGATGATGTCAGCATCGCGCGCGAATCCAGCAAAGTCGGATTGTGACTGGCGTAGCGGAAGATCAGCATGATTCCGGTTCACGTCGTGTTGACGCGCATATGCGCGCATCACCCCTCGCGGACGAACGCCGTCTCCTATTGGAGGTCTTATGCCGAGGTTCGCGGCCGGCATTGCGGCCGCGCTTTACCTGCAAGACTGGAATCAAGTTACTCGCCTGCTAGCGCAAAACGTTGATGCAGATCATGAGACCGAGACCGCGAATCCAAGGCGCCCAAGGCGATGCCGCAGCTCCTCTCTCGGGCAGGACGTCTGTCGCTAATCGACGCAAGCGAGCCAATCGTCCCTCACTAGCAGGACCTTCGCACTGATCGTGTGCCCTCTCCAGAACACGTTGCGAATCCTCAACATCAGCACGTCCAAGGACCTCTGACCCGAGGTCAATGAACCACAGCAGCGCCATGGGACTTCCGCTTCCTGCAGGCACGCGTTCAATCGAATCGAACAGAGGCAATCCATATCTCTGAATGAACTCGTTGATTTCGTCGTCAGCGACCCTGTCTCGCACATCACCTGGTAAGACTTCAGCCATGGCGCGCTCATGTCGGCGTATGTTCGAGCACCGCAACAGGCCGTGCCGCAGGTGGCGCCCCGAGGACCGCGCGAATGCGTTGCAGCGCCTCCCATTGCTGCGCGCTTGGCGTGACGCTTTGCACGCGCGAGTCGCCAAGTAGTCTGTCCAGCAACGTCAGCAGCCTCTTCCGGTCTGCAGGCACAGTCAGCAGGGCGGGAAGCGTCGCGATAGCCTGCTGCGGCTCGTAGGTCGCGATGAGTTCCTGTTCGCCGCGAATGCGCCGCCACTGGTCGGCTGGCAAGCTGGGCAGATACTCGGCGTACGCTTCGATCAGTTCACGCTGCGTCGCAAGCCGTGCAAGCGGCAATGGCTCGCCACTGCGCCCAAGCAGGAAAGCGGCCCGCGCGACCGCTTCGTCGTAGCCGCCCTGCTCGATCGATGCCAGCGCCTCCTTGACGAAAGGCAGTTCGCGCGGATCCGTAACCGTGGAGGCGGCTGCGTTGCGCTCGCGATACCGGTCTGCGAAATGAAGCAGGAATGGGTTCGTGTAGACGCCGAAGAACGTCGACTCGGCGACAGCATCGCGCATTGCCCTGTAGTAGTCGAGCGAGGCGCTGATCATTTCGGAGCCGCGATGCTCGAGTTCGCGCCACGGCCCGATATCCGCGGCGTGTTGACGACTGGCTTTCACCGCGTTGGCCGCCGGGTGCAGCCACGCGAGCCACGGATTCTGGTCCGACCATGCCCACCGCTGCGAGCGCAGCGGATGAATCTCACGCAGTAATCGCGCCGTGGCTTCGTTCGACGTCCACTGCACCCATGGCTGCGCGAACATTTCATAAGCGCGCTGATTGAATTCGGAAAGCTCGGCCACCGCCTCGAAGGGCTTCTCGTCCTCGCGCTTGAAACGATTGAAATGCTGCGCGATTTCCTCCAGACGATGTTCGACGAACGTGACTTCGTATGCGATTTTGCCGTCGTCACCGTTGACCTCGTCGATCAACATCGCGTAGAGACCCGGTGCGAGCGTCTCGATTGCCTCGAGCACGTTGACGATCTGCGCATGTTGCTTCTTCGCCACCTTGCCCGATACGAAAACGCCGAGATGTCCCGCCTCCTGATCCATCAGTCCGATGATGACCTGGCCGCGCGCCTTGATTTCCTCAGTACTTCCATACAGGTCGGCCACCCAGTTGAACGCCTGCTGCGGCGGCGTGATGTTGTCCCCCATCGAGGCGAACAGGACGATCGGCGAGCGGATATCGCGCAGGTCGAACGCTTTGCCCGAAACGCCGCGCACCGTGCCCGACCACAGCTTGTTCCCGATGAACAGATTGCGCGTGATCCACTCGATCTCTTCCCGGTTCATCAGGTAGTAGCCGCCCCACCAGCGCTCGAACTCCAGGAAGCGCGGTGGCTCCGTATCGATGTTGTCATACACGCGATAGTATTTGTCCCACAAGGTATTGGCAGGGTTCAGGTACTCGAAGTTTTGCACGAGATACGCGCCGTCGAACTTGCCGTTGCCGAGGTCGGACGAAAACGAAGCGAGCCACGTGCCGCCCAGCAGGCCGCCCGCGTAGCGCATCGGGTTATCGCCCACGCCCTCGCTCCACGAGCCGCTCCAATACGACATCGGCGCGCCGTTGATGACGACCGGTCCAGTGTCTTCAGCCGACGAGCTCGCCAGCATCATCGCGGCCCAGCCGCCCTGGCAGTTGCCGATGATCGCCGGCTTCGCGCTGTCGGGATGCAGCGAGCGCACTTTCTTCACGAACTCCTGTTCGGCCGCGCATACGTCGAGCAAGGTCTGGCCCGGTTCGGGATTCTGGAAGAACACGACGAAGTACACGGGATGGCCCGCGCGCAGAGCGACGCCGACCTGCGAATCGTCCCTGAAGCCGCCAATGCCCGGACCGTGACCGGCGCGCGGATCGATGATCAGATAAGGCCGTTTATTCGCGTCGACGATGACGTCTTCGGGTGGTGTGATGTGCAGCAGCGCATAGTTCACAGGGCGCGCGAAATGCCTGCCATCGAGCACGACGTCATAGTCGAAGTGAAGCGCGGGCTTGAGCCCTTGCGACGTGTTCTCCACGTACTGAGTACCGCGCTCTCGCATTGTGTCCCAGAACAGCAGCGAGCGTTGTGCGACATCGACAGCGTAATGCCATGCGCTCAAAGGGTTCAGTTGCGCCCCGGGTGGGAAGGTACAGCTCTGGTCCATGCGGACGCCGTCACTGACGGCGTCGCGCAAGCGTTTCCCGTATTGATTTACTGCATTCTGCGCGCGTTTTTGCAGCACGTAGGCGATGTTTCCGGCGATTTCCTGACTGCGTGCGAACTGCGTGGCTGCATCCATGACTACGTCCTCCACTGCGACATTGGCTGAGGGCGCGCGCGGCGGCCCCGGCTGTCTCGCGGGAGGACTCGCACGCGCGCACCGATTGACGTGCAACTTGTGAAGACTACTCGTGCGGCACCGTGCCGATCTGACATGGATCAATGCCTTCGTTCGTCTGGTCAACGATGAGCCGTCAACTGGACGCGCACGGCGCGCGATACCGGCACAAGGCAGTGGCTCATTCAAAGTTCCGTGAGTACGATCCGGCCGTCGACCTTGCCTTCGCGCAATGCGGTGAACACTTCGTTAATGTTCTCTAGCCGCTCATGGTGGATATGTGCGCGCACTTTTCCCTCGGCCGCGAAATCGAGCGATTCCTGCAGGTCGCGACGCGTGCCCACGATGGAACCGCGAACCGTGATGCCATTCAGTACCGTGGAAAAAATCGGCAGAGGAAAGTCGCCGGGCGGCAGGCCGTTGAGCGCGACGGTACCGCCGCGGCGCACCATGCCGAGCGCTTGCGCGAACGCGCCGCGCGAGACAGCGGTCACGAGAACGCCATGTGCGCCACCGATCTGTTTCTGGACCTCGCTCGCAGGATCGGACGTCGAGGCGTCGATGGTGATTTGCGCGCCGAGTTTGCGCGCAAGTTCCAGCTTGTCGGGCGCGACATCCACGGCAACGACATGCAGGCCCATCGCGACGGCGTACTGGACCGCGACATGACCGAGGCCGCCGATGCCCGAGATGGCGATCCACTGACCGGGCCGGGTGTCCGTGACCCGAATGCCTTTATATACGGTGACTCCGGCGCAGAGGATCGGCGCGATTTCGTCGAACGCGACCCCGTTCGGTAGATGACCTACGTAGTCCGGATCGGCGACCACATATTCGGCGTAGCTGCCGTTCACGGAATAGCCGGTATTCTGCTGCTCGTGGCAAAGCGTCTCCCAGCCCGTCTGACAGTATTCGCAGTGACCGCATGCGGTATAGAGCCACGGCACCCCAACGCGGTCGCCTTCCTTCACGTGCGTGACTCCCGCGCCAATCGCCGCGACATAACCGACACCCTCGTGACCTGGGATGAACGGCAGGCGAGGCTTGACCGGCCAGTCACCATCGGCGGCATGAAGGTCGGTGTGGCAGACCCCGGAAGCCTTCACGTTGACGAGAATCTGACCCGCAGCGGGCGCAGGAACCGCCACTTCTTCTATCCGCAGCGGCTCGCCGAAGGCATGGACTACCGCAGCTTTCATGAATTGAGCCATCAGTCGCTCCTCAGTGAGTTTGTGATTCTCACGAGTATCCTCGCCAGGCCCGCTAGTGTTTTGCGATAGATCAACGTAAACGACCGTCCTAACGTATTGATCTAAGAGCGTAAGTGGAAGCGGACCGTTGCACCGACATCATCCAGCGACTCAAGTTTCTCCAGTACCGGACCTGACGAAGTGCAGGAAAACAAGGCCGCCAAAATGGCTCGAATCGAATCGTCCGTCATTCCTTCCGGATTGCACAGCCGGAAGAAACGCATGCCGTCGCAGAGGCTGAGGAGGGCCGCCGCGAGCGCTTCAGGTTGAGCAGGCCGGCCGCCGTCGCCTGGACGCACGCCTGCGCACAGACACGCGGCCAGCTTCGCCAGCTTCCTTTGCCGCAACCCGGTGACCCGCTCCCGAACCGTGCTATCGCGCGACGAGAGAAGGCCCGCTTCGACCCACAGCGGGAAGCAATCATTGTCGAATTCAGCGCAACTCAGACGCGCGAGTGCGCGACCCTTTTCCTGGTCCGGCGCGCCAGGCGATTTGATGATCGCCTGCCAGTCCGCGCACGTCTTTTCTACATCGCGTTGCAGCAATTCGAGTAGCAGTTCCTGCTGACTGCTGAAGTTTGAATAGAAGGCGCCGCGTGTGTAGCCGGCCGCCTCGGCGATGTGTTCCACACTCGTCGCGGCCAGGCCCCGCTCGATGAACGAACGGCGCGCTGCGTCGAGCAGGCGCTCTCGCGTCTGCTCTTTTTTGCATGCGCGTGTCAGGCGTACCGGCTTCATGGATGAATACAGACCGCCGGCATCAGTCCACCTCAACCGCGTTCGTCGACTGCACGAGGCCGATCTCGCCGACATACACGCTCTCGCCCAATACGCATTCGCGCAACGCATTGCCCAAGCCATGACGAATCTCGATCCGATAATGGCCGCTATCTTTGATGAGCCGCGAGAACCGGAAATCGCCGAACGCGTCGGTGACGGTTTCGGCCACCTTCCGATTGCACCAGTACAACGCAACGGCCGCATCAGCGACACACTCGACGACCTGCCCCACCTGCGCGCTGACACTGCCGCCGATAAAGCACGTCTCCCAACGATCGAGGCCGCTGTACCAGACGCGGGGACTGGTTTTTAACCTCGGTTCCAGAACTTTGAGTCCTTCCCGTCTTGCCTTCTCTGCCATCGCGGCGTCATCGAGCCTGACGGTTTCGAAAACGCCCGTTGGGCAGGCCTGTTCGCATCGCGGGTGCGGCCAACCCTGATCCAGCAGATGGGCATCGAAGATCCATGTCTGCGGCAGTTGCAATGCCTCGTTCCATACGATCGCCTTGTATGGACAGGCCTTGACAAGGTCCTTTCTGCCCCGCGCCTTGTCCGGATCAATGATGACGATGCCGTCGGCGCGCTTGCGGATGGCATCGCCGCCTACACGCATGCAAGGTGCGTCGTCGCAGTGGTTGCACATCACCGGCAGGTACGTCGTCTCGACCATGTGCGAATCGCCTTGCACGCGGCGCATGATGCGAATGGCGCTTTCGGCATCCGCCGAAGCCGGTGCCGAGTAACCAGGAAACTCGTTGCCAACGTGCTCGTCGCGCGCGGCGATCACGCAGTTCTGGCAGTTCTCGCAGCGCCCGACCTTGATAACCAGATTCCACTTGCTCATGGCGTTTCTCCTCACGCTGCGCGACCGAGCAGGAACGCATCGGCGCCTTGCCATTTTTCGACCTGTACGAGGCATGAGTTCGGACTCATGCTGCTGGTGCCTGCCGTTTGCGACCGGTCGGGCGTGAGCATGTTCATGCAGCCGCCGATCTCGACACGTTCGCCGTCCACTTCGATCAACTGGAATTCCGCGCTTGCCTCATACGACTTGACGACGCCCGGGGTCAACAGAGCAGACACATCAGCCGCACAGATCACGGCGCCGCGGTCGTTGTAGACCTTGACGAGGTCGCGATGAGCAATGCCCCGCGCGGCCGCGTCTGCGAACCCAAGCCTCAGCAGCCAGAAGCGATGCCCGCCGATCAGCGCACGATGATCCTCGACGCTGTTGACTGACGAATTCTTGCCGTCGCAATGGGTATGAAAACTGTAGCGGCTGTGAGTTGCTATCAGTTGCAGGGGATAGCGCCGGGCCAATTCACTGCGCAATCCCTCCCAGGACGGGATATACCGGTTCAGCGGGGGTCGCTCGGGGTTATCGGCGGTGTGCCGCTTCAGCAACTCCGGCACGAACTCGAGCTTGCCGCTCGGCGTCTGCAGGCCCATCCCGAACTTTTCGGCATACTGCGACGGCATCGGATGCGGTTCCTGCAAATCCTTACGCCGACCTTCGGCGAACCACCGCATGTCGACGGGATGGCGCAATTCGGGCTTTTCTGGCGGTACGACGAAATAGCCTTTGCGGCAGAATTCGCGCCACGTGACGTGATCCGGCAGATCCGACGACTCGAATACCCGCTTGACCCAGTCGAGTTCGCCGCAACCCTCGGTAAAGACACCGCCAAGACCAAGACGCGTCAGAATAGCGGCGAAGATATCGTAGTCCGAGCGGGATTCGCCTAGAGGCTCGATGCATTTGTGCTGCATCGTCACCATGCGATGATTGACGGTGTTGAAGCCATGATGTGCGTAGCCGCCCGAATTCGACCACTCGCCGATATCCCATCTCTCGAGCGACGTGCAAGCCGGCAGAATGATGTCGGCGAACTGCGCCTCCCCTTCCATCCAGATCGACTGGTTCACCACGAACTCGATGCTGGAATGTCGATAAGCATCCGCCCAGCGTCCGGACTTCGTGACGGTGCTGAAAGCCGACCCGCCATAGCGATAGATCATGTGGATCGGTGAATAGCCCGGCATCGGGTAGCTGAACGGCGCGAACTGCGCTTCCTGAGACATACCGTCCCACAGGTATCCCGTCGCATGGCCGTTGATGATGGCATCGGGCAGCTGCTGCCGCGGGACCATCTGTTTGACGGGATTCATGGTCAGGATGTGCGGCATGCGCTGATAGTTGTTGACGGCATTGGCGGTCCACGCAAGGTCGCCGGACATCCCGCCGTCCGCGTAGCCCGGGAAATAGAAGTGGAGGTCGTGCGGAGCACCCAACTGCAGACACCCAAAATTGACGCCCGGCTTACCCCACCCCTGCATCGCCATCATCATGATCATGCAGCGCGCCCATTGCGCCCCGGTCGCGCCGCGTCCTGCCCCGCCGAATCCCGCGCCTGTCATGCCGACAGAGAGATAGGCCTTCTTTTTCCCCCACAGGCGAGCGAGCGCCCGCACGTCCTTGGCGGGCACGCCGGTCTCGGACTGTTGCCATTCGGGCGTCTTCGGCACGCCGTCCGTATCGCCCAGCAGATAGGCGCGCCACTCGTCGAAGCCGGTCGTGCGGTTGGCAACGTAGTCCTCGTCGTATAAACCCTCCACGGCCCAAACGTACATGATCGCGGTCGCGAGAGCGGCATCGGTTTGCGGTCGCACGGGAATCCAACGCCCGCCCAGCAACTGCGCGGTCGGATTGCAGTGTGGGTCGATGTGAACGAACTCGATGCCCAGTTCTTTGGCCCACAGGCGCCGCGGCGTACCCTCGAATCCCGCATACGCGCCGTTAGTGCTTTCCGGATCGGAAGACCAGAAGACGATCATCTCGGCCTCCTTCAGGCAGTCTTCAATGCCGCCATAGCCTGACGGCACACCGACGCGCATCGAATTGCCGAAGTGATGCATTGCACCCCAGTACCAGCCTTCCCAACTGTCCGGGTTCGCGGCAACCCGAGTGAAGCCAATCAGATTGGCAAAGCGGGTGAGCGCGCTGAGGTAGTAGCCGATGTTCCCCCACTGATGATGCGACGACATGGGGAACGTAATTGAGCCGGGACCGTGAACACGCTTCTGCCGGTTGATTTCTTTCGCGACGATGTCCAGCGCCTCGTCCCAGCTGATCCGCACATAGCCCGACTTGCCGCGGTTCTGCGGATTGCGCTCGCCGTCTGCGTCGAAATCAACGCGCTTCAACGGATGAAGAATCCGTTTGTCGGAATAGACAAGCGACTTGATCGCCAATGCGTGCGGTGCAACGAGGCCTCGCCGTGGTGGGCTGAAACGGCGCCCGCGCGCCTCGATTTCCCAGCTGGCAGCGTCCTTGCCGTCCAGATCGATGGGCGTCACCCGAATGATGTGATCATCCTTCACGTAAACGAACAAAGGTCCCCCGTTCGTGCAGGTCGTGTACCGGCGCGTGCCGTCCCGCATCGGTGTGCCCATCGGCAGGCCGATGGTTTGCATCATACTGAGCGTTTGCATGAACCACACCAGCAGTTCATCGTCGCCTTCGGTTACTACCTTGAAGTTCTTTGCCGCATGAATAATTTCAGCATGGTCCTGCCGTGGGGAAAGAAATTTCAGGGCCGTGGCGACATCCTTGAACAGGATGCTCACGTCAGCTTGCCCACGCGTGCAAGGGCGCGACCGGATGCGACCGTTCCTGATTTCGAGGACGCGGCCGACGCTCCGATCCATCAGCCCGATCCTGGCGGCAATGTCCCGCTCCTTGAGGCGCTGACGATAGGCGGGAAAACGGCGTGCCGTCAGGTCGAGTACTTTGGGCAGCGCGAACAGAATCGATTTGAGCACTTGTCGCTTCATGGTTTCACCCGAGATGAAACATTGAAGCAGGAGATAGCCAAACCGCTTGCACAACCATTACTCCCACGCGCGCGACGGAAAGCGTACGCCGCAGCGTTACGTCCATCGGGGCGTCATCAGCGTGTATCGAATGGTCGCATTTCCTCATTTTGTTGTGCATTTGAACCTCTAAACTGGTTGAACGTATTCCGCCGTGTCCGGCGCCTGAAACGCTGTCCTTGTGGGCTAGAAGGTATAAGCGACATTCAGGAAGACATTTACGGGATTTATACGGATCGTCGATCTCGAAACGATTTGCGTCCCATTAGCCGTTGTCCCGTCTAGCGTAAGGTGAGTCTTTACAGGAACGTAACCGACACTCGCCCCCACGGACCAGTGATTCGTTATCGCGTAATAAGCCCCGATCTCGAATACCGGGTTCCAGGATGAACTGAGGGATCCGTGCGCCGACCCACCTGGACCGAGACTGTCAGTGACAAACTGACTGTTCGTCGTGCGCACCTGGGTGAACCAGGTATAGTTCACGCCTAGCCCAATGAAAGGACGGAACTTCGACTGGGCGGAAAGCAGGTGGTATCGAAAGACAAGCGCGGGCGGAATCGGCCGTGTCGAGCCCAGAGTGCCATACTTCGCGAGCGAGCCATCCCCGACCAGATCCACCGTGAGCGGGAGTCCGATGAGCGTCGCAATGCCGATGTGTTCGGTGACGTAATACTCGGTCGTGATCCCCATTGTGTCCGTGGACGTCGCATGCGCCCCAGTACCGGGCAGTTGCTGATTCACTGTCATCCCACCCACGCTTTCCACGGTCAGCGGCGTTGCACTGCTCTGTGGCGCGACGTGGAGCCACCCGGTCGCCACGGTGAAGCTCCCGGCCGTCTGCGCGAGCGCGTTACCAGCAAACGCGACCGCGCAGAAGCACACCGCGAAACCAGCGGCACGAACCGTTCTCCTGTCATTCATCACGTGTCTTCTCCTGTCTCATTGGCTGAATAGTTTTTTGTCGCCTGCCGGTCACGGCGCTTCATGGGGCGCCCTTGACCGCGTGGTGTCGGCCTGACTTCGTTCGATTGCATCGAACGAAGTCAGGCGCGCTTCTTATGGAGTCGTACTAAATGAAATGACGCGCTTTCGCGCGTCTCTGATGACGCTTTTCACCGCTCTTCTTTTTCGCGCCCGCAGTCAAGGCGCCTGGCTACAGATCTATGCCTGGCGTGAGATTACGACGCGCTCTCGAGAACGGGATTTGTCAGTGAGCCCGCATTGACGGGCGCGCAGCTTCCGGCGGGATCACGCGCCACGAACCATCGGAGTGCCGGAAGAAAAACAGGCCAACGCTTTCCCCTGGCAGATCCAGTTCGATGTGTACGTAGACTCCCTGATTCGACTGCGCGCGACCCCGTCGGGTAATCCGCAGCGGCGTTGCCGAAACGGAGCCGAGCCATTTTTCAACAAGCGATCGCAACGTCGCTTCCGGTGCAATACCCATCTTCGTCTCCATCCAAAAGCCACTGCTCTTGCTCGATAACCAATGCCACTGGCGTTCAGGCGTGACCCGCGTTACCCCTCGAGATCGCCGGGACGGAAAGCGAAAAACCGAATGGAAAGCGCGCGAGCGTCGCGCGCGCCAGTTCTTCGAGCTCGACGCTGTTGAGCTCGACATGAGTCATCAGCCCGCGACCGGCGTCTTCGACGATGCTCACCGCTGCATCGCTGATGCCCGCCTCAACGAGTGCGGATCGCAACGCGTCCGCCATTTCTCGCCATTTCAGCGCCGGCTTGTAGATCTTGCCGACGCCTGTCAGCGGCATCGTATCGATGACGCGGATTGCCTTAGGAAGCGCAGCCCGCTCGCTAATGCAGGCGCGCAGGAATACGGCCAGTTCCGCTTCGGTTGTCGTGACGTCTGGTTTGAGCTGGACATAGGCGACCGGCAACTCCCCCGCATGCGCGTCGGGCCGGCCCACGGCGGCGGCAATCTGAACCGCGGGATGACGATGCAGGGCTTCTTCGATAGCCGCTGGGTCGATATTGTGACCGCCCCGAATGATCAGCTCCTTTTTCCGGCCCGTGAGCCAGAAGTATCCGTCGGCATCGCGGCGCCCGAGATCGCCGGTATTGAGCCAACGTTCGCCGTCGCCGAGGTCCATCCAGATCCCACTGTTCTGCTCTGGACTGGAATATCCAACGAACACATTCGGTCCGGAGATCACCAGTTGGCCGACTTCATCTGCCGCGCAATCTCGTGTATACCGGCCGGCCTCATCGGCCACTACGACCTTCATTGCCTGACCGGGAAGGCAAAGGCCAATCGAGCCCGCCCTGCGTTCACCAAGCGGCGGATTAACGCTGCTCACGCAGGCTCCTTCAGTGAGTCCGTAGCCCTCGAGGATTCGAATCCCTGTGCGATGCTCGAAATTGCGAAGCAATTCGACTGGCATCGGCGCGGCGCCGCATAACCCATACTCGAGCGAACCAATATCGTGCTCGCCAATAGGAACCTCGAGCAGTGACCCATAGAGCGTTGGCACCCCGCTGAAGAAATTGATGCGGTAATGTTCAACAATTTCCCAGAAGCGCTTTACAACACCGTCGCCGCGATATCCTTGCGGTGTGCCGAGAACGACATGAGCGCCCCGCGAGAAGGCCAGCAGACCTGTCACCATCACGGCATTCACATGAAATAGCGGCAGTCCGCAAAATATCGTTTTGCCCGGACCGATGCTTTTGCCGAGAAACCGCCCCGTGTTCCACGCATTGGCAACCTCGTTGCGGTGCCGGCGCATCGCGATCTTCGGCAATCCCGTGGTGCCGCCCGTGCAAAAGCAGGACGAAATATCGTCGATCCTCGCCGAGGGCGAGTTGTCGAGCGAGATTCCGGACTCGTTCGCAATCGCGGTGCCAAAATCATGGATCCGGATCTGCGCAGGAACTGCGCTGCGCACGCCGCCTTTGCCATGCAGACTCGCGGTTTCGCCACGTTGTAGTATCCGGGCCGTCAATCCTTTTTCCCCCGGTATCCGGTCGGCCAGATTAACGAGCACGAGATCTTTTATGGCGGGGACATGATGCAACACCGCTTGCGTTTTTTGCCATAGTTCAGTGCCGGGGAACGGCGCGAGCGTTACGAGCACGCTGGCACCTGATGCCTTCAGCAATTCGCCGATGGCTTCGCTTTCAAGCAGTGGATTGATAGCGCAGACAATTCCGACCGCTTCGCCTCCCCAGATCACGAAGTGTGTCTCTGGAAGATTCGGCAGCATATAGGCGATGACGGTGTTCCTTTCCACGCCCAGCCGCGAAAACATGTTTGCGGTGCGCGTGATATCACGCAACAGGTCGCTGTACGTCCAGCACTCCGGGCTCGCATAGTCATCGGCTGTTCGAAAGAAGGAAAGCGCGGGCGCCGATGGATTGATGGCAGCGCCCCTGCAGATCATTTCGTAGGTGCTCGACGGAAGCTCCGGCACTTGTCCCGATGCTTCGATAGCGAGAACATCCTGTCCTTTTGCGGCGTCTTTCATACTGCCTCTTCAACGACGACGTTTTGCTGCACGCCCAGGTTGATTGAGCGGTCGAGGCTGACAATCCATGCCTCGACAACGTCTCCCACCTGAAGATACTGAGGCCTGTCCTCCTGCATCTTCAGGAAAAGCCGCCATTTATCCTCTTCGGACAACTGCGCCGCAGCGCGCAGCTTCTCTGGTGAAGGAATGCTCAGCGCACACCCAGATGGTGTGCCGGTTGCAAGGAGGTCACCCGTGCGTAGGTCGTGCACACGGGAAAGCTCAGTCAGAGTCTCTGCCGGGCCATAGACAAGGCCAGCAGTAGTGTCGTTCTGGCGGACGGTTCCGTTGACCGTCAGCGTCAGCACGAGCTCTTTCAGCTTCGGAATGTCATGCTTCTCGAGCAGGCAAAGATAAGGGCCGACAGGGCCAAATGTCCGAAAGCTCTTGCCCTTGTAAAACTGCATCTGCGGAATCTGGATATCACGCGCTGAATAATCGTTGACGATCACAACGCCCGCGATGTACTCGTGCAGGTTTTCCTCGGTGACAGTCTCAGCCGAGGTGATATCGCGTTTGAGCACGAGACCGAGTTCGATCTCATAGTCAAGGAACCGCACCGCGCGTGGTTTCACGATGGCTGAGTCCGCCGCAACGATACAGCTCGGTGCCTTCGTGAAAATCATGTTGAACTTCTTGACGTCCGGGTCCATGCCGGACTCGATCATATGCTGGCGGCAATTCGCGCCCTGGCAGATGAACTGCTGGTCGGCGGTTATGGGCGACAGCCACTGCACCTCCGATTCGGGAATCGATGGGCCGCTGAGTATCACGAGCCGCTCCACCGGATTGGCCTCGATGAACGCAGCGGTCGACTCGTACTCGCCTGGAATCGGCGTGATGGCGCCCTCCGCGACCACGCCCCACTGGGCACGGCCATGATGAAGATAATGCAGGACGTGAAGTGCCATTGTTCAATTCTCCGGATGAATAGGGATGCCTGGGTTCAGGCGAAAATCTTCGCCAGCGTTCGCAGCTTGCTCAAAGTCAGGTCAGGGCTGTAACGCAGGTTTCTGAAAAGCACCACAACGCTCGTCGGCGTGAATTTGGGCTTCGTGAAGCTGCGCGGCATGGTCGGCCCCCACTGAGCCATTGCCTCGCGACTCACGGCATGGATTCCCGTTGGCTCATCGGACGTGAACAGGTCGCCGTCGCAGTAGTGTTCGTGCTTGTCGCCCCACGGGTCTTGCCAGTAGTCGAAAATCTGGCTGCCCAGGATATGTCGGCCGATCCCCCACGCGTGCGACCAGCCACTGTCGCGCAAAACGCGCTGGCCCATACCGACCGCGTCCGCGTCGATGAGCTCGTAAGCGCTATGGCTGTAGGTCGCGGCGAATCCCTGAGCAAGCGCTAGCGTGTGATGATCGGCCGGCTTGCTGCCAAGATCGAGACGCATGAATGCGACCGCCGGCGAGCCGTCGGGAAGCACCTGTACGTCGCTCGGGATGAACCCGAAGTGCCGCGTGTACCAGGCACAGGTTTCCTGAAAGTCGGCGAGTTCGAGTACGACATGCCCTAGCCGGATGACCTCTGGAGCGCGCTCGGGCGGTCGCTGCGTATCGTTGACGCGAACGGTGGCATCGACGGAATTGAATGGCAACGGCAGGCGGTGCGGCAACGCTGACGCGGGTGCCTGGCCCCATATCGCATCGATAGCGAAACCGGAAGGGTCTGTCAGCCGCACCACGTAGCCGCCGGCCGGTAGCGCGGAGTTTTCTACCTCGGACGCGCCCGGCAGCTTCGCCAGCGCATCAAGCTCCTCGCGGCTGTCGACTTGCAGGCCGAACCCCACAAACCGCGCTTTCGGCGCCCTACGCACCACATGACAGAAATGCGAAGCCTCCGTGCCGCGCAGAAGAAGCAGCGCCTCGTCCCGCGATACCGTTTGAAGCCCAAAGTCGTTGAGAAAATGCTCCGCTTGTTCGAGGTCCGGTCGCTCGAATACCAGATAGGCCAATGCGGTCGCTTTTGCCGTCGGATGGGGATGACGAGCGGGCTGTGCAGTAGTCAGTTTCATGTCGGAACCTCACTCGGTCGCAACGGCCGATTCGACTTTGAAACCTGCCGCATTGGCGGCAGGATCGAACGGCAATAGATGCTTCGCCGACGCGCTATCGAAAGCGGGTACGGATGCCCGCATCGGCGCGCGGGCGGCGCAATGCCAACGCCGGGGGGCGGCACCGCTTCTGGCTGCTGTCTCCATGATCACTCCATCGGTTCTGGTCGAATCGGCTCGTCGAGGCCTTTGATGACATTAAACTCATCGCTGATGATTTTGTCAATATAGAGATTCGAATCTATACTGCGCGGTATGTCCAGATCAGGGATCACGATGACCAACACGACAAATCGCCGGGCAGGCAAGCGTTCCACCGTTGCCACGTCCGTCGCCCCCGTACCCGTTGCCGAAGAACGGGAGCCGCGCGGTGCACGTCGCAAGCGTGAGACGCGAACCCGTCTGCTCGACGCTGCTCTCAGGCTGATGGCCGAAAAAGGCATGGAGGGCGTGGCGATCAACGAAATCACGGAGGCCGCTGACGTCGGCTTCGGCTCGTTTTACAACCACTTTGAATCGAAGGAAGCGATCTATGCGACGCTTGTCGACAACGTGTTTGAAGAATTCGCGAACATGCTCGATCGCCTTACAGGCGGCGTTTCCGACCCCGCAGAAGTAGTCGCCGTCTCTGTGCGCCATACGGTCCTTCGGGCGCGGCATGATCCCGTGTGGGGACGTTTTCTGATACGTGAAGGGTTTTCTGCGCGCGCAATGAGCCGCGGACTCGGTCAGCGACTGCTGCGCGACATCGGCAACGGGATTGCGGCGAAGCGGTTCGTCGTGGCGGACCCCTTTATCGGATTTCTCGCAGTGGGCGGCACGGTGCTGTGTGCCATCGCCGCCGAGTTGAACTTTGTCGTGCCGGGCGCCAGCGCGGCGGGCGTGCTGACAGAATTGGGCTTTAGCGGCGAGCATTTTCCCGAGCGCACGGCAGCAATGTTGCTGCAAACGCTCGGACTGAAGCGCGCGGAGGCGGAAAAGATCGCTACCCGTCCATTGCCCACCGTCGAGGAAGCCGTCGATCAGGGCTGAGTTGATAGTGTCCCGGCCGTGGTTGTCGAGCGTCTCGCAGCGATACCTCGCTATTTCGCGAAGCGCTGAGCATATGAGCCGGATCGCATTCTGCGTCGACGGAAAAATCAGCGAGGCATCCAGCAGATAACGCAAAGGGATGGCTTCCCCGCCGTTCGCACCGACTCATTCCTCAAAGCACGTAACCGCCCTTTTCGCGCAGTGTGCAATTGCGGACAGGACAGTGCTGTCCTCCCCACTCCGCGCAAGGCTTCCTCATATTTGAACCGATTGCTCGCCGCCGGTCCGGCCCGACTGTCCTCGCCACTGTCACGAACACCCGGTCATCGCGCCGCGGCTGCGCTCTGCGGGGTGGCGGGCAACTCGCCCATCGACTGAAACAGCGCCGCCGTATCGCTCATGCGCTGACCGGCTGCGCGCACGGCGGCAATCTGCGCGTTCAGGTAACGCGACTCGCTCGCCTGTCGTGCCGTCGAAGGCAGCGAGCCCATGCGGTGTCGCGACGCCGTGTCCTCGAATGCCGCGCGAGCGGCGTCCGCGGCTTCGTCCGACGAAGCGAGCATCTGCGCGTCGTTATCCAGCGCGGCCAGCGAATTCGCCACATCCTGGAAAGCGGACAGCACCGTCGCCTTATAGTGCAGCACGGCAGCGTCGTAGGCGTCGACCGACGCGCGACGCTGAGCGAACAGCGCGCCGCCATGGAAGATTGGCTGCGACAGGCCGGCGCCGATCGCCCACAGTGCGCCCGCGCCCGAGGTCACCGCCGGCCAGCTGAAGCCGCCTCGTCCCATCGAGCCCGTCAGTGACAGGCTCGGGAACATTTGCGCGGTCGCGGCGCCGACATCCGCGGCGGCGGCCTTCACGGCGGCGTCGGCTGCCTCGATGTCCGGGCGCGAGCGCAGCAGATCCGACGGCACGGCCACGGGCACGTGCTCCGGCAGCGACAGGCTATCGAGTTCCGGCACGCTCGGCGCGTTATCCGGCGTGCGCCCCATCAGCACGGCCAGCGCGTGGATAGAGGACGCGCGTTGCTGACGTAGCGACGGCAACGTCGCCGCGATGTCAGCAGCGCCCTGTTTCGACTCAAGCGCCTGTGCGCGTGAGACAGAGCCGAGCGTGTAGCGCTGCTGATCCTCATTTGCAGCATCGTTCGACACCGCAACGAGCCGTTCGGTAAGCGCGATCTGCCGATCGAGCGCCGCCACATTGATCGCAGTACCGACGATGTTCGCGGCGAGCGCCCGACGCGACGCCTCCAGTTCGAACGCCTGCACGTTCACACGCGCCGCGCTCGCCGAATTCATGTAGCGCGTCTGGCCGAACAGGTCGAACGTGTAATGGGTGAAGATCTGCCCAGCAAAAAAGTTGTATTGCACCTGCTCGGGTCCAAGCCCCGGAACGATAGGCGTACGCGCGCGCTCGACCTGCGCGGCGCCGTCGATCGACGGCAGCGTCGATGCGCCGATCTGTGCGCGCAGTTGCTCGCGCGCTGACGCGAGCGTGCGCTGTGTCGCGGCGAGTGTCGGACTGTTGCGCAAGCCTTCGTCCACGAAGGCGTCGAGCGCATCTGAGCGATAAAGCCGCCACCATTGCGGCATGGGAGCCGCGCCGACATCGAATGTCTGCGCAACGCCACCCGCAGCCACCGTTTTCGATGGCTGCGCCTCAGCGCCATAGTGCGCGGGCGACGGCATGGCTGGCGGCTCGCCGCTCGGCCCGAACGAGCACGCGGACAGGGCGAGTGCCGCTGCCGCGGCCGCCACGGATGTCTTGCAGGTAAAGCTCATGATCAAACCTCCGTATGCTCGACGACGACTGGTTGCGCGTCGCGCTCGTCACGCCGGACCCTGAAGCAGGTCGCGTAGAGCGCCGGCAGGAAGAACACCGTCAGAACTGTGGCGATGGTGATGCCGCCCATCAGCGCGGTTGCCATCGGGCCAAAGAAGCCCGAGCGAAGCAGTGGAATCAGCGCGAGCACGGCAGCAGCGGCCGTCAGCATGATCGGCCGGAACCGCCGCACGGTCGCGCCGATGATCGCGTCGAAGCGCGGCTGCCCCGCTGCGATGTCCTGGTCGATCTGGTCCACCAGAATCACGGAGTTGCGCATGATGATGCCGAACATCGCGATCACGCCCAGCAACGCGACGAAGCCGAACGGCTTGCCGAACAGCAGCAGCGCGGCCACCACGCCGATCAAGCCAAGCGGCGCGGTCAGCACGACGATGAAGGTTCTTGCGAAGTTTTTCAGCTGGATCATCAGCAACGTCAGCACCGCGATGATCATCAACGGCATTTCCGCGTTGATCGATGTCTGGCCCTTGACGCTCTCTTCCACCGCGCCGCCTACCTCGATCCGGTAACCGACGGGTAATCTGGCGCGCGCAACGGTGAGTGCATGCTCGATGTCGCGCGTCACGTCGATGCCCTGCGCGTCGCCGCGCACGTCGGCCTGCACGGTAATGGTCGGCTGACGGTCGCGCTCCCAGATGACCCCGTATTCCAGCGTGTCGCGGACGTGTCCCAGCGAGCCGAGCGGCACTGGGCCGTTGGGCGTGGGGATCGCCAGGCTCGTGAGCTTTGCGGGATCGACCCGCTCGTTCTTCGGCGCGCGCAGGTCGACGTTGATCAGCTTGTCGCGTTCGCGGTACTGCGTGACCGTGTAGCCGGAAAGCGTCATCGCGAGGAAGCTGGAGACGTCCTGCGAGGTGACGCCAAGCTGGCGCGCCCGATTCTGATCGATCTCGAATGACATTGAACGCTCTGCTGGCTCGTCCCAGTCGAACTGGACGTTACGCGTGCGCGGGTCGGCACGGACCTGCTCCGCCACCGTATCCGCGATCGAGCGCACCGTCGCAATGTCGTCGCCGCTGACGCGGAACTTGATCGGGAAGCCCACGGGCGGACCGTTTTCGAGTCGCGCGACACGCGTACGTACGCCAGAGAAGTCTTTCTCGAGTTTCGCGTCGAGCCAGTGCATCAACTCCTCGCGCGTCTCGACGTCCTTCGCGGTGATGACGAACTGCGCGAAGTTGGGCTGTTGCAGCTGTTGATCGAGCGGCAGATAGAAGCGCGGCGCCCCCGTCCCCACGAAGTCGACGTAATGTTCGATCTCTGACTTGCCATCCAGAACCTTTTCGAGCCGCTTCGCTTCACGCAGCGTCGCCTCGAACGAAGCGCCTTCCGGCAGCCTCAGGTCGACCAGCAGTTCGGGGCGCTCCGAGTTCGGAAAGAACTGCTGCGGCACGCGGGTGAACACCGCCATTGCGATCGCGAACAGCACGGCGGTGACGCCTAGCACCACCCAGCGCCGGTCGATACACCACGTGACCCAGCCCGACAGGCGCCGGTAGAAACCCGTGTTGTAGACATCGTGCTCGTGCCCGTGAGCCGCTCCCTCGTGACCTTTGCGTTCGGGCAGCATATGAAAGCCGAGCAGCGGCACCAGCACGACCGCCGCGAACCACGAGACGATCAGTGCGAT
Source organism: Paraburkholderia sp. EG304 (assembly GCF_046543485.1). NCBI lineage: Bacteria > Pseudomonadati > Pseudomonadota > Betaproteobacteria > Burkholderiales > Burkholderiaceae > Paraburkholderia > Paraburkholderia sp. EG304. The sequence continues at coordinate 21,476 of NZ_JBKGUA010000045.1, read as the reverse complement.
CGCCGACACCTCGAAGATCGAGCGCGTGTACTCGCCCGTGCTCGATTTGGCGAGAGCGATCGGCAGAAAGCCAGCGACCGTCACTAGCGTTCCCGTCAACATCGGAAAGGCCGTGCTCGTATAGGCGAAGGCAGCAGCACGCATGCGGCTCCAGCCCTGTTCGAGCTTCACCGCCATCATTTCGACGGCGATGATCGCGTCGTCGACGAGCAGACCGAGCGCCAGCACGAGCGTGCCGAGCGACACCTTGTCCAGGCCAATGCCGAACAGATGCATGCACAGCGCGGTCATCGCCAGCACGATCGGAATCGTGATCACGACGACCATGCCGGTTCTCAGCCCCAGCGAAACGAGGCTGACGACAAGTACGATCGCCACCGCTTCACCGACCGAGCGCACGAACTCGTTGACCGAGTGCTTGACCGCATGGGGCATGCTCGAGACCGGCGCGAGCCTGAGACCCGCGGGAAGCGTCGCCTGCAGTTCGGCGGTCTTTGCGTCGAGCGCCTTGCCGAGGTCGATGACGTCACCGCCCTTTTGCATCGTCACGCCGATGCCGAGCACCGCCTGGCCGCCGGCACGCATCTGCGTGACAGGCGGATCATCGTAGCCACGCTTGATGGCCGCGATGTCGCCGAGGCGGAATGTGCGCTTGTTGACCGTTAGCAGCATGTCCGCGGGCGCCTGTTCGTCCTTGAACGCGCCGCTCGGGCGCACGAACACGCGGTCATCCGCCGTCGTGATGGTACCGACGGGGGCAACGGCATTCTGCGCGTCGATGGCCTGAGCCAATTGCTGCGGCGAAATCGACAGCCGCGTCAGCTGCGCGTTCGAGATCTCGACAAAGATGTGCTGATCGGGGTCGCCAAAGTAGTCGACCTTCGCGACGCCGGGTACGCGCAGCAGCACCGTGCGAAGTTTGTCCGCGTAGTCGTGCAGTTGCGCGGGAGAAAAGCCATCGCCTTCGAGCGCGTAGATGTTCGTGTAGACGTCGCCGAACTCGTCGTTGAAGAACGGGCCAATTGTTCCTTTCGGAAGCGTCGCCGCGATGTCGCCGATTTTTTTACGGACCTGATACCACGTCTCGGGCACATCCTTGACGGGCGCAGAATCTTTCATTGCGAAGAAGATCATCGACTCGCCGGGCCGCGAGTAGCTCTTGATGTTGTCGACATAGGGCGCAGCCTGCAATTGACGGCCGATGCGGTCAGTGATCTGCTCCTGCACTTCGCGCGCGGTCGCGCCCGGCCAGTAAGACTTGATGACCATGGTGCGGAACGTGAATGGCGGATCTTCCGACTGCGCGAGATGCGTATAGCCGATCACGCCAAACAGCGTGGCGAGGCCGATCAGAAAGATCACGAGCTGCTGGTGCCGCAACGCCCAGGCTGAAAGATTGAAACCGGTTCCGCTCGCGCCTGTCTCGTTCGAGGCACTTACGGGCGCGCTGTCGCGCGCATTTTGCAGGTCACGCGCGTTCATGACGGAAAGTCCTCCGGATGTAGCGGAGGCACCATCTGCACGTGTTGGCCCGAACTCACCGCATGCACGCCTTGCAGTACGACGCGGTCGCCATCGTGCAGACCGGCAGCGATCGACACCGTGCGTTCGCCGTATTGCGCGATCGTGACCGGGCGCAGTTCGAGCGCGTCGCTACCGTTACGGACTACCCACACGGCAGGCTTTTCACCCTGGTGAAAAAGCGCTGTCACCGGCAGCGTAAAGGCCCTACCAGTGCCGCTCTCGCGTGCGTCCTGGAACGCAACGTTGGCCGTCATGCCGAGACGCACTTCGGCGGTGGGTGCGGTCAATGTCAGCTTGACCCGCCATGTGCGGCTTTCCGGATCTGCTGCGGCGGACACCTCGCGCACGGACGCATCGAATGACTTGCCGGGCAGCGCCGACAACGAGACGCTCGCCTTACTGCCGACTCTCAGCGCGTTCACCGTGTTTTCCGACGCGTCGCAGACGATGTCGACGTCGCCCGTCCAGGCGAGGTGGTACACGGCTTGGGTGGCCTGCACGTTCTGGCCAGTATCGACATCTTCCGACGTGACGACCCCGTCGTGCTCGGCAGTGAGCGTTGCATAGCGGAGATGATCCGTCGCAAGCGCCATCTGTGCGAGAGCGGAATTGCGCTGTGCGATCGCGGAAGCGTAGGCGTCCTGGGTCTGCTCCAGCTGCGCGGTTGCGATCAGGTTCGCACGGGCCTGCGCCTCGTCACGATCGAGCTGCTGCTTCGCGAACACGAGACGATGCTCGGCAGCGTCGAGTTGCGCGCGCGCGTTGACGAGATTGTTTTGCAGATCGGTCGGATCGAGGAGCGCAACGATTTGTCCCGCCTTCACGGTGTCGCCGATACGCACGCGCCGTTCGATCACTTTGCCGCCGACCCGAAACGACAGCGGTGTGGAATAGCGCGCCTGCACCTGCGCCGGCAACGATGCGTCCGCCGTTCGTCCATCGGGATGAACCACGCGCGCCACGACGGGCTTTGGCTGCGGCACGAGCGCTTCGCGCTGATGGCATGCGCTAAGGAAAAATGCGCTGCACACCATGATGACAACGGGTATCCGGTGCGTTGGCCGGAACAGGGAAGGAAACGAGGAGCGCGCCCGTTTCAGCGCGACAGGACCGGAATGTTTCACGATGTTTACAAGGCAGGTGATGAATCCAGGAAGAAAAGTGACTCGCGCCGACGGGAGCCGTGGTGTGCGTGAGAAGCACGCCTTGTCACCAGCGCAAAAGTCGGAATGCCATCCGATGCGTTACTGATCCGCTTACAACGCTACTGAACGTTGTTCCGAAGCGTTGTGGCGCGTCATCGCGAACGCCAGGCTCAACCTGGCAGCGGGACAGCAGCACCGGATAGTCGCGTCGGCTCATGCCCCCGCGCCCCATGTGCACGGGACCCTACGAATCGCGATCCCAGTGCCTGAAGCGCATCAAAGACGATTGCGCTGCGTCCCGCTGCTGCGACGCTAACCGCATGAGGTGACATTAAACCCATGTTTGATACTATTGTCACTCATGACATATAAATCTAAAATCTGATGCAACAGAGAATCGGGAGGCAACGTGCCAGATGTCCGTAACAAGCGTGCAAGCGGTCGGTCGGCGGCGGTCGATGCGCAGATCGCAAGCCGTGAGCCGGTGCTTGGGCAATCGCCCCGTTTAGCCCGGCGCAAGCACGAGACTCGAGTCCGGTTGCTGAACGCCACCTTCCGACTAGTGACGGAAAAAGGAATGGACAGCGTCACGATCGGCGAGATCACGGATGCCGCCGACGTGGGTTTCGGGTCTTTCTACAACTACTTCGAATCAAAGGAAGGCATCCTCGCAGCGCTCGTGGACTGGCTCTTCGAAGACTTCGCGAACAGGCTTGACGGAGTCACCACCGGATTGGCCGACCCGGCGGAAGTGATCGCCGTGTCAGTGCGCCATACGCTCCTGCGTGCCTGCCGCGAGCCGGTCTGGGGACAATTCTTGATACGCGAGGGGCTATCTACGCGTGCGTTAAGCACGGGTCTCGGTCAGCGGTTGCTGCGAGATGCGGCGATAGGAATTTCACGAAAGCGCTTCATGATCGCGGATGAGTTGATTTGCGTCGTTTCCGCAATTGGCACTGTGATCGCAGGAGTCGCTGCTGAGCTTGATATGTCAGCATCATCGATGCGGACGGTTCGCCCGCGGAAGGTGTTACGGTCCAAAGTTGACAGGTTTGCCGAACGTACAGCGGCCATCGTCCTGCAGGGGTTTGGCCTCAAACGGCTGGAGGCAGAAAAGATCGCCCGGCGTCCGCTGCCCGCGGCGCCAGAGGATGTAGCCGGCTGAAGTGGAATAGTGCTGCGCCCGGCCGCGAGCGGACCGATTGAGTACGGGCGTCGACCGCTAGGCGTTCCGTCTGCCTGCAGTGCGTATTAGATATCTCGATTCTGTCGGGACGCGCATCCATAGGGAGGATGCTCGCGCACCCTCACTCCGGTTGTCTTGCCGGAGCGCGCCGTCCAAGGGCGCGTGGCCGCTACGTGGTCACGCCTGGTAAAACGCACTTGTCAGATAACGGCGACGCAGTTCCCGCAAAGCCGAAGCAAAGACGGCGCTCGCAGGTAGCGCAAGCAGAACACCGAAGAAACCGAAAAGCTTCCCAAAAGCCAATAACGAGAAAATGACCGCCAGCGGATGCAAACCGATACGCTCGCCGACGAGCCGCGGCGTAAGAATAGCGCTTTCGAGAATCTGCCCGACTCCATACACGATAATCACCGCACCGAGGCCATACCAGTCGTGAAATTGCAGCAATGCAGCCAGCAGCGCCATCGTCAGCGCCGTCGCGAATCCGACGTAGGGGATAAAAACGGCAAACGCCGTCAAAAGACCGATCGGCAGCGCGATGGCCAGTCCGGCGAGCGCCAGTGCAACGGGGTAAAACGCTGCGAGTATCGCGACGACAAGCAGTTGCCCCCGCAGATATTGCGACATCATGTGATCGATCTCTGCGACGAAGACGCGCGTCCTTCCTAGCCAGCGCCGCGGCACGAAGCTTTCCAGGCGGGCGAAAGCCTCATGCCTGTCGTAGAGCAAATAAAAGAGCACGAGTGGCACCAGCACTGCATTCCCCACGACAGTGATCATTACATTGCCGCTTGTACCAAGGTACCGCCAAAGGGTGAGAGCAGCGCCCTGCTCGCTTGCGATCAGATGTGCCGCAACCCAATCACGGACACTCGCCAGATCGAGCGAGTAGGTGATTCCCAACCATGCGAGCCGCGGTTTGAGAATGACCTCGAGCTTCGCCGCAAGCGATGGAACCTGTCTTGCGAATTCAGGCACTTCCTCCTGGATGACCAGGAATGCAAGCAAAGCGACCGACGTGATCACCAACGCGAATAGAGAAATCATCAGAAGCGCAGCAAGTCCTCTTGGCGTGCGATGACGTGCAAGCCATTCGACGCCTGGCTGCAGGATGTACGCGATCATTGCTCCGAGAAGAAACGGCGTCAGCACGGCGCGCAGGCTCCAGAGAAGAATGCCGGCCGATAAGGCGACGGCTCCCCAAATGAGCGATTGGCGATGGTAGTTGGTCATGGGTGCACCTTCGGCTGTTCATCACATGGTTGTTCCGATCGCAAGCAGCGGCCTCGGGGATGATGTCCGCGCATCGCGGTGCACGGTACACGGCGGTGTGAACGATGCGCTCAATTGTCGGGAACAGCGAGACGGCAAGACGACAGGATGCCTGATCGAACCTAATTGATTCACGCTCGGGACGTCGCGTGATTCGCTTCGAACGACCACTTAACCGATGGTGCGGGCGTTGGACACCCGTAGTTGCGCAGCAACAGCGGGTGTCCCCGCTGTTGCAAACGCGATCGTCGCTTCGATTGCGCCATCGGTAACTTACCGTTTGCCGTTGTATCGGGCACATGAAGCGCCGGCTGGGCACTTCCAACGCAAACCAACCCGCATAGTTGATATTATGATCACTTATGCTAACGAAGTCAACTTCGAATCGCTTGCTGGCCGGTGACCCTATTAAGTCTGCGCTCCCAATCCGCAACTGTCATCCTGGCAGCAATTGTTTTTGGCTGGCGACGCCGAAACGACGAAGTTCAAGGAATATCGCCGACCGCGGCGCTGCTGATCCCTCGCATCATGGTCGACGAATGAACCGGCCCGGTCGGGCCGTGGCGACACGCTGACCATACTTGCGGAGCGATCGTCGCGTCGAACCTGCAATGCGCGAACGTGCGAGTCACCTTCAATGTCCTCAGAAAATGTTTCGCCGATGAGGGACCACCTGCCGCCCGGCACCACACGCGTCGGCCCGACGACATGGACGTCGAAATTTCCACGTCAGTCACCAGTTCGCGGTAAAGGAGGGGTCGGCCGGGTCGCAATCGCGGGCGATGCCGCCCATATCCATTCGCCCGTCCGCGCGGGGGATGAACCTCGGCATCGAGGACACCAGGGGCTTCGCGCACTGCGCAGCCGACTTTCTGGCGAACCAGCCGGGGCGCCTCGAGGACCACGGGCGGCTTCGCCACGCCGTACATGAAAAGGTCGTGAGCCACATCAGGCTCCTGATGGAACTCGCGCGCGACCGGCCGAAGCTCGTCGGCCTCCTGCGCGACAACCTGATACCGGGGCTCACGAAGTTTGGTCCGTCGGCGCACGCCGTGGTGGCGTTGCTGACCGGGCTCGATCCCGACGTGCGCCTGCACTGAGCGGCGTGGAAATGGGAGAACTGGATGGCGAACCATAAGCGGACGCCTCTGTTCTCTCTCGAACAAGTCGCAGCCATGATCGAACGAGCCTTGCACGTGGCTGAGTTTGAATCACGGCAAACGAGGTATGACGGTGTCGGAAAACTCGCCCTGGTCACACAGGATTGCTGCCCGCGCTGAACGCAGCCCGAACTTCGTTCACCGTCTGTTCAGGCGCTTGTAGATGCGGAAAGTGGCCGAGTTCAGGGAGGACCGAAAGCTTCAGACCGCTACGGTCGGCGTACTCAACGCCCATTTCCTTCTTGATGTAGATATCCTGCTCGCCCCACACCACCTTAACGCGGACCTTCAGCTTGGCCATATTGGCTTCGAAGTAGTCCTGGTCGCGGGTGAAGTGAGAGTAGTAGTGAAAAAAGGCATCTGCCGAGGTGACATCACCGCCCCACCCTTTCGCCATATCGTCCCTGAACTCCTGCGGCAACACGTAGCGCTCCTCCGCCGACATGCCGCGGAAGAATGTGTTTGCCAGGATTTCGTCACGGTTCCTGTTCATCGCAGCACGCACGACGTCGGACGAAGGCTTTGACTTCAGGCCCTGCAGGCTTTCATACATGTACTGGGGGCGGTTGAATGGGGCAAAGTCGCCCACAATGATCTCCCTGGCGATATCGGGTTGCTCCAATGCCGCCAGCAGCGCAGGCAGGGCCCCGATATCGGTTGCATAGATCACCAGCTTCGAACTGTCGATGCCGGACGCCCGGATATAGTCAGCCAGCACACGCGCATAATCCTTCGGCGCGTAGCCGAAGCGATCAGCGCCGGGACGCGAAGACTGCCCGTAGCCAGGCCAGTCAAAAGCATGCACCTCGTAGTCGCTGGACAGGGATTCGGCAATCGGTTTCCACGCATACATCGTCTCCGGGAAGCCGTGCAGGAACAGCACCGTACCTTTTGGATGCGCAGGCCGATAGACCATATGACGCAGCCTGATGTCGGGATTGATCTGCAACTCGCCGACTTCAACTTTCGGCGCCGACGAGGGTGATGCCGGCACAACCTGGCATGCGGAAACGCCGACAGCTACTGCGGGGAAGACCGTCGCCTTCGTTACTAGTTTGAACATGATCGTCACTCTCGTTTAGTGCGAAATTGCGCCAGCCAAAGGCGCTTCGTTGCTTCGGAATTCCTTGGGGCGCCCCAAGGCGGCGGCGCAGCAGCCCTGTACGCTCCAGCGCTTTCTACTGGGGCGAAGGCGGATTCAAAAGCTTGCCCAATGGCTTTAATGGGCCTATTGGGAACAGCGAGAATGTCATCAAGTGCGCTTTCCCCAATGGAAGTGCCTCGAGCATTTCATCCGCTTGACTCACGTCGGTAACGTTCAAAATGAACGCCACCCCAGCCCGGTCTTGCAGTGAATACCACTGATCAATCCTGCCCTCCAGGTAGAGTTGCGCCGTCTCGCGAGCTTCGGACGGAAGAATGTGTTGGACAATCTGCATGTCCGTGCCCGGCGGAAAGGTGCCAATCGCCAGTATCTTCGTGGTCGGCGTGGATGGCATCGGAGTGGTGTGCGCCATGGGAACTCCAGCAGAAGGGATCAGCACAGCGGCTGCCGTCAAGTTAAGAAGAAGCCGTTTCATCGCACGGCATCGAACACCGTCTATGAATGCGGTTTTCAGCCGCTCGATCAGACCGGTCGTGCGATAGCGTTCGCGTACGTCATCATGAGCATCTGTCATCGAGAAGTGGCTCCAGTGCAACCGTCCTCGTGTGAGGCCGGGCTCGATACCGTATTCAGTGCCGCCGCTTCAGGTCCGCTCAGATAGCGATCCCGGAAGCGCTCGTCGACCCGCTCCCACATCAGTTTCGAAAACAGCAGCACCGCATTGAGCGGGCGATGACTAATGACCACGGACTCCGTCTCGCCTTGCTCGTTCATGTGGGCGACGACCACCGTCTCGATCGGCACGCCCTGGATCTGCGAGCGATAGGACTCCATATACAAACCATCGCCAATCGCGCCCTTGTAGCTGTGTTGCTGGAATTCGTAGAGCGAGACCGCGTGTTTGATCACGGAGAGAATATCGGCCCGTCCTTCGATCGGACGCTTCAGCACGGAGGCCTCGAGCGTCGCGTTTTCAGCGAGGTCCGTCAGCCAGACCGGCGGACCGCCTGCGGGTGCCATTACGGGGGCTGTGTCGTTGAATTTCATGCTGGGCGCTCCAGTGATGATTTGCTCGCGATGCCTGCGCTGGCGGCATCGAGCGCGGCTTCGAGCGTGATGCGCGCTTTTTCGAGGCGGCGTCGCGCAAGCCGTGCAACGCCTGCGCCGCGCTCCGACTCGCCCGCCAGCAGCGCATGAATATCGGGCAGCATCCAGATCGCACCGCGCGTGCCCCAGGCGCCATCGGGTATCTCGGTTGGGAAGACCCAGACGCGCGGCGCGACGTCGTCGAACGGCCGGTTCTCCGCGCGCGCCACCGCTTCCGTGACCTGCCTGACGAGGAAGCGCCGCGATTCGTCGGTGTATTGCCCCTCGGGTGCGGACGGGATGATCCGGTAGCGGATCGTGGTCGTGCGTTCACCTCCGACGTAGATCGCAGCAGGCCGATGAAGATGGAATACAGTGACACGCTGTGCGATCTCACTGGCGGGATCGTACCCTTCGGCCCTGATGAGGATATCGGTCAGTTCCTTGACGAGGCGGGCTTCGGCCTCGGGCGTCAAGGCGTCCTCGGGCCACAGTGCGTCGATCATCGGCATGGTGCTGCTCCTGCGTTCAGTTCATGGGATGTGGCCATGATCGGGGTTTACCGGTTCGGCCAAAAGTGGCAGCATCGCCATTATTCGTGGAATTTCGGACACACTTATGGCTATCGTGCGCATCTGGGTTTATGACGGAATCCTCGCGTCCGGCGTCGCGGGCCCCGTCGACGTCTTCAGCGCCGCTAACCAGTTCCATGCACGCGGGGCTGCAGCGGGCACGACGTCCGCACCCATGTTCGTGTGGCGCGTGGAATCGCTCGACGGGCGTCCCGTTACGGCTGCATCGGGTCAAACCATTCAGGTCGACGGAAAGATCGACCCGCGCAAACGGGCAGACGCCGTCTTGCTGACGGCACCGTTTTTCTCGAACATCGACGAGTTCATCGGGCGCCGCGAGCAGTTGAACGAACTGTCTGCCGCGCTGCGGCGCCAACGCAAGGCAGGCGCTGTTCTGGCGGCTTATTGCACGGCGAATTACCTGCTCGCCGAGGCCGGCCTGCTGGATGGCCGCGCCGCAACGACGCATTGGGCGAGAGCGTCGGACTTTGCGCGCCGCTATCCGCGCGTCGAAGTTCGCGCAAACGAACTGCTGATCGCGCAAGACGGCATCATCTCGGGAGGCTCCGTGACCTCGTATCTGAATCTCGCTGTGCGCCTCGTCGAAACATTCGCCGGCGAAGAACTCGCTACGATGACCGCGAAGGCGCTATTGATCGACATGAACCGGACGTCGCAGGCTTCCTTCGCAACGCTTCTCGACGAACATGGACATACCGACACGCTCGTCGCGCGCGCCCAGCAGCAGATGGAAGCTACACTGCAGCAGGGATTCCGGTTGAGCGATCTGGCGGCATCGCTTGCTGTCAGCGAACGCACGCTCAATCGCCGTTTCAAGGAAGCCGTCGGGCTGGCTCCGTTGACGTATTTGCAAAACCTGCGTATCGAGGTCGCGAAACGCCTGCTGGAAACGCGCCCAATTGGACTCGAGGCGGTAAGCCAACGTGTCGGCTATGGCGATATCAGCACATTTCGACAACTGTTCAAGCGCAAGACCGGATTGTCTCCAGGCGAATATCGAATGCGATCTTCGCGTGGCGCGAAGAATAGGGAAGCCGATCCGGACAGCAAAGGCGGCTGACCCGTCATCACGTCACGTCACGCCACCCAGGTGGTCACTCCCCTTCTCGCCCCCATCCCGTTTGGTATCCGAATGTATCTGCAAACAGACTGGATACGCGCCCTTACACGCATCTAACTTTCAGACACAAACGGGATACCTTCATCCGGTCAAATACGCGATCCCGAACCGGACGCCGGGTCGCAAGCCTACGCGCACGCATCACTTCGTGAAGCTGCACGTCGAACACTTCACGCGCAGCGTGACACTCAATTCAAGGCAGGAGATCGATTCCATGTCACAAGACACCCCCCAATCCTCATCGCGTCGACAGTTCGTGGGCATGGCCGCCGCGGCGCTCGCCGCGGGCTCGCTGAGCCGCCTCGCCTTCGCAGATACGAACCCGGAAGTCGGCAAAATCGTGGAACCCGCGAACGGCGACAAGACCGCGATTCGCCCGTTCCATGTTCATGTCCCCGACTCGCAGCTCGCCGACATGCGGCGTCGCATCAAGGCCACGCGCTGGCCGGATCGTGAGACGGTATCCGACGAATCGCAGGGTATTCAGCTCGCCACCATTCAGGGGCTCGCGCAATACTGGGCGACCGGGTATGACTGGCGCAAATGCGAAGCGCGCCTGAATTCGTATCCGCAGTTTGTCACCGAGATCGACGGACTCGATATCCATTTCATCCATGTGCGCTCGAAGCACGACAACGCGATGCCGTTGATCGTGACGCATGGCTGGCCCGGCTCGGTGATCGAACAGTTCAAGATCATCGATCCGCTCGTCAATCCGACTGCGTATGGCGCGCCGGCTTCGGATGCGTTTCATCTCGTGATTCCATCATTGCCCGGTTATGGTTTTTCAGCGAGACCTACCACAACGGGCTGGGGTCCGGAGCGCACCGCCCGTGCGTGGGTCACGTTGATGAAGCGGCTCGGATATCAGCGTTTTGCATCGCAGGGAGGCGATCTCGGCGGCATTGTGACGAACATTATGGCCAAACAGGCGCCGCCCGAATTGATCGGCATTCACGTGAATTTCCCCGCTTCCGTCCCCGCAGAGGTTCTGAAGTCGCTTGCCGCGGGCGACGCGATGCCTGCCGGCTTATCGGACGAAGAGCAGCACGCGTATGAGCAGTTAAGCGCCAACTTCAAGAAAAAACGCGGCTACGCGTTCGAGATGGGCACACGCCCGCAGACGCTGTACGGCCTCGCCGACTCGCCGGTCGCGCTGGCGTCCTGGCTGCTCGATCACGGCGATGGCTACGGCCAGCCCGCTGCGGCGTTGAGCGCTGCCGTGCTCGGTCATCCCGTCAACGGTCATTCCGCAGGCGCGCTAACCCGTGACGACGTACTCGACGACATCACACTCTATTGGCTCACCAATACCGGGGTTTCGGCGGCGCGCTTCTATTGGGAATCGCACGCGAACTTCTTTCTCGCGGCCGACGTCAGTGTGCCCGCCGCTGTGAGCGCGTTTCCCGGAGAAAATTACCAGGCGCCGAAGAGCTGGACAGAAAAGGCGTATCACAACCTGATTTACTTCAACAAGCCCGAAACGGGCGGGCACTTCGCGGCGTGGGAAGAACCGATGATCTTCGCGCGTGAAGTGCGCGCCGGGTTAAGGCCTTTGCGCGCGTAAAGTGCGAAACGCTCTGACGCATGCGCCGGAGGCACAGCGGTCGCCAGCAGCATCGCTGCCAATAGCACGCTGGCCCTGCGGATGAAACCGCCGCGCCGGCAGTGCGCGGCGACTCCAGATTGTGGTACCCAGCGCACCGCAAGCAGAACACCGTCAGAAAGGCCACCATCCGTTACCGCCGCTGCGATCGTCATCGCTGTCCGGCCTGCCATGCTCATGAGCGTGATCGCCGGATTCCCGCTTGAAGTCGAACAGATCGAACAGGTCACCGATCGCAGGCGCGTTCACCGGCACGTATGGGTTATTGCTGCGTTGGATCGGATTTGGCAGGTTGTCACGACTACGACCGGTGATCGGCGGCAACCCCCAGTTGCGCTCAATGAATTTGACCACTGATGCGTGATCGGAGTAGCTGTGGGAAATGCGTCCTCCGGTCGAGTACTTCGATACTGCGATCATCGGGATGCGCGAACCATCGCCAAAATAGTCAATGGGTTGAACATAGCCTGAATCGTAGTAGCCGCCGCCCTCGTCCGTGGTGATCAGGATCGCCGTCGTGGCCCATAGCTTCGGGTCACTCTTCACCGCATCGACCAGTTTCCTCACGAACGCCTCGTAAAGTCCAAACTTCGACGATGTCGGATGTCCATCAAGCAAGCCGCCCGGCTTTACAAACGATACAGCTGGCAGATTGCCCGCGCCGATGTCCGCATACAGGTCCGGCAAATCTGCAAGATGCGTGTCCCGCACCTGCTGGTTCGTCATGATCGACGTCTCGTACAGGAACGGATTGCAGATATTGCAGTAGACGCTTTTGGTCGGATCCTTGATGAAGCTCTGCCAGCCTTCCCCGTAATACTTCCAGGGGATGTTGCGATCGAGCAGCGTGTCCCCAATGGTGCGCACCGGTGACGGCGGGATCGTGAAAGGCGACTTTGACCTGTCGAGTACCGTGCCGTCGCCGTTATAACCAGGGTTGTAGTTGTTCAGCAGGTAATAGTGCTTTGGCGCGCAGTTCGCCTTGGGGTCATAGGGCAACGATTCGAGGTAACGAAGGATCGGCCCGACACCCGGCTGGCCCGGGTCCGAACAGTTGCTATAGCTGCCGCCCGAGTAGCCATCCTGGGTGTACCAGTTGTTGGTGCCGGCCAACGGATCGGGATTTTCAATCTGATCCGAAGGTGGCGTTGCCGCGTTGCCGTTGCCGTCGGTGTAGTAATACGCATCAGCGGCGCCGATCATGATGCTGTTGGCCCCCGTACCGCCCATCACCGGTTGGTGATAGTTGTCGCTCATCGCGTATTGCCGCGCCAGTTGCGTGAAGTACGGCATGTCGCCATTGTTCACGTTGTAAAAGCCGAGCGCATTGGAGCCTTCACCGGTGGTCTGATCGCTAAAAGGCGTCGGTTGCGGCTTACCGTTGCTGCCCGCGCCGATGGTGGTCTCGACCCACGCAAACAGGTCGCCCAGACAGCCACTTGGATTCTCGCGGCTCGCATGCGCGACGGCACAGTCCGCCTGCTGCCAGGCCTGATAGAAGCGGTGCACCGGACCGCCCATGTACGCATCATAGAGCGGAGGCTGCAACAGATACGGACCGCTCAGCAACGCATTGTAGTTGGCCACCCGAGAATCCTCTGCATCCGCCGGCAGCCCTGTCGCGCCGGTCAATAGTTGATCGATGTCGGACGCTTCGAGTGCCGCCCCTTCGGCCTGCGCGGCCGCATCGTGAGTCGCGAATGGTGGCGGGCTCGCATCGCTCGCGGCAGTCGGTGCCCCGCCTGTGTTGGGCGCCGGCAGCGACCCGTACGGCGTTTTATTCGACGGGGCCAGCGCGAATTTGGCCGGTCCAATCAGTTGCGCCTGATATTGCTGCGCCTTCACGAAGTTTGGCCCAGGGGAGCCATCCGCATTGACGATGCCGCGCGACAGCAGGTTCCACACTGATTGGCCTTGCGCGGGTTGATAGGTGCCGAAAACGTGGTCAAACGTTCGGTTTTCGCCGACAACAATGATCACATGCTTGATCGGCGTCAGTGTTCGGGTCGTTCGATCGTTGCCTGCCGCAGACACGCCGGCGGGCAACGTAGCGAACGCTAAAGCGGCCACTCCCGCGAAAGCTGCGATCGAAAGTCGTACGCATGCCTTGTTGCATCGTTGTGACAGTTGGGACCTCACCATTTGCCGTCTCCTTACCGTTGACTACAACGGTAAGACCTTAGAGCCGTTCCATGAAGCTGGAGAGTCGCTGGCATTACAGAGGGCTGTCGTCGGGTGCGTCAACCCGTTGGACAAAGGTTCAGACGCCGGCTCCGTATTGCAACCGTTCCTTGGCTTTTCGACACGGACGCCGCTATCGTCGATCTCAATCAGCTGTCCACGTATGTGTCGAGGGCGACGGGGGCAACCCAGTCGCGTCCCGTAGCAGTTTCACGATGCCCAGATTCGCCGGCTACCCGTGTCAGACCAGCAAAAGCATGTCGTAGGCCTCATCGCGCTCGGGGACCTTGCAACATCCGCGGAGGGCGGAGTCTCTTCGACGCTTTCCGCCGTTTCCACGCCTTCGACGCGCGCCCCTGACGCGTCACTGAAAGACGGCGAGCAATCCAGCGATGAACGACACGGCCGCAATCATTTGACCTTCCTCCCCTGCAATACTCGCGACTTCGAATTGCTACTCGCTAGCCTGGAACATTCCCGCTCGCGATCCTGGCTAACCCTTTCATGCCGGAGCTCAGTTTCGCCCTCCCTGGACGTCTAATGCGCGACATCCGTGTGCATCCACGGAAGACGACACGGTGTCGCGCGTGCCGGGGCATCGCAGACTGAGCAATGATCCTCTTACTGCCTTCTGTGGGCGGCTCGTGCTCTCAGTTGATGCAGCGGCAGCGCCGTGAAACGCAGGTCACCGACATAGAACGTGCCGAATTTCTCTGCCTGATTAAATGCGAGCCTCGGCTATGCGATCGAAGGGCCTGGCGGAGAACGCTTCGCCTATCTGACCGACACGATCGGCTTGCCGCCTTCCACGCCGGAGTGGCTGCAGGGATGGGGGGCGTTTTCGCTGGCTCTCGACTGTTCGTTCCCGCCAAAGGCCCAGCCGGCCCACAACGACTGGAATACCGCTTGTGCGCTGGTCAAGCAGCTTCGGCCAGTGCGTGCATGGATGACTCATGCATCCCATACGCTCGACGCGTGGTTATTGGAGCAATCAGAGAACGTCATGCCAGAAGGCGTTTTGATCGCGCAGGACTGGCCCAGCACGACGGGCACACCTTCCGCACCGTTGCTCGTGCTGCTGGCGCTCGCACTGCCCGGTCCGGTTGCCGCCGCGATCTGGTGGGTCAAGGGACGCGAAACGCGGAATATTTCGCTGGAGGAAGGTAGCGATGATGCGTTGACGGAAGCCACACCGCAGCAAAATTTCCGAACGCGCGAAGCGTAGACGCCTGAAAGTCAAAGGGCTGCAGAGAAATCTCTGCAGTCTTTTTTTCATTTTGGTTTCGGAGTGGCCGCTGTCGCTTCGCGGAACAACGTTGTGGTTCTGGTGTACGGATTGATACGTCCACGGAACGCTGCATTGCAAAGGCCCGCAATCGTGCACTGTGAGATCGGAGGCTCAATTCGACTCCACGGTCGCCGGTCGCGCGGTCGTATCCTCTAATCCACGTTTTCGCGGAGACAGCAGTTCGGCCAAAGCCGACGCTCGTGCGTCGACGCTGACATGCCTGCTTTCGGTTGGTCACCAGTCGTTCGCCGAGAAGCGACGACGAACGGCCGCTACCAAGCTAAACGAATGCGTACTCACGACCCCGGAGCCGCCGTTGGGCGTACTCAAAGTCACATGACCGCTTGGGAGCGCCCAGCCGCCATCGAGCGCGCGCGGTGTGGCCTGTGTTCACCCATGGCCGCCATGGATGATGTTGCACCGAGCTCTAAAACGCCAGGCGTAACGAGTCTTAGGAAGCCATCAGGCGCAACGGGTCCAAATGCGTTGCCACATCCGGTCCATTCTGCGCCGCTGAAACTGGAACTGAAGGCTCTGTGCGTATTTCATCAATAAGGGCAAACGGTGTGCCGCTCCGGTGACGGATGCGCTGCGGACATTTGCTGCTCCACCAGCGATGCGGTTCGCTGCTTCGGGACCGTAACGCGCTAGCGTAGATCGGTAGTCATGCTTTCCCACTATCCCCGGCTCCGGAGCCATGCTTCGCAGGCATGCGGGTAAGCCTGGAAAGTCTTTTTCCGTTGCGAGCTGAAACGTTACTCTGCATGCACGAGTTAGAGCATTTCACACACGCCGCACGACGTCACCGTCGCCGTCGCGTAACTCACGTCCAGTGACGGGAGCTGCACATTAAGCAATAGGTATTGCGCGCTCCCCTGGAATCGAAGCTCTCTGCGTTGCGTTTGACATCAACTTACCTAACTGGAGCCGCAAAATGAACCAACCCGTCGTTCTGATCACCGGCGCCCTCACGGGCATCGGCCGCGCAACCGCTTTTGCATTCGCCCGCGTGGGCGCACGCCTCGTCGTGTCGGGCCGCCGCGCCACGGAAGGTTCGGCGCTTGAAGCCGAATTGCGCGAAGCAGGCGCACAAGCTTTCTTCGTGCAGGCTGACGTACGCCGCGACGAAGACGTCGGTCACCTCGTCGACGAAACCGTTGCTCGCTTCGGCCGGCTCGACGTTGCAGTCAACAATGCGGGCACGGAAGGCAAACCGGGACCTGTGGTCGATCAGACTGCCGAGAGCTACGCTGATACCTTCGACACCAACGTGCTCGGCACGTTGCTGAGTCTCAAGCACGAACTGCGCGTGATGACCGCGCAGCAAGCTGGCAGCATCATCAACATATCCTCGACTTATGGTCATGAAGGTGCGGCCTTCGCTTCGGTGTATGCGGGCAGCAAGCAAGCGGTTTCATTGTGCAATTTTGGCTGAAGTCAGCCTAAGCCCCGTCCCGTAAGGCTTTGCGCGATAAGGTCAGACTTCCGCTTTCGCCGATCCAGCGCCAAAACGCGCTATGTCGTTCCCCGAGCGTCGACCCTGAACCTTACAGCCTTACCGTACCGCGCTCCGAGTCCCGCGCCGTCTCGTGCCTACACTTTCAACAGCGCATAGCCCGATCCACCCGGGAAGTCTCCTGTGGCGATCTTTTGCTCACTGTCCATACAAACCAGGCATCCGCGTCCGCGACTGGCGCGCTGCCACTGTCTACCTTCCTTGAGCGCCGTCAACTGGCAAGTGGCTAAAGCTGTAGCTACGATCATCGCCGTCCTTAGGTACGAACGCAGCCCGCATGAATGACCGGTCATCCGGAATACTCGTGCTTGGGTAAGCCAGGTCAACGATGACACCATTAGCGATTCGCCGTAACTCGCACACGGTCTGTACCGCCCCGTAAATAAATTGTTCTTTGACCTGCCCGAGAATTACGTGATTGTCCTGGCACAGACGCATATCGTTGGCCGCTAGCATTTTTGAGAGCCTACCCCGCGTCTCGTGCGCATTTTCGTTCTTGCGCACTAATCGACCTTCTATCAACAATGCGGTGTAGTCGAGTTCAGCAAGGAATTCCCGAGACGCGATCACGATGTTATATCCGATGGGGAGCTGCTCCGAGTACCGTAGCCGGTAACCGTGCTGGCACAGCTTCAAAAAATCTGGGTTTAGTTGCGCAAACAGCGCTTCATCCGATGCACGTAGGGAATTTTGGTGGGCCTTCCGTAGATGGCCGTGCACTTCAAGTCCCCGTGTCGCAAGCATCGTTTTGAAGTACTTCTCGACCGCCGTGCTAGCTAATACCGCGCCTTGCTGAAGTAGCCCGTTTAAGATCAGCACGCGGGCGGCGATGTAGTCGTTGAAAGCGTCGCCCCAGAATCTAATTACGCGCTCGGTATATTGTGGCGCCACTTGTCTTTCCTTTTGCCCCACGCCAGTCCCCCTGGAAGACATATTTTGATGATCGCGACAGTAACACTAGCACGTGGTCGGAGTCGGGTGTCCCTTCCTTCGCACGCCTACAAACGAGCAAACGGACCACGGCTCAACGCGCCATTAGCTCGTTGCGGCATAGCGTTACTCCACCGAGTCTGTGCGGGCTGCGCGCGAGAGCAGATATAGCCTAGCGGCTGAAATCGTGGCCGCTTCGGCCGAAATATTACGCTAGACAGCGGCATTGTCGGCGCGGGCGAGCGGATCGGGGAGCAGGTTGTCTCCCTCGCGTTCGAAGGGATGATGGCCAAGCGCGTTTCCGCGACGTATCAGGGACGTCGCTCGCCAGACTGGTTGAAGATCAAGAACCCCGATTACGGACGTCCTGCGACCCTCGGCTGGGGTCGTCGATAGGTACGCCTCGATCGATCTCCTGCGCACCCGTCACGCTCCATCAGGAGTTTCCATGCCCCGTACAGATCGTCACACACTCTTCATTGCGTTAGAAGCGTGCCCGTGGGCAGTCTTTTTTCCTCCATATTTTGGGAAAGAGGCGGCAATTTATATGCGCTACGAATTGGGTGTGAAACGTTTGCGGAGCCTGGTGTAAACACCTATGACGTCCCGTAAACC
The DNA here is from genome assembly GCF_046543485.1 of Paraburkholderia sp. EG304. NCBI lineage: Bacteria > Pseudomonadati > Pseudomonadota > Betaproteobacteria > Burkholderiales > Burkholderiaceae > Paraburkholderia > Paraburkholderia sp. EG304. Next base: position 3,149 of record NZ_JBKGUA010000045.1, on the reverse strand, counting down.
GCTGACAAATAGGCTTTTTAAGACTCACTTAATACCGACAAAGTAGATTCCGCGCGCAGACGAAGCTTGCGTTATGGCTCCACAATACTTACCTTACCTTTCGCGTGACAGAAAAGAAGATTAAATGCTCTATTCGGTGGATAAAAAGCACTGAGAAGAGCATCGCACGCGACGAGGCAATGGATCGGGGGTCGATATGAACGCAATGGAGCAACACAGATGCCTTATGGACTTGATTACACCGACGTACGGTATGAGACGGACACCGCGCAGACGTCGCCGGGCGTTGGCGCGAGATCGAGGCAGGCAAAATCGTTCGCGTCATCGATCTCGTGAACGAGCGCGCGCGGCCTGTCAAGGCACTGCATCAGGTACGCCTCAATCGCATCCTGGATGCCGATATCAGGCTCGACGCAAAAATCTCTGCCCTGTGGGAAGCGGTCGACGAGATGGGCGCGATTGCCGCGCCGCACTCAGCGTGCCGTCGTGGCTGCTCGCATTGCTGCCATATCCCCGTGCTCGTTCCCAAGCAGGAAGCGGCGCTGATCGGTCGACGCATCGGCGTCAAGCCCGCGAAGGTCATCGGCGTGACTCGGCTCGAGGAAATGCGCGCGGGCTATGATAATCCCTGCCCGTTCCTGAAGGGCGGCGCGTGCTCGATCTATGACTCGCGCCCGCTCGCATGCCGCCAGCAGTTCAACATGGATAGCGATGCGCTGCTCTGCGAACTCGTCGACGATGACGCGCCGCCGAAGGTGCCCTATCTCAACATGATGGACTACACGACCGTGCTCGCGATGATGACCGCGCAGAGCAAGGAGGTCAGGATGCTCAATCCGCACACCGGCAGGATCAGCACGGCTATCGAGTATTCCTCGCCTGCTGTAGGTGATATCCGCGAGTTCTTTCCGAGAGGCAGATCATGACCGGAAACCCCCGTACGAAGTTCTTAGCTGACGTACTGGTATTGAACTGCATCATCAGAGGCTCCTACTTCAATAGTCTTACGGCATTCACCAGCGAAGGCGCGAGAGCGCAGCCCGCCGTGCTCGACACGCACGGCGAGATTGTCGAGACTGGTGAGCCGGTCGGCGAGGAGTTCTGGAACGTTGTCGTACTCTCGACGCGACGCTACTGGAAACGCATCGGCATTCTGAAGGTGTTCAAACGTCCGCCAATCTTAGGTGGACCTCCACCCGAATTTTTTGGATGGGATGAACCGGGCGATCCAATGGACCCGAAGGTCGGCTCGCTTGCCAATGCGACGATCCACGCCCGACATGAACGGGGAAACGAAGCGATCAGCGTAGAGACCCGCGACGGCGGAGCCGCTACGTTTGCCGTAATCGACGCAGACGGTCGCGTAATCGAGAGCGGCAGTGACGTTGCGTGGCAGCATGGCTCGTCTGTACTCGCGCATGGTCGCGGAGGGTCTTTGGTGCGCCACTCCGGCCCGTATTCGCTACGCCGTGGGGATGCTTTGAAGAGTGGTTCCGAACGTTACGAAGCTCGCAAAGCGGAATTGAGGGAATTGCGAAAGCGCGCGAAGCGAAACCCCGCACTCGCACCGCCCAAGCCTCGCTATCTGAAAGGCGGAGAGAGCGGCGGCCTGATCGCGATGGAAGATGTCGATTTACTCGACCTCGAACGGCTGCGCAGCGACGCGCCACGAAGTAGCACTTAGGCGATCTCCGCCCGTTCCTTTCCGAACGTCTAAACCCGAACCGAGGGGCTATTCGATGAAGGCAAAAAAGACTGCCGCGAAAGCGGGGGCTGGGAAACGCACGCCTGCGCTCACGCCGTCCGTACGCAAAACGGCAAGTACCACGAGGACAACGCACATGACGCTGATGCACGAAATGCGGGCGCAACTCGCAGACCTGAACGAGCGGATTGAAACGGCGCGCGCCGCCGAAGTCGAGCAGGCCATTGCGGATTGCCGCGCGCTGATCGACCTGTACGAACTGACCGCGTTCGACCTCGGACTCGTGAAAACGCAGACCGTGCCGGCGAATCGTGGCACGCGTACGTTCCGCGCAAAGGCTCCTCGCGCTGCGGTTCCCCCTAAATATCGCGACCCGAGGACCGGCGCAACGTGGAGCGGGCGCGGTCGCGTTCCGCGCTGGATGGACGGACAGGATCGCGCGGATTTCCTTATCAACGGGTAGTCGTATTCGCGCCATTACCTCAATATTTGCGGACTGCGTGGCGAACGCAAATAATAGTGCGCGAACGTGCGGAATCTCGGGAATTTTCCGGATTGGCAGACGCGAGGGCGCGCAACGGCAAGGGTTGATGCGACCCGCATCAGCGCGTCAGAGGGCGGCGCGCTTGCACGGTTGCCTTTCGCCGGACTAGCCTTTGTATTCGTCCAACGAGGGAGGGAACGATACCATGCGGGCTGTCTACACAGTCGAGTCGAGGATGGTGCGCTCGGGCAGCGTGCCCGTGCGCTTCGTGTGCGTGACGGATCTCGATCTCGGCAGGAGTGTCACGAACGACATCGAGGGCGTGATCGACGACCTGATCCGCGCCGGCCGGCTCGACCATGGCGACCGGATGATCTATTCCGATCCACAGGGCATTTGGGACGAGGCAGTGCTGGGCGAGGACTGCCGCTTCCTCGGCTTCCGGTCGCTGAACATGCGTACGTGCGACGAGGCGATCACGCTCGCGCTCCTGTCGTCGCGCTACCCGGAGGGGATCTAGTATGCAGTTGCCATTGAAAGTACTCCGGCAATTCCTCACGCCCGCCTTCGAGGGCGAGCCCGATGATGCCGCGCTCGCGCGCATGGGCTACTCGCGGCCCTTCCGCTATCTACCCGATGGCCGCGTGGCCGCGCTGATGGAGATCAACACGTGGCAGTGGGCACTCGTGATGGGCATTCATCCGTACGGGCACATGGACGCGTTCTACTTTCACTCGTTAGAGGCGGCGCGCACCGCGATCGATGCGTGGGACGGCACGGGCGAGCCGCAAGGCTGGTTCCGGCATCCACAGTCCGGTCGACGTCGACCTGACGGCGACGCATCGCGCGAGTACGTCCAGCCATGACCAGGACCGCCTACCTGATCGATCCCTGGACGCGCACCGTGGAAGCGGTAGAGCGCACCGCAGTCGACGCCCCCACTGTCCTGCGGGAAATCCG